>NZ_CP007264.1:988178-1317570 GCF_000585495.1 Thermococcus nautili
CCTGAAGCTCAAGCCTTCGAGACCCCTGAGGTAGAAGGCCTTGATTTCCTTGTAGACGTCCCAGTAGTTGGTTATGCCGAGCTCGACCATCCTCTGGAGGATTCTCGCGCGCAGGAAGAGCTCATTGTAGATGTCCTTGGGGTCTTCGTAGCCGGCAATCTCGGCTATCTTCCTCTCAAGGATGTAGGAGTTGTTGAAACCCCTGAAGATGTGCTTGTCCGCAACGGGGTCCCACTCGAAGACGTTCCTCGTCGCAACTCCTCCGAGCTCCTCGTAGTAGCCCTCAATCTCGACGACGCTCACCGTTCTCCTCAGGAACTTACCCCTGACGTAGACCGCCTGCTGGAAGACCGCTATGTTAAGGTTGTCAATGAAGGTTATCGGGACGTTTATCGGATGGCCGGTGAAACGCTGTATCATCTTCTTGATGTCACCCGCGTGGAAGGTGCTCATGACCGGGTGACCGGTCTGCATTGCCTGGAACGCTATAGCTCCTTCGGCACCACGAATCTCACCGACGATGATGTAGTTCGGCCTCGAACGCAGGGCCGCCTTGAGGAGGTCGAACAGGGTAACACGGCTCTCCTCGGGACCGCGCTCACGCGTGATGAGCCTCTGCCAGACGGGGTGGGGAACCTGAACCTCCGGCGTATCCTCGGCGGTGAATATCTTTGAACCGGGCTTGATGAAGGGGATAATGGAGTTCAGCAGGGTGGTCTTACCGGAAGCCGTCTCACCACATACGAAGACGCTCATACCGTACTCGAGGGCTATCCAGAGGTAGGCGGCGACCTCTGCGCTGAGCGTTCCCCACGCTATCAGCTGGGTGATGCTTATCGGCGTCGCCGAGAACTTACGGATTGTCGCGCTCGGACCCTTGATGGAGATGTCCGGCGAGTAGATGATGTTTATACGGGAGCCGTCTGGTAGAGCACCGTCAACTATCGGGTTCCTGTCGCTGACGGGCCTTCCAATGCGCTCCGATATGTTCTTGAAGTAGTCAGCGAGCTTGACGTCATCGCCGAAGGTTATGTTGGTCTGCATCATCTCGAATATCTTGTGGACGAGGGAGACGTTGTTGGCACCGATGATGTGGATATCCTCAATGTACGGGTCCCTCGCGAGGGGCTCGAGGGGTCCGATACCTATGATGTCCCTCTTGATGAGGTAGCGGAACTTCTCCATCTCATCCTTGGTTATAACGAAGCGCTGGCCCTTGCCGAAGGGGCTTCCCTTACCGGACTTGACGAGGCTCAAGACGGCCTCATCGAAGAGGGCATCGAGGAACCTCTCAAACTCCTCCTGCTCCTCCGGAATGTCCCTGGTCGGGGCTATCTCAAGGATTTTGTCACGGATTTTGTTGTACTTCTCCTCCTCTTCCCTGCTCTCTATCCTTGGCTCGATGACGATGTAGCGCTTTTCGGCGGTGGCGGGGTCGGCGTAGATGTGGATGAATATCGGGTCTCCCACTGGGTAGATGATGTTGGGGTACATTATCTCCTTCATGTCCCTGCTGAGCTGGGCGTGGAACTCCGGCATCTTGCCGTACTTCTTCCTAAACTGGTCAACGTACTTGCGAAGGTGGGGGTTCCTCGCCATTGCCTCCTCAAGGGTGTCACTGACCACCTGCGCCATATCACACCACCGCCGCTATCTCTACTATCAGCCCCACCTTCGGCTCAACGCGGAAGGGTATAATCTTCTGGAAGACGCCCTTGGCGTTGTTGTACTTGACTATGGTTGCGGAGTTCTTCAGGTCACCACCGAAGACCTTCACGCTCAGCCTTATGAGCATCGTCGAGGCCTCTTCAAGGACGAAGAGCGAGTCGCGGTCAATTTCCTCGGTGTTCGCGGTGAGTATAATCACCTTGTCAAGTGAGGCCATCTTCTTCACGTAGAGGAGGAAGTCCCTAACGGCAGACGGGTCCTGCTCGCGCGAGAGGAGGGATGAGAATGAATCGATTATCATGACGTCGGGCTCCCAGAGGCGGGGCTCACCAAAAAGCCTGCTCAGGAACTTTCTCTTCTCGCTCACACCGCTCAGGAGGGGATAGAGGGAGACGAATATGAGCTTCTTTCTGATTAGAAAAGGGATTATCCCATAGCCCAGGGACTCCATCTGCTTTATGTACTCAACGGTGGTGTACTGGCTTGAGATGTAGCTCGCGGTGTAGCCGTTCATGAGGAACCCGTAGAGGAGCCTCTGGACGAAGATGGACTTACCGCTACCCCTGTCACCCTCGACGAGCATAATCGTCCCGGCAGGGATTCCACCGCCGAGACGCCTGTGAAGCTCGTCGCCCTTGAGCTCTATCTTGAGCAGTTCCTCGACCAATGTGACCACCACCGTCTCGCTTTATTTTAGCCGGTCAGTGGCTCACGGAGCCGTGAATACAAGGCTCCTCTTGACCCCGTTCTCAAGGACAACAGTTATCGTGTAGGTCTGACCTGAAGTCAGAGCCGTATCCAGGGTTACCTTAATCACGCCAACCTGGTATGGCTGAAGGGAGGTTATGGTGTTCCCGCTGGTGTCCTCAAAGGAGAGCTGGCTCGCTGGAACGAGGTTCCCGTCTATGAACACCTGAACGGCATCGCTCGTGAAGGGGATTATCTCCTTGCCCACGTTCTTGATGTAAAACGTGTAGGTGTAGGGACCGGTTCCGCTTACGGGAATGTGGTTCGGGTCGTTTATTATCGCGAAGTCCGTCCTCAGCCGGTCGGCCAGCATCGCGCCCCTGTCGTTGATTCCGTGGGCTATGTCGTTGGTGACGTAGGCCAGAGCGCCGGCAACGCTTCCGGCGACGAGTATTGCCACGATGAACATGATGAGCTCACTCGCTGGCCCTCCTGCCGCCATTAGCTCACCTCCGTTGGGCATTGAATATAGTACGGGCCAACCTTATACGTGGACGTACCGGTGTCGTAATAGTACTCAATCAGCAACGTACATCCGTTGTCAAAGCCCAGCAGGACGTAGTTGGTATTGCCGCTGGTATCGGCGCCGTTGGTGACGGTTACCGTGTAAGACTTACCGGGAATCAGATACCCGAGGTCAACAGACGACACGTAATCACCGTTGTGGAGGATTGCAATCCCGCCGGTTAGGGTCTGACCGCGATACTTAAAGGTGACATCAATGTCAGAGGCGCCCGAAGCGGTGACGCTAATATCACTAACATCAAAGTGAAGCCTCGAAAGCCTCATCTCATACCAATACTCCTGGGCGGCCTGAACGTTGGTGTAGGTGTTGTCCCAGGCTGTGTAGAGCGTCCCAGCCACCATTAAAAATGAAATGAAGATTATCGCTGCACTCGCTGAGACGCTGAATCCCATAGGCCGCCCCCCGGATTGCTCCTTTAGATGCCGTAGAACTCATCGAGCGTCTTCTCGAGCATCTTGATTTCCCTTTCCAGCTTGTCAAGGACGTTCCTGTTAATCCTGAGTCCCCTAAGGCGCTCGATGAAGAGCAGGCTTATGAGGTGGTCCTGAACGGTGAGCTTCTCGGCCGGCTTCCACTCGGGGTCCCTGTGGTGCGGTCTGGTGCCCTTGGCGTAGCGGAGCAGCTGGTTGAGCACCTCCTCGCTTATCCAGCCGATTTCGTAGTAGAACTCAAGCACCCTTTCAAGGTTCTGTATGCCGACCCTGTCTATGAGGAACCCGAGCCACTTGAGCGCTATCATGGTGGAAACGATGTCCTCGGGTAGCTTCTCAAGCCTGGCCTTCCTTGGCTCCTCCTCGAAGAGAAGGCTCGCGATGTCCTCGGGAATCTGGAGCTTTTCAGCCATGCCAACACCACCTTCCTCCTTCTTTTCTTCAACAACTTCATGAGCGGGAACCTCTTCAATCGAAACTTCACCAACTTCCTCGGGAAGGGCTTCCGCGACTTCCTCAGCCCCCTCCTCAGGGGCCTCAACTACCTCCACTTCCTCCGGGGCCTCGACCTCAATCTCCTCAACTTCTTCAGCCTCGGGAGCTTCTGGAGCCTCTTCAACGACTTCAAGCTCTTCGCTCGGCGCCTCGACTTCCTCGATGGCCTCTGGAACCTCCTCAACCTTGAGCTCCTCAACTTCCTCGACCTCGGGGACTTCGGTTACCTCCTCAACCTCGGGAACTTCCTCGATTTCCGTGACTTCCTCGGCCTCTTCGGCCTTCTCCTCGGCCTGGGCGAGCTCGGCCTGGGCCTCGGCGACAGCCTGCTCCGCCGCGGCAAGCTCCTCTTCGCTGACCTCTTCGCCGGCCTCAATCTTGGCCTGGAGCTCTTCAAGCCTCTCCTGCGCCTCCTCAAGCTTCTCGGCGGCGGTCTTCTCCTCAACCTTCTCCGCGAGCTCCTCAACCTTCTTGTGGAGCTCCTCAAGCTTCTCAACGAGCTCGGATGGGGCCTCCTCTTTCTCCTCCTCTTCAAGGAGCTCCTCAAGCTTGCCAATCTTCTCGTGGACTTCCTCAACCTTCTTCGAGACGGTTTCGGCCTTCTTCTCGTGGACGTCGAACTTGGCCGTTTCAAGGGTCTCAACGAGCCTGCTCAGCTGCATGCTGAGGTCGGTTAGCCTCTTGCCGAGCTCGTCAACGCGCTTGCTGAGCTGTTCGTACTTGGTAACCTGGTTGCCGTAGGTTTCGAGGACCTTCTGGATTATCTTCTCGAGCTGTTCGTAGGTAAGGTTCTCCTTTCTCGCTATCAGCTTCTCCCTGAGGTCGTTGATGATGACGCTGGGAACCTTGCCCTTGAGCTCCGCGAGCTTTGCGTTGATGTCTGCCTCAGTGACGAGCCTTGCCATCTCCATGCGTCACACCTCCGCGAGCACCTCATAGATTATCGAATCGAGGTCAACGCCGTAGCCGGCGAGCACCTTTATGTCATTCTTTATCTGGGCAATTTCAAGCTTTAAGTCTTCCAGTTCCTTCCTGAGCTCCTGTATCTCACTGGTGAGCGGGTTCTCCTGTCCCATCTGCTCCTTGAAGGGGTTTATCTCCTGGCTGATGACCTCGTAGAGCATCATGACGTCCTTGATGGTCTTGTCGAGCCTGTCTATGTCGTCGCGGAGCTCCTGTATCTGCTTCTTGAGGGTGTCAATGCTTATCTTTATCCTCGGGATGTCGTTCTCAATCTCGTTTATCCTCTCGAGTATCTGCGTAATCTGCTCGTTCTCCTGCCTGCTCTCAACTTCCTCTTCGAGCTCCTCAACTTCCATCGGCTCGGGGGTGGTGGGGGTGGGTTCCTCCTTGGGCTTCTTCTTGAATAAAGATGAAAGGAAGTCAAGGGCCATTTTCCCACCCCCTCACTGGAGCTCCATCAGGTTGTCTGTGTAGGTGCTCGGGGTGGTGAAGTCTATGACGCCACCCGCTCCCGTCTCGGGTATGACCTTACCGGTAACCTTGGTTCCGGGGCCGATACCGTAGCCGTCAGTGTAATCGTTGTTGTCGTCAAAGGGTATAGTCCAGAGGGCTATTCCCGCGATGTCGCCCCAGCTCAGGGTCGGGTGCTGCCAGCTTCCGCTGAGGCTCTCGTCGTTGTCCGAGACGACTACAATTCCGAAGAGCATCTTCTTATCGTTGGTCATGGCGTAGTAGAGGTTCTTCCAGAGGTTCTCGACGGTGTTGTCCGTGCCGGTAAGCGCTGTGTACGCAGTAGGAGCAGCGGCAAGGACGCCATTGCTGTTCTCTCCAACGTCAGGGAACACGTTGCTGACGTCTCCGCTGTAGAGGAAGTAGTTTTCAGTAACCCCATCCTCCTGGGGGTCAACGTACCTGTAAACCGCCATCACCTTGCCGTCGCTGAGGACGACCTTGACGTGGGCGAGGTCAATTCCACCGCTTCCCGCGTTGGGGCTGACGTAGATGACCATCCTGGTTATCTTACCGCTCCCGGGCGGGTCGGCGGGGGTGTAGCCGTAGATGTTGAGCACCTTTATACCGCTCGCCACCTCCTGGGTGGTCTCCCTGCCGGTGGCCATAGCTTTCTGCTGGAGGTAGCCGCTGGTGCTTATGAGCACTCCAGCGGCAACTGCCGCCACTAGTACCATCGCGATGAAGACGATGAGCGTGCCGATACCTATCGCACCTCTCCTCATGGTCACCACCTCACTGCAGCACCATCACGTTGTAGTTGAACGTCGCCGGGGTGGTGAAGTCTATAACACCGGCCGCCCCGACCTCGGGAATGACCTTACCGACTATCTTGGTCGCTGGACCAATGCCCTCCTTGCCGTCCTCGGTCTTGAAGACGACCGTCTTTATGAGCAGAGCAACCATGTCGCCCCACTCAAGGTTCGGGTGCCTCGTGTCCATCTCGCTCCCGCCGTCGTGGATTACAGCGATGGCGAAGTTCGTGTCGGTGAGGCTGGTGTTCTTCCATATCTTGGTCGTTATCTCGGTGCTGTTGAAGAGGTCGTCTATGACGCCCCTGTAGAGGATTCCGCTGTAGTTGTAGACGACGAGCTTGAGGCCGTCGCTGAGGACAATCTTAACGTTGCTCAGGTCAATGCCCTCGCTGCCCGAGTTGGGGGCTATGAAGATGGCCATCTTGGTTATGGTTCCCTTGCTCGGAGGGGTCGTGTTGACGTAGCCGTAGATGTTGATTACCTTGAGACCGCTCGCGACCTCCTGGGTGGTCTGCCTTCCAGCCGCTTGAGCCTTCTGCTCAAGGTAGCCCGCTGTACCGATGATGACACCCGCTGCCACCGCTGCCACGAGGACCATTGCGATGAAGACTATCAGCGTGCCGATGCCTATTGCTCCCCTACGCATAGCATCACCTCCGAAAAATCTTCAAAGAACGAAAGGGAAAGGGGGCAGAATCACTGGAGCTCCATGACGCTCTGGGTGTAGGTGCTGGGGGTGGTGAACTCGATGACTCCTGGGGCACCGAACTCGGGGACGACCTCACCGGTTATCTTGGTGTTGGGGGCAATTCCGTTGCCAAAGACGCCCGGGTCAGTGTAAGTGTTAGTACCATCGTTCTTGTATATTCCAACCCTAACGGCAATTATGGCAAGGTCGCCCTTGGTGAGGGTCGGGGTGGCCTCCTTGAGTGAGCCGTCGCTGTCCTGGACGACGATTATTCCGAAGGTCTTGGCGTCAAGCTGTCCCCAGTTTATGTACTGGTCTCCATCGTAGGCGGTTGCATCATCATCGGTAAAGACGTCGTCAGGCATTCCAACGGCGAAGATGTCTTTGTCATTGGTCTCTCCAATAATACCATCACCATCACTGTCAGGGTTGTACCTGAGCACAGTCTCAATGTTTCCATCGCTGAGGACGACACGGACCTTCTTCATGTCAATGCCGGCCGAACCGGCGTTTGGACTGACGTAGATGGCGAGCTTGCTGATTGGCTTATAAGTAGTGCCGTCATACGGAGCATAGCCGATGACACTATCAACCTGTATGCCGCTGGCGACCTCATTGGTGGTCTGCCTGCCCGTGCTGGAAGCCTTCTGCTGGAGGAATCCACTGGTGTTGATGAGCACCGCGGCGGCAACTGCGGCGACGAGCACCATAGCGATGAACACTATCAGGGTGCCAATACCAACGGCACCTTTCCTCTTCCTACCGAACATCTCACCTCACCTCCATAAAATTTGGAAAGGAAATCACTGCAGGGTGATAACGTTGGTGTTGAAGCTGGTCGGGGTGGTGAACTCGATGACGCCCGGAGCACCGAACTCTGGGATGACCTTACCGGTCACCTTCTGCCTCGGCTGGAAGCCGCCGAAGACGTTGCCAACGTCAATGGTTATGATGGCGATGTCGCCGTTGTTGAGGGTCGGAGTGGTGTCCTTGAGGCTGTTGTCGTTGTCCTGGACGACCATGATACCGAAGTTGGTGATGGCCCTTATGCCGGCCCAGGCATCGTTGGTCTCACCGAAGATTCCTCCGCTGATGCTGTCGAAGCCAGTGAAGGCGGCGCCGACGAGCTTGGGAGTGCTATCTGTGACGGTGAGGCTGATAGACAGTGAGGTAACCTGGTTGGCAGTATCTGTCTTCTCGTCCACGAGGGTGTCGTCAATGTAGAACGCCATGTAGTCTGGGCTGTCCTCTCCGGTACCATCGCTGGCAAGGTCCGCGGCAACTATCTTTATGGTGTGGATTCCTGGCCCAACGGCAACGCCGTTTATGGTGGCGTTTTCGGCGATGTAAACAGTCTTGGTAGCAGTAGCTACGGTATCAGCGTTTCCGTCACCATCAATATCTACGGTGGACTGAGTAAAGTCTGCATCCGCAAAGGTCCAAGTGGTGGTGCCGACAGTTACTGTGATTGAATCGTCAGTACCACCACCTATGAGGCCATCTCCAGTAGTAGTGCCCTCAGAGTACGCGATAGTAATGGTTCCACCGTTGGTAAGTGCAAGGGGTGCGTTGTTAGTCTCAGTGGTCTCAAAGAGGTTCGCGTCATCGTCAACACTCACGCTGTTAGCAGTTGTGACGTCGAGGACTGTGACCGTTGAACCATCGGC
Source organism: Thermococcus nautili (assembly GCF_000585495.1). Classification (NCBI taxonomy): domain Archaea; kingdom Methanobacteriati; phylum Methanobacteriota; class Thermococci; order Thermococcales; family Thermococcaceae; genus Thermococcus; species Thermococcus nautili. The sequence goes on from NZ_CP007264.1 coordinate 996,629, forward strand.
GGGAGCGGAGGTTCCCTGGTCACTCTGCTTACCCCACGCAATGTAGTGAGTCGGATACTTCTCGTTGTAGACCTTGATGTAATCTATGTTGGCAAAGGTCGTAGCACCATAGTCGCGGGCCTCAACGACGATGGTGTTAGCGCCCTTGTCTAGGACAAGGCTACCGACGACCTTGTTGTTGTAGGTTATAGCGATGACGGCATCCTTGTCGGAGTAAACTGTGACAGTGAACTTCTTACCCACATAGACACCAGTTTCGGAGATATCAGTTGCGGTAGTCGTTGTGAATGATATAGTGTTGGTACCATCGGTGAACGAGATTTCGTAGGAGGGTGTTGCTGTATCAACCTTCACATTTATACCCAAGGCACTAGCAATTGTTAGCGGGTTCTGACCCGTTTCGGTGGTCTCATCAAAGTTTTCATCGTCATCAATCTGGAAGCTTCCGCTTGGGAAGTCCCCGACGAAGTAGTTGAATATCGCCTGCTTGTCGCCGTCGCTGAGGACGACGCGGACCTTCTTCATGTCAATGCCGGCCGAACCGGCGTTCGGGCTGACATAAACGGCCAGTCTCTCAATCTTACCACTAGCCGGCGGGGTGGCCGGGTCGTAGCCGACGACCTTGACGACCTTGATTCCGCTCGCAACGTCCTGGGTGGTCTCTCTACCTGTGCTGGAAGCCTTCTGCTGGAGGTAACCGCTCGTGTTGATGAGCACGGCCGCCGCTACGGCCGCGACGAGCACCATGGCTATGAACACAATCAGGGTACCGATACCGACGGCACCCCTCCTTCCCTTCCTCATTCTCTCACCTCCCTCCTAAAATTTGGAAAGGAAACGAAATCACTGGAGCTCCATAACGGCCTCGGTGTAGGTGCTCGGGGTAGTGAACTCGATGACGCCCGGAGCGCCGAACTCCGGAACGACCTCACCGGTAATCTTGGTGCCCGGAGCGATTCCATAGACGTTGTTGGCAAGGTCGGCGAAGACACCAACAGCATCAGTTCCAGTTCCATATCCATCGTTACCAAGGTCCAGGGCACCAACGAGCACGGTGAGAACGACGAGGTCGCCCTGGTTGAGAGTCGGGTAGTCAGCGCTAAGGCTCTGGTCAGCGTCTTGGAGAACTATGATACCAAAGTTCTTAGCCGGGTCGTGCCCAGTAGCCCAAAGGTTGCTCCACGCAGCAAGGGTAGTGCCAAAGATATCATCAGTCACGCCGTTATAGAAGGCATCGTTTGCATCGTCTGGACCACCGGCGTACTGGAGAACGGCCTCCTTGGTTCCGTCGCTCAGGATGACCTTGGTGTTACTGAGGTCAATGCCAGCGCTACCAGCGTTCGGAGAAACGTATATCGCGAGCTGCCTGATGTAGTCGAGCTCAGTGGTACCCGTAGTATATGGGTCGTCGGTCTTACCAACAACCCTCTCAACCTGCAAGCCACTGGCAACCTCCTGGGTGGTCTCCCTGCCGGTGCTGGAAGCCTTCTGCTGGAGGTAACCGCTCGTGTTAATCAGCACTGCCGCGGCAACTGCCGCCACTAAAACCATGGCTATGAACACAATCAGGGTACCGATACCGACGGCACCTCTTCTGGTCCTGGCCTTCATTCACCACGCACCCCCGTAGGGTTTTCTGCGTTAGGGGTTACGCCCGGAAAATATAAAGCCCTTTTTTGTTCTTAGTAGTGTAGGTGGTTATGTAGGTGCATATGTAGGTACTAACTACGATGGCCTCGGCGAAACTACCGCTAAGGTATATAAAGGGGACAAGAGCATAAGGTTACGGTGATTCCCATGGTAAGAAGGCAGGGAGCAATAGTGGTGGCATTAATACTGTTGCTCCTCGGCAGTGGTGTGCCCGCTGTCATGGGAGTGAGTTACGCCTACAGCAGAACTGAGAACGTCCAGCTCTTCATCTGGCCGTCGAGCAGGCTCGTTGAGCCGAACCAGACCGTGACGATTGCGGTCGTGCTCTGGAAGCCCGGCGAGGGCGGAATAGCGAACGCGACGGTAACCATCGAAACCGAGGACGGGCTCTACAACGTCACCACCAACGAGGACGGCTTTGCGAGCCTGAACCTGACCTTCGCGGAGGAAGGCGGCTACTGGGTAAGGGCCGCGTACGGAAACCTCTCAACGGGCACCTGGATTGACGTCGAGAAAGTTCCGCCGTACCTCTTCATCGAGAAAGACCTGGAGCTCCAGGTCAACAGAAGCTACAGCATCGAGTGGACGCTCGTCACGCCCTACGTCCTCACGCCCTACAGCGGAGCCGTCAACGTGACGGTGTTCTTCAACGGGAGGGAAGTCAGGAGCGAAGTCGTGAACGTCACCGACGGAAAGCTGAAGCTCACCCTCAGGTTCAACGAGACCGGAGCCGGTGAGGTTCTCTTCGACGGCAGAACGGCGTCCCACTTCGAGGTTCGTGAGAAAATAATCCTCGCCAAGCTCATAGGCCCGGATAAAGCATACGTCGGCCAGAACGTGACAGTTCACCTTCTCGTCTGGGACGCCGGGGCAAACGCGCCCTACAGCGGAAACCTCACCGTTGAGCTGAAGAGGTGGTACTACAGCAACTGGACAACCATCACGGACAACATAACGGTTGGCGTGAGGGACGGCTACGCCAACTTCACCCTGACCGTTCCGGACTGCGACAGGATTGAAATCCTCGCGGGGGTCGGCTCCCACGACATAAGAATTGAAAAGTCCGCCCCAGCTCCCCAGCCGCCAACCAACGAGACCTCAAACGAGACGCCGCTAATCTTCACGATAACGCCCGACAGGGTTCTGGCGGAGCCGGGCCAGAGCATTTCCCTCGTCGTCAACACTACCAGGGAAGGCACCTACAACATGACCATCACGTGGTACCCCTGGGAGTTCCGCTCCTGGGTGTGGGACTGGAGAGGAGAAACCAACACCACCCTCGTGACCTTCAACGGCACCAAGAGCGTCATCAAGAGGATAACCGTTCCGGAGTGGGCATACTACGGCGAGGTCAGGATTGGGGATGCAATGGCAAGGATTTACACCCTGAGGCCGAACCTATGGGGCAGCGCCTGGGTCAACCTGACGTACAGCCCCGAGACGGGACTTAAGACCGGAGACACCCTCATGATTAGCGGTGGCCTCGAGAACAGAACCAAGGACTGGTTCTACGACTGGGAGAAGTTCTACAGGGGACTCGCCAACGAGACCGTGTACATCTTCACCCCCTGGGGCGTTAAAACTGTGAAGACAGACGAAGACGGCAGGTTCAGCGCCAACGTTTCGGTTCCTTCGGAGAGACTGCCGAACACGGTCTGGGACAGGAAGCCCGAGGTTCTCTTCATCCACAGGTCGGGAGCGTACGAGGACACGACCGTTGACACGCCGAGGGCGAGGGTCTTCGTTAACATGACCTCCGACGGAGTCAGGATAAACATCGAGCCGGCGGACGACAGGGGAATTGACTGGGGCCTCAAGACCCCGACCGTTGTTGAGTTCGGCCAGTACTTTGACTGGAAATACATCGGAAACGTGACTTCCCTGTACGTCACCTCGAACGCGACCGTTCCCGGCAACGTAAGCCCAGGGGTTTACCTGTTCAAGATTCTCCCCAACAACTGGCTCTGCTACAGGGACCCGGAGGGCGGCGTTGGTTGCAGTGCAGGAAGTCACACCACCGAGAGGATTTACTACGTAACCAGCGGGCTTGAGCTTCCCAGGGACGTCGAATACACCGGCGGTGAGCTGGAGGTTCCAATTAAGCTCCCGGGAAAGGGCGTCTTCTACTACTCCTACGAAATGAACGGGCAGAGATACTACGGAATAGGCTTCACCGACGAGAACGGAAATGGAATTGCCAGGATAAAGGTAGAAGACCTTCCGCTGGGTGTATGGAGATGGCTTATCATCAAATTTGGATTTGTCAGCGATAAAGGGGCGCTCTTTGACATAGACTGGGACCTGTGGGTGCACAGCACCGTTGACACCCTCCCGCCGGCAGTAACCGCAACGGTGACGCCCCAGGTTCAGGAGGTCGGAAAGAACGTAACGATTAACATAAGCGTCTGGGACAACGGAGGGATTAAGCAGGTGAACTATACAATCACGAACGTAACGGACGTCATAGAGCGGAACAGCCTGAATTTCACCTATGCAATAAACGGCTATTCGGTCATGTTCAACTTCACCATCAGGGGCCTCGAAGACTACATCCTGAACGTCACCGCGGTGGATGAAGCCGGCCACGTCACAACTAAGCTCGTCAACTTCTTCGGAAAGGCCGTCGAGACGAGGGAGCTCAACCTCACAGCCAACGAGACCCACGAGGTCAACGTCGAGAACCAGACCCAGATAGTCGTCGCCCCGGCCCAGAACGAGAGCGTCACCATGAACGTCACCGTCGCCTCAGGAGTTGAAAACGAAGACGCGAGGGTGAAGATGACTGCCAAGGGCTACGAAGACCTCAAGTACGTCAAGGTCGAGACCAACGAGACGGTAAAGTACTCGTGGGTAATCCTCAACCTGACCTACAGCGACGAGATGCTCAAGAGGCTCGGCATAAGCGAGAACGCCGTGACGCTCCTCTACTGGAACGGAACCGAGTGGATTGACCTCAGCAAGCACGTCGGAGAGACCATCCCGGACAACTCGCCGTACGGCAACATAACCGTCTTCGGCTTCGGAAGGGACCCGGTGCACAACTACGTTTGGGCCAACGTCAGCCACCTGAGCGAGTACGCCCTCGGCGTGAAGTTACCCGACCTCAAGGTCGAGGCCATCGGCCCGACTAAGTTCTACGTCGGCGTCCCACAGACGATAAACGTCACGATAAAGAACCTCGGCGGACCTGTTGACAGGCCCTTCGACGTCGTTCTCTACGTCAACGGAACCGAAGTCGGAAGGGTGACCGTCAGCGAGGTTTCGGAGGGAGCGGAGTTCTCACTGCCCTTCAAGTGGACGCCCGAGAAGGAGGGCAACTACACCATAAAGGCCGTCGTTGACCCCGACAACAGGATTCAGGAGAGCAACGAGAGCAACAACGAGCTCATCGTCCTGGCGGAGGCAACCAGGGGAGCGTCACTCAGCGCTAGCGGGCTCGTTCTGACGCTGATGAGGGTCAACTACCTCTACTACCTCTACTACACCAGAAACATCGAAACCTTCGAAAAGCTCTACCAGGAGGCTGTAAAGGCCAACGTCTCAAACGCAACGCTCCAGGAGGCCCTCAAGCACAAGGAGCTGGCCGAGGGCTACTACAAGGAAGCCGCCAAGTACGGCCCGGTTCTCAGCAACATCGGCAACATAAGGCTCTTCCCGTACCTGCGCAAGGCCTACGTCGAGCTCAAGAAGGCAATAGAAATCCTGGAAAAGGCCCTCAAGGCCTGAACTTTCCCTTCTTTAAACTTTTTCCACGACGAGAATGCTTCTTCCAGGGCGCTCGGTTTTGAAGTCGAAGCCCATCTTTTCCAGGGCCCTCGTCACTTCCCTCACCGTCGGGAAGCCCGTGAAGTCCCTGTTGAGGGCCTCGAAGAACTCAAGGGCCGAGACGTTCTCAAAGGCGTCCCTGAAGGGCTCGACTATCACCAGCTTGCCCCCGCTCTTCAGCGTCTCGAAGGCGTTCTTGAGAACCTTCGCCCTGTCCGGAATGTACTCAAGGACGAAGCTCATCAGAACGGCATCGTACTCGTTGACGGGCCGTATGAGCCTGGCGTCGAGCTCTTTAAGGGAAACGGGGAGGTTCTTTTCCTCGGCCCTGGAGCGGGCTATCTCAAGGAGCGCCGGCGAGTAGTCGAGGCCGAGGTAGAGGCCATCGTAGCCCACAATCCTGCCAAAGAACTCCGGCGAGACGGAACCGCAGCCTATGTCGAGAACCGCCGAACCCGGCCCCAGGTCGGCGACGTCGGCCATAACCTCACGGTAGGCCCTCGCAAAGGAGGTGCTCATCCTCATGTCCCAGAAGTCGGCGTCCTTGTCGAAGTCCATGAGAATGTGCGGATGAGTGGGCGTTATGAAGGCGTAGTCCACCATTCGATAAATCTCCTCGTGGATTGACACCCAGTCCGGGAGAAGGAGGTCGTACTTGTCGGGCGGAATCTCAAGGGTATATGAAAAACCGTTGAGGTGGAGCCTCCCGGCGCGAACCTCGACGATTCGGAGGTCCTGCAGGGTTGAGACGAACTTAACTAGGAGAGCCCTGTTTGGGAGGCCAACCCTGTCAAGGAGCTCCTGAAGGGTGGGTTCCTTCGCGAGGAGGGAAAATATACCGTGCTTCGTGCCGAGGGAAACAATCTGGAGTATGGCAATCCTAACCATGTGGTCAATGTTGGTGTCCACGACCCTCGGGGAGGACATCTCCCCACCTCACAGGAACCGCCTGTAGTAGCGGTAGTATTCCTTCAGGTAATCCACGACCTTCTTGCCGTATTCCGTGAGGCGATAGTACTTGAAGCCGTTGCTTGCTATCTCCTCAACGAGGCCGAGATAGACAAGGGAGCTCTCACCGTTGTAGCGGTTACCAAGACCAACGAGAGCGCCCCTAACGTTGGAGGGGTCAGAACCGACGACCCTCGCAATCTCGGACAGGTACGTCGCGGACGGGTATATCTCGTTCAGGTACATCAGTATCTTCTTCCTGAGCTCACTGCGGTGCAATGACCTGAGCACCTGCGGGTCTATCACCACCGAGTTCATCCTTCCACCACCCCGGGCTTTTTCTGAGCTGATTGTACCCCTCTGAACTTTATGTAGCTGGCCATGCAGGTGCATCGTGTTAGTACTAACGATTGGAAGATATATAACGTTTTCGCATGGATAATGTCCCTGATACAACGAAAATCTCATCGAATTGGGGAATCATCACAACATTTCGATACTCGTGGAAGGTTGGTACATCCCTCTATGATTTTGGATAAAATCCAAGGCAGTTTCACAAAACATTTAAAGCATTGGTGCGCATATTAGTTCCACGGGCTCCGGGTGGTAATCATGTGGGAAGCGATTGCAGTAACGGCAGCGGTCGCAGTGGCGCTCGTTCTCTACGTTAGGGACGTCACGAACAAGGTTCTCGCGAGGTACTTCGAACTCAAGGACGACCTCATGGAGCTCGAAGAGAACTTCACCGGCTTCCGTTCTGCCATTGAAAAGAGGATTTCAGAACTGAGAAGCTCCGAGAGAAGTCCCACCCAAATCCCGGAGCTGAAGGAGATAAGGGAGAAGCTGGCTTCACTTGAAAAGTCCCTGAAGGAGTTCAAGAAGTTCGAGACGAAGTTTGACTTCGAGATTGGGAGCGTTAAGAACGGCCTTGAGAGGCTTGAAGGCAGGGTCGAAAAGCTGGAAAGGGAAGTCGAGGAGAGCAGGGAGCTTATAAAGGAGGAGCTGAAAGAGGAAATCATCAGGGAGCTTGAGGAGGAGATAGAGCACCTCGAAGAGGTCATCGAGAGGAGGAAGAACGAGGAAGTGGAGGAGTTCCTTGAAGTCATCAAGGCCGCCATAACCCTCCAACCAGAGAAGCTCCGCGAGGGCCTTCTCGAAGCCAAGCGCGCGCTCCTCTCGCTCAGGGACATAGCGAAGGTGTACGTCCTGACCGGAAAGGGGCAGAAGGAGTTCCAGGAGCTCAAAGAGAACCTCGTCGAACTCCTCAAGAACCTGAGGAAGCTGGCCATCGTTTCCGTCCCGGACGAGAACGTTTACTCCAAGTTCAACGAGGTCATAGTCAAGACCAAGAGGCTCGAACTCCCGATGAAGCGCGGGGACAAAGAACTCTCGCCCGAGAAGAGCTTCATCGAGATACACAGGATAACCTACGAGCTGGCCGGTGAGATTGACAGGATTGCCGAGATGCTCGGAGAGCCCGTCCCCGTGACGCCGGTAGAGAAGGAGTTCTACGAGAAGCTGCGCTACCAGTTCGAGGAGCTGAGAAGGCTGGAGGAGCAGGTGCAGAAGTTAATGCTCAAGCTCGGAGCCGTTGAGAAGGAGCCCGAAGAGAAGAAAGACGACATAGAGGAAATTCTAAAGGACCTCAACCTCCTCTAAAACTCGTCGCCGAGGAGCTTGTCGAGGTCAATCATTATGAGAAGCCTCTCGCCGTCGTTTATCTTGGCGATGCCCTTTATGTAGCGTATGTCCACCCTGCTGGCAAGGGTCTTCGGAGGCTGTTCTATCTGCTCGTCGGTGAGGGTTATGACGTCCGAGACGGCGTCAACGATTATGCCGACAACCTCGTCCTTGACCTCGGCGATGATAATCTTCTTCTTGGAGAGGTCCTCGTCCGGGTCGTAGTAGCCGAGGAGCTTTTTGAGGTTGACGACGGTGGTAATCTGACCGCGCAGGTTTATGACGCCCTCAACGAAGTCCGGCGCGTTGGGAACGCGGGTTATGGGCATCATCTCCTTGATTTCCCTGACCTTGGAGATGTCAAGGCAGAACTCTTCGTTGCCGACCATGAAAGCCACAACCTGAATCTCCCCCAAGGTATCACCCCCCAACCCTTTCAAGGAGTTCACGTGAACGCGAAACCGATTCGGCAAGCTCCTTAAGACCCTTTCTAATCTCCTCCAGCCTCGTCTGGACGTCCGCGACGAAGGTGGTGAAGCCGTCAATCTCAGTCGAGAGGTCTTCCTGAACCTTGTAAACGCTGTCCAGGGTGTCCATCAGCATCTGAACCGACTGGGCCTGGCCCTCGATGCTGTCGGAGAGCTCCTTTATCATGTTGGCCGTCTCGTTGGCGCGTCTCGCTATATCGTCGAAGGCCGCGATGAGCTCTTGAACGGCGTCCTTTATCTCCTCTGTGACCGTGAACTCCTTCTTTATTGAGCCGACGACCTTGTCAATGCTCTCCTGCATGTTCCTAATCAGCTCTGCAATCTGGTCGGTTGACTTCTTGGACTGGTCTGCCAGCTCGCGGATGTTTTCAGCGACCACAGCGAAGCCCCTTCCGTGCTCTCCGCTCCTCGCGGCCTCTATTGCGGCGTTGAGGGCCAAAAGGTTCGTCTGCTCCGCGATGTTGCCGATGACCTCGACGATTTCGCCGACCCTCTTGGAGTGCTCGACGAGGAGCGAAAGGGCCTTCTCCATGTCCTGGTTGACCTCGTTGATGCTCGCGACGTTCAAAGCCACGTTGTCGGAAATCTGCTTGCCCTTCTCGGCCATGTTAGCCGTTTCGAGGGCGTAATCGGTCAGCGCCTGAGCCTGGGTGTTCATCTCTTCAATGCCTGCGGTGAGGGTCTGGATGTAGTCTCCGAGCTCCGCCACGCGGGAGCGCTCGTCCTGAATGAGGGTGAGCAGTCCATTGGAGTCGAGGGAAACCTCAAAGTCGGTGCTCTCAAGAAGCGATGTTGCCTTCTCGTCGGCGTTCCTGAGCTCCTCAAGGGCCTCGCGAACCTCCTCCGGAACGCCGACCCTTTCAATCCTGACCTCCCTCTTTGATTTTGCCTTTTCGGCTATGCGGAGAAGACGGGAGGCCGTCTCCTGGTCAAAGCCCTCAAGGGGAACGTGCTCCCCCTCGATTAGCTTCTCAAGAACGTCGAGGAGGTCTTCCCTTCGGGAGCCGGAGGAGAGGTAGAGTCCAACGACCAGAGCAGTGCCGATGCCCGCTATTGCACCCACCGCTAGAGAAACCGCAGAACCCGCGAGCGTGACCACTGGAACCGATAGCACCGAGGCGAGAGTTACTGACCTGCCCATGGGCGCACCCCCTGACTGGTACTTATTGTCACTTCGGGGATAAAAGACTTTCGTATGTATGTAATAACCAGTGCTACGAGTCACTATAATAACCCTTCGATTCGTAACGACCTGCGTATGCACCTACACAACCATCTACACTAAAGGCTTTTTATGAGAAAAGGCCCATAAACTTGTAGGGAATTTCGTTGAGCCCCCAACGGGCTCGCCTTCATCCCGGACATTCACCAAGGTGAGTGGGCCGTATGATGGACTACAGGGACCCCGGCTATCTGAAGATTAAGGAGGAGCTCTTTCGGCACCTCAAGGTTAGCAGTGACGCCTACAAGGATTCCTACCTTATGAGGAGAATCCGCGCGAGGATGAGAAAGCTGGGGATTACGAACTTCATGGAGTATTACCGCCTGATAAAGACGAACAAGAAGGAGCTTGACGAACTGCTCTTAACGGTCGCTATAAACGTCACCGAGTTTTTCCGCGACCCAATCGTCTGGAAGACCTTCGAGAAGAAAGTCATCCCCGAGCTCGTGAAGATAAAGAAGGAACAGCACAGCTCCTCGCTCAAGATATGGAGCGCGGCCTGCTCCACGGGACAGGAGCCCTACTCAATAGCGATGACCCTCTATGAGGCCCTTGGAGAGAACCTCGGCGGTTTCAGGGTTCAGATACTCGCGACCGATATAGACAGAGAAGCCCTCGCGGTCGCGATGCGCGGCGAATACCCGGTTGACGTCGTTGAGAAGCAGGTTCCGAGGCACATGATACCTAAGTACTTCACGAGGGTCAGCGACGAGCGCTACCGCGTCTCACCGAAGGTGAAGAGGCTCGTTAAGTTCCAGCAGTTCAACCTCTTCAGCCCGAGGTATCCAACGGGTTTCGACGTCATATTCATCCGCAACGTGCTGATTTACATCAAGAGGGAGGCGCAGGAGGAGATATTTGCCAAGCTGTACGACTCCCTCGAAGACCACGGTTTCCTTATTCTGGGTAAAACTGAGACGATACTCGGAAACGCGGCAAAGCTGTTCAAATTGTACGACCTCGTCGCGAGGATTTATCGCAAGAACCTGGAGGTGAAGAAGCATGGCTCGGGTTTTGGTCGTAGATGACGCCGCCTTTATGCGCATGCTCCTGAAGAAGATACTGACCCAGGGCGGCCACCAGGTGGTTGGCGAAGCCAGCAACGGAAAGGAGGCCGTTCAGAAATACCAGGAGCTCAAGCCCGACGTGGTAACGATGGACATAGTCATGCCGGAGATGGACGGAATAACGGCCGTCCGCGAGATAAAGAAAATCGACCCCAACGCCAAGATAATCATGATTACCGCCGTCGGGCAGGAGAGCAAGGTCATGGAAGCCCTCAAGGCCGGCGCCTCTGGATACATCGTCAAGCCCTTCCAGGCCCCGAAGGTGCTTGAGGAAATCAACCGCGTACTGTCGAGTTAGGGTGAGTGATGATGCCCCTGAGCTCACCCAAGAAAAAGATTAGGGTACTCGTCGTTGATGACTCCGCCTTCATGCGCAAGATACTCAGGGATATAATCAACTCCGACCCCGAGCTAGAAGTCTGTTGCGAAGCCCGTGATGGAATCGAGGCCATAAACATGGTCAAGCTCCACAAGCCCGACGTGGTAACGCTCGACATTGAGATGCCACGAATGAACGGCCTCGACGCCCTCAGGGTTATAATGAAGCAGAGCCCGACGCCGGTAATCATGGTGAGCGCACTCACGCAGGAGGGGGCCGAGGCAACGATAAAGGCCCTCGAGTACGGGGCGATTGACTTCATCCCCAAGCCCAGCTCTTCCATTTCCCTCAGCATGAAGGAGATGAAGGACGAGATAATCGCGAAAATCAAGGAGGCGGCGAAGGTTCCAAAGAGGTTCCTTGAGCTCAAGAGGACGAGACTGCTGAGGGCCCAGAAGAGCAAGGTCAAGAGGAAAGGGGTTCCCGCGAGGATTGCGGTTGCAATGGCGGCCTCAACCGGTGGACCGCAGTCCCTCCTCAAGGTTTTCCCCAAGTTCCCCGAGCACCTCGGCGCGGCAATCCTGCTCGTCCAGCACATGCCCCCCGGCTTCACGAAGTCATTCGCCAAGAGGCTCGACAGCGTCAGCAAGCTCAACGTGAAGGAGGCGGAAGACGGAGAACCGATAGAGGAGGACTGGGCCTACGTTGCACCGGGCGACTACCACATGGAGGTCGAGCTGAGGCGTGGAAAGCCCGTGATAACCCTCAACAAGAAGCCGAAGATACACGGCGTAAGGCCCGCGGCCGACCCGATGATGATTACCGCCGCGGAGGTCTTTGGAAGGAAAACCGTCGGCGTCGTCATGACGGGAATGGGACGCGACGGGGCCCAGGGAATAGTCGCCATCAAGAAGAAGGGCGGAATCACCATCGCGCAGGACAAGGAGACCTCGATAATCTACGGAATGCCAAAGGCGGCCGCCGAGACGGGCATGGTTGACTACATCGTGCCGCTCGATAAAATCGCCGACACCGTTGTGATGGCAGTGAACAAGATAAAGCGGGGTGGTGGCGGTGGAGGACCTTTCACAGTACCTTGATGAGTTCCTCGCCGATGCGAGGGATAGGATAGACAGCCTCAGCAACGCCATACTCACGCTGGAGAAGATAGTCAAGGAAGGCGGCAGCGAGGAAGAGAAGAAGGCAATGATAGACCAGATTTTCCGCGACGCCCACACGCTCAAGGGTACGGCCGCGACGATGGGTTTCATGAAGCTCAGCGAAGTGGCCCACAAGATGGAGAACCTCTTCGACCTCGTCAGGAGCGGTAAGATTGAGCCAACTCCCGAGCTTATAGACGTCCTCCTCGAATTCCTCGACATCATCGAGGCCATGGTTGACAACATCGAGGAGACGGGGGAGGAGGGCGACTTCGACGTTGATTCGCTCTTCGAAAAGGCCCAGAAGTTCTTCGACCAGGCGGGGGCAGGCGGCGGAAAGAAGGAAGAGGAAAAGGAGGAGAAAGAGGAGAAAGCCCCCGAAGAGGGAGAAGGGGAGGAAGCCGAGGCGCCAGAAGCTCCCCCCGCCGGCAACCGCTACCTCGTGAAGGTCTACTTCCAGAAGGACGCCCCACTGAGGGGGGTCAGGGCTTTTCTCATCCTCTCTGACCTGGAGGAGCTTGGAGTCGTCGTCGAGACCAACCCCGAGAGGAAGGTCATCGAGGACGGAAAGGCAGACGTTGATGTGCTCGAGTTCGTCATAGAGACAGAAGAGGACCCGGAGAAGATTAAAACAGTCGTTTCTCGGCATCCCGAGGTTGAGAAGGTCGAGGTTCAGACGCTCGGCGGCGAGACCGTTGCGAGCGGAGAAGGTAGAGGAGAAGGAGGAGAAAGGAAGTACGAGGTCACGGTTTACCTCCAGAAAGACGCACCGCTCAAGGGGGTTCGCTCTTATCTCGTTCTCCAAGACCTTCAGAAGGTTGGAGTCGTTGAGAAGACCGAGCCCAACGCGATTGACATCCAGAACGGCGAGCTGATTGACGGCTACTACTTCAGGGTCATTCTGAGGACGAACCTCAACAAGGAGGACATAGTTAAGATAATCACCAAGCACCCGGACGTCGAAAACGCCGACGTTAGGGAGATTGGGGAAGAGGCCCCGGCTCAGGCCCAGCCCAAGCCAGAAAAGAAGGAGGAAAAGAAGGCAGAGAAGGCCGAAAAGAAGGAGAAAAAGGCCGCAAAGGGCCCGATAAAGACCCCGAAGGTCAAGATTTCCAAGATAATCAAGGTTGACGTCAGCCACCTCGACAGGCTGATGAACCTCGTCGGTGAGCTGGTCATCACCAAGGGCCGGCTGGAGCAGATAGCCGAGAGGCTCGGCGACAGAGAGCTTCTCGAGACGCTGTCAACGCTCTCAAGGCTTCTCACCGAGCTGCAGGACGAGATAATGGAGATGCGCCTCACACCGGTCGCCGAGGTCTTCAACAAGTTCCCGAGGATGGTCCGCGAGCTCGCGAGGAAGATGGGCAAGGAAGTCGAGTTCATCATCGAGGGAGCGGACATCGAGGTTGACAGGACGATACTCGACAAGCTCGGCGACGTCCTCGTCCACCTCCTCAGGAACGCCATAGACCACGGTATTGAGCCGCCGGAGGAGCGTGAGAAGCTCGGCAAGCCGAGGGCAGGAAGGCTTGAGCTCATAGCAAGGCGTGAGAGGAGCCACGTCGAGATAATCGTCAGGGACGATGGAAGGGGTATAGACCCGGAGAAGATTAAGAGGAAGGCGATAGAGAAGGGCCTCATCACGCCGGAGCAGGCAGCTGAGATGAGCGACGAGGAGGCGATAAACCTAATCTTCCTGCCTGGATTCAGCACCAAGGACCAGGTCACGGACGTTTCAGGAAGAGGAGTCGGTATGGACGTCGTCAAGGAGGTCGTCAAGAGCCTCAACGGAAGCATAGCCGTTTACAGCGAGGTCGGAAAGGGAACGACCTTCGTGCTCAAGCTGCCCGTGAGCATGGCCATCATCCAGGCGCTCCTCATCAAGGTGCAGGACGAGGTCTACGCGGTTCCGATAAACAACATCCTTGAGAGCATCGAGATAAAGCGCGAGAACCTCAAGAGCATCGGCGGAAAGGAGGTCATAGTTCTCCGCGGCGAGATTATACCGGTCATAATGCTCCACGAGCTCTTCGGCCTGCCGATGCCGGAGCTTGAGGAGTTCCCGGCTTTGGTTGTTGACCTCGGCGCCCAGAAGGTGGCCATAGGAGTTGACGAGCTTCTCCACAAGAAGGACATCGTCATCAAGAGCCTCGGCAAGATGCTCTCGCACATCAGCGGCTTCGCAGGAGCGACCATACTCGGTGACGGTAGCGTCGTGCTGATTATCGAGATTAACGGTCTCCTCGGAGGTGGACGTGGTGGAATCTGAGAACTACGAGGAGTACATAAAGAACCTCGACGAGTTCGCCAAGAGCGCGTTAGTTGAGACCTTCAACATAGGCGCCTCCAGGGCGGCCGATGCCCTCAGCGAGATGACAGGTTTGACGGTGAACATCACGGTTCCGGAGATAGAGATAACCTCCATCAAGTCCGTCCCAGAGAAGGTCGGTGAGGACGTTAAGGTGGCGGTTTACATACAGCTCAGCGGGGGCTTTGAGGGCCACGCGTTCTTTTTCCTTGACTTTGAGGACGCGCTGAGGATATTCGACCTCATGATGGGCCAGGAGCCGGGAACAACAACGGAGTTCGACGACATGGTTGCGTCGGCCGTTATGGAGATGGGAAACATCCTAATCTCGGCCTTCGCCAACGCCCTCAGCGAGTTTCTGGGAACGGAAATCAACCAGACGCCGCCGGACATCGCGATTGACTTCACCCCGGCGATACTGGACTTTGCACTGGCCGACGTTGCCCAGCACTGCGACTACACGATGCTCCTCAAAACCGAGATGAAGATTGAGGGAATCGAGTTCAAGGAGCACTTCACGATTATCCCGCACCCGGCCTCGATGAAGAAGGTTGTTGAGACCCTGCTGGGGGGATTCGTATGAGCGGGCACAAGAACTGGTTTTCGGAGTGGTATCAGGACATATTTAGGGAAGCCTCCAACATAGCGATGAGCCACGCTCTCACGGCGCTCTCGAACATGATAGGCGAGATAGAGATGGAGCCCCCTACTGTAAGCGTTCTTCCAAGGGCAAAGTTCCTCCACGAGCTCGCGAGCAGGGGCATAAAGAACAGCTTCGTCGTCATGTTCGACATAACCGAGGGGCTCAGCGGTCTGACGATACTCCAGTTCCCCAAGGAGAGCGCCAAAGCTCTCGTCATGACGCTCCTTGGAATGGACCCCGGCGACGAGGGGATAGACGAGATGGGACGCTCGGCGATAATGGAGATAGGCAACATACTGATTTCGGTTTACACCGACATCCTCGCCAAGCTCATCGAGGAGCCGGTGTCGCTGAGCCCGCCGAAGCCAGCCGAGAGCCTCTACGACGTTGAGAAGGAGCTGTCGAGGCCCGACCTCAGGGACGTCACCGAGGTCATAATGTTCAAGACGCGCTTTTACCAGAAGGACACTGGAATAGAGAGCCTGTTCTATCTAGTGCCGACCAAAGACGCCTTTGACAAGCTCGTCGGCAAGCTTGAGGCTCAGGTGAAGGACGTCGAGCCCGAGATACCGCCCGAGGAAACGATAGAGCCGGGCGAAGAGGTGAAGGAGAGCAAGGTTGAGGAAGTCACCGAAAACGCCCCGGAGGAAGCCCAGGAAAGCCCCACTGAAGGTTCCGAGCCTACAATCAACGAGAAAACCGAGGGTTGAACCTTGCCAGCGGAGATAAAGGTCGGTATCGGCGACTACGCGGTCGGCAAGAAGGAGGGGATAATCAGCACCTACGGGTTAGGTAGCTGTGTCGGTATAACCCTCTACGACCGCCTAACCAAGGTCGGCGGCCTGCTCCACGCGCTCCTGCCCGAGGCGAGCTACTACGGCAACAAGGGAAACCCTGCGAAGTACGTTGATACCGGCCTGCAGCTGCTCATCAGGGACATCCAGAAGCTCGGCGGGAATCCAAGGCGAGCTGAGGCAAAGCTCTTCGGAGGGGCGCACATGTTCACCAACGTGACCAGCGAGAAGCTGATGATAGGCAAGAGGAACGTCGAGGTCGCAAAGAGGGAGCTCAAGAAGTACGGCATACGACTTGTCGCGGAAGACACGGGTGGAAAGGGTGGAAGGACTATCTACCTCGACCTCTCGACGGGTAAAGTCAGGATGAGGCGTGTTTCCGGCGGAAAGGTCATCGAGAAGATTTATTAAATCAGGAGCTCACGGGGGTGATTCGATGAACTTCAAGACAAAGATGGTGGGCATCGTCGTCGTGGCGTTGCTCCTCGTAACGGTGGTCGCGAGTGCAATGATGCTCTACACCGGCGACCACACCAGCAACATCATAGAGGAGAAGCTCGCGCCCGAGATAGACCAGCAGGCGAGGGACATGACCCTCGCCCAGGCAGAGGCGCTCGCCAATCAGTTCAGCGGGTTCTTCAAGGAGGTCGAAGCCCTGGGAACCGCGACGTCAGAGATGGTAATCCAGGCAATCACGGAACTTAACGAGCAGGGAGTCTCCTTTGGAAGTCCAGGATATGCTGAGAAGCTCAAGCCGGTCCTCCTCGACCACTTCAAGGCCATAGCCAAGGCCGAACCCCTGCTCAGCGGCGTTTACTTCGGCGACGTTAACGGCAACATGTACATCTACCCCGAGCAGGAGCTTCCCCAGGGCTACGACCCGAGGAAGAGGCCCTGGTATCAAGAGGCCGTCGCGAAGAACGGCCCCGTCTGGAGTCAGCCGTATAAGGATGCCTCCAGCGGAAAGTGGGTTATAACCTACGCCGTTCCCGTTTATCTCAACGGTAAGCTCATCGGTGTCGTTGGTCTGGATGTCTTCATTGATACCCTCGCGCAGGCGGTTAAGAAAGTCAAGGTCGGAGAGACGGGCTACGCATACGTTGTCGGTCCGGATGGAACCATAATCATGCATCCCAACGAGAAGTACGAGATGACCCTGAACGTCTTCAAGGAACCCACCCTCAAGCCCGTTGCGGAGATTATCCAGAGCGGAAAAGATGAGGCAACCACGATATACACCTTCAACGGAGTTAGAGCGGTAGCCGCTGGTGTTAAAGTGCCCGAAACCGGCTGGTACGTCTTCGCCAAGGTCCCAGTCAACGAGATAAGCGCAGGAATAATAAAGGCGGTTAACGACACCCGCGAAGCGACAAAGAAGTCAACGGTATTCCTAACCGTGATAATACTAGCCATGTCAGCGATTCTCGCGGGCATATCATACAAGCTCGTCTCAAACTCGCTCAAGCCGCTTGAAAAGCTCAGCGAAGTTGCCAGAGACCTGGCCGAGGGCAGGCTGAGCGAGGTGAGCAGGAAGCTCAAGGGCATCCGCTACCTTGAGGACGATGAGATTGGTGCACTCATCAGGGCCTTCGAGTCCGTTGGAAAAGACCTCGTTGGAACGCTGACGGTAATAGGAGAGAAGCTTGAGCGCTTGGCTGAAGGCGACCTGAGCAACGGCCTAACGGCCGAGGCCAAGGGCGAGCTCAAGGAAATCCTTGAAGACCTCCGCGACACAACCCACAAGCTCAAGGGACTCATAGGAGAAATCGTCAACGTCACTGACGAACTCGAAAAGAAAGCCAACGTGCTGGCGCAGATAGCGACCGACGTTACTGAAGCCATCAACCAGGTTAATGAGGCCGTCCAGCAGGTGAGCATAGAGGCGCAGAGACAGCAGGAGAGCATCAACGAGATTACCGAGGGAATGCGCTTTGTAGCAGAAACCAGCGCCGAAAGCGTCAGGGCAATGGAAGAGTTCGAAGGCGCGGTGAGTGAAGTCGTCAGCATAGCAAACGAGGGAAGGGAGAAGAGCGAGGTCTCGGCCCAGCAGATAGAGAGCATACAGGAGACCATGAGCAAGATTGAGCACGCCGTTACGAAGGTCGCGGAGATGAGTAGGAGTATTGAGGAGATTACGGATGTGATTACGAATATTGCTGAGCAGACTAACTTACTCGCCCTCAACGCGGCTATTGAAGCAGCGAGGGCTGGGGAAGCTGGTAGGGGTTTTGCCGTCGTTGCTCAGGAGATTAGGAAGCTTGCCGAGGAGAGCAAACAGGCTGCAGACAACATCAAGAACATCATCGACCAGATAACCACAGAAATCAAAGACGCAGTGGAGAGCACCGAGAAGGGCGTCCAGGTCGTCGGCGAGAGCGCCGAGACCCTCAGGGAGACGATAACCTACCTCGGCAACATTGCTGACCTTCTCCAGGAGGCTAGTGGTCGGATGGGTGAGGTTAAGGAGCAGATTATTCGTACGCAGGAGGAGGTTGATAAGGCGTTGCGTGCTTTGGAGAATTTGGCTGCCAGTGCTGAGGAAACTACTGCCAGTGCTGAGGAGGTTAGTTCTGCCGTTGAAGAGCAGACTGCAGCAACAGAAGAACTCGAAAGAGCAGCAAACGACCTCAAAAACATCGTGGCCCAGTTGCGCGATATTATCAGCAGGTTCAAGCTCTGATATGGTTTCTCTCGTATTTTCCTTTTCTTCTGACCTCTTCCGAAAGGTCTTTTTGGAGAAGATGCGTACCATAATCCATGAAGCCCTATCGAGGACTGGCGATAATATTCGGTTTCTACGCGCTCGGCGAGATGGTAAGCTCTGCCCTTCACCTCCCGGTCCCGGGTAGCGTTCTCGGGATGCTGTTCCTGCTCTCGGCGCTTCTGAGCGGTGCTGTGAAGCTTGAGTGGGTCGAAAACGAAGCCGAGCTCTTCGTGAAGAACATGAGCGTCCTCTTCATCCCGCCGGGAGTCGGGATAGTCACTTACCTCGGCCTGATAAAGGCCCAGCTCGTTCCGATATCGGTCGCGCTGGTTCTCAGCTTCGTCGTCACCCTCTTCGTGACTGCAAAAACCGTGGAGGTCGTTCGGAGATGAACCCCTACGGGATAGCCCTAACGCTCGTGGTGTTCTACGTCTTCTCGGAGCTCCACGCGAGAAGAAAGGCGTTCTACACGAACCCAGTCCTGCTCTCGATACTTACAATCGCCGTGGTTCTCAAGCTTGGAAACGTTTCCTACGACTCGTATATGGAGAGCGCGGTTTTCCTCAAGTTCCTGCTCGGACCGGCAGTCGTGAGCCTGGCAATCCCGGTCTACAAGAACAGGGCGCTTATAGCCAGGTACGCAAAGGAAATCTCGCTGGGAATTCTAATCGGTGGAACCACCGCGGTGCTGAGCGCCTACTGGACGGCACAGTTACTCGGCGCGAGCGAAACCGTTCTTCGAAGCATAGCCCCCAAGAGTGTAACGACTGCCATAGCCATAGGCGTGAGCGCGAAGATAGGCGGAATCCCATCGCTGACGGCGGTTCTGGTGATAACGACCGGACTGCTCGGCAACGCCTTCGCGCCGGAGTTGCTGAACGTCTTTGGGGTGGGGGACAGAATAGCGAGGGGTTTGGCAACGGGGGTTTCCTCACACGGCCTTGGGACGGCGAGGATAATAACCGAGGACGAATTGGCCGGAGCCGTGAGCGGGTTAGCCATGGCCCTGAACGGGGTCTTTACCGCCATCCTTCTTCCGTATCTCATCGAAGTCATCTAAGATGCACTCGCTGACGCGAAGCCTGTCGTTGGCGTCGAGGAAGAGAGTGAAGTCCCTCTTCGCCAGCCTGTCGTCAACTGGTGCGTGCTCGACGAGGAAGGCTATTATTTCGGCCGTGCTGTAGGGCACCTTGACGCCGAGCTCGTCGGCCTTGCTGAAGAGCTTGTCGGGAACGTCAAATATGTCCTCGCCGCGTTTGACTTCGACGCTCACCTTCGAGTTAATCTGCTCCCAGATTAGGAGGGTGTTTCGGGCCTTCTCAATTTTCTCCAGGGCCCTTCTCTCCAGTATGCTAACGTTGGCCCTGCTCGTGCCGAGAAGCTCGGCAATCTCGCTCTGCTTGAGGCCCCTCGCGCGGAGGCGGAGAATCTTAATCTGCTGTTCGGTTAGAAAGCTCTTCATTGTAAACACCAAAGCTTAACAGAACGTAGAAGGTTAAAAGTTTTTAGGTCTGGGCAGCGGTGGGGCATTCTCAATGGTACCTCTAACTCCGATGAAACTTTTGTACAGCCTTGGGAAGGTTTGGCAAAAGGAGCGCCCTTCTATCCAAGGAGCCGAAAAACAGTCGTGCACTCTCTTGAAAATATCGCCTCTTGAGAGTGCAAACCTCTTAGAATTGCATTCTTAGAGGGAGAATCACGAACCTTGGTCAAACTTCGCGCAGGCGAAGTTTGTAGTTCTGGGGCCGGGGCCGGGATTTGAACCCGGGCTAGGGGATCCACAGCCTGAAAGAGCTTTATTCGCCAAAAGAAGGCAGGAAATAGCAGAGAAATTCGAAGGGCAAAACGTTGCCATGCCGACATTTGTACATAAACGAGCGGACGACAACCAATACATAATAACAAAAAGACACCTCGACATTCTTTTGCTTGAACTAAAGGCCAATAACGTCGCTGAACATCACCTAAAGTTCGTAAACCGCGTGGTTCACAAATTCCTTGACAAAACAACCCAACACGGCGATTACTGGTCATTCACGGTCGAAGACCTGATTTCACACCTCCAGGAGCTTCAGAAGCAGTATTCGCCTTCAATGTACCGCAAGCACATTACATATCTCAAAAAGCTCTTCAGAATCGCCAACCTTCCGCTTGAGCACCACCTCAAGAGTCCGAGATACGTTGGAGTGGATATGACGGTCATCACCGTTCAGGACGTTCAAGCTCTCCTAAAGATAATACGCAGGGTGCAGTTTGCAAAAAGGGAGGAAGTCTCAAAAAGGATTGCCAACAAAATGACCCTGGGTCTCCTCATAATGGCAACAAGTGGTTTGAGAGTGTATGAGCTCACCAAGTTGCCACTCTCGTACATCGACCTGGACAAGAGACTCATTAGAGTTCCTCCAAGCGTCGCCAAGACAGGCCAGCCGAGAGTGACGTTCATAACGAAAGAAGTTCAGGGCCTTCTCAAGAAATATATCGAGAGATACAACCCAGAACCCGATAAGCCCGTCATCTCTTACTTCAGCCTCGAAAAGCCATTCATTCGGAGAGCGGAGTTAATCAACCAGCCAATTCGGCCTAAGCACATGAGGAAGTTCTTCTCTCAGGAGTGGGACAGGCGGAACGGCAATGCAACCGTTAAGAAGCTCCTTATGGGCCACTCAATCAGGGGCGATATAAACGTACTCCATTACTCCCATCACACGCCGGAGAGTCTTCAGAGCGTTTACGATGAGGTCTTCAAAAAATTGAAATTCGGGGCAAAGCTCGTGTGAGTGCCTTAGATGGGTTTCTCAATTTCTTCCAATCTTGTTTCGAGAACCGCCTGCCGTAGGGGGCGCTCTGGAATCTGGTAAACGCCTCGTTTTGACAAAGTCGTGATAAATGATTCTGAGCGGTGTTTGTTGAAAGATTAGTAGTGGTAACGTTGGTTTTGTGACCCTCTTTGGGACTCAAAATCGCAACGAAGTCACTGTCATCAACGGCTTTCTAAGTTCCTAAACGCCTTCCTGTGGACTTTTCCATGGAGGTTTTCCCAAACCCAATATCAATTGGATGCTGAACAAAGTGAACACCCCATCACTAGTGACGGGCCGTCACTTTTACAAGGTTTCCATACAAAGCCGTTGAGTTCAGAAAAAGGCATTACAAGGCGAGCACCAATCACAGAACTTAGAAAAAGAAAAGCCACAAGAAAATCTCACCTTCTTCTCCTGCGCTTTCTCCTGCCTGTCTTCCTGGGGAGATACCGTGAAACCATCGCCCGCTGTTTCTTCGTCAGGAAACGAACGTTGCCGAAGACCCTGTTGTATTCCTCAAAGAGCTTCTTGTGGTGCAATCCTCTTGCATAATGGAGCTCGTGAACCGTGCTCGGCGAGTGCCCAACGAGTTTCTTGAGTATAAGCTCGTTTCCGCCCTTCTCATACCAGAACTGAATGAAGAACTTCCTGAACATGCCTGCCGTGAGCGTCCCCGGGCTGTAAATGAGCTTCACCCTCAGGCTCTTGTGCTTTTTGATTAGTGCATCAAAGAACGTCGGGTTCTCGGATTTCCTGGTCGGCACGGCGAAGAGATATCCGTCGTTGGCTTCGATTGCATATCTGAATTTAGTCGTGTACATTTTAAGGCAGGCCCTTGCCTCTGGATGCAACGGAAGAATCTCGAATCCCTCCACTTCCTTTAGCTGCCTGCCGACTTTCGTCGCTGAGTGGGGAAGCTTAATCATATTGTGCTCGAAGTCGAACCAGCTGATGTGGGCCCTCGCGATTTCTTCTTTCCTTCGGCCCGTCGTTGCAAGCAACAGCAGGAACGCAAGCGTCTTGCAGTACTGCTCTTCTTTTATCTCGTAATCCTCAAAGAGGTCTTCAAGGGCCCGAAAGAGGTTGTCAATATCCTCTTTGGTGACCGTTTTGGTGTTCATTGCCACGTGCATCTTCCACTTTCTCCTGAGCTCTGTTTCCACGGCTTTGAGCCGGTTTATTATCTCTGGGTCGTTGACGCCAACTGCCGTCAGGAACCTTCTCACGGTTGCGATTCTGTCTTTCTTTACCTTGTATCCGAGACTCTGACCGTCTTTGCCCTTGAGGGACTCCAGGTACTCCAAATATTCCTCGATGGTCACAGCACTTACCACGTAAATCTGCTCCGATGACTGGCCGAGCACGGGCAGGACAGAGAGAAACTCTTTGAGGAACTGGATTTGCTTCTTCTTATGCTTCTCACTGATGTCCTTGAGCTCCAGCTCGTTAAGGTATCTCTCGATTTCACTGGCGGGTATTCCGTATCTTTCCCCGCTTGCCCTCCTAACGATCTGGATTCCAGCTGGAAGCTGGGCCTCGTATGCATCTTTCACCATCGCCTCTCCCATACACCTCCACCCAAAATTGGGAGTTGGAAGTGGGCAATTAAATATAACTCCCCTAATTGAATGAAAGAAAAGTCATGTAAACTTGGGCGACAGGAATGTTGAGGGATAAACAGACGAAGGAGAAGGGTATATAAGCTTCAGGGGGCTTGCTCCTCACTCAAAAATTAAAAATTGGAAAGGAGCTTAACTTCCAGGCCCTTCGTGGCGTGGTTGAGTATCTTTGAAAAGACCTTTTCGCGGTTGCCATCGCTTAAATGCAGTGTCATCAGGATGATGTTTTTGGCTTCGGGGGCTTTTATCAGGACATTTCGTCGTCTGTTGTGTCCATCTCTGACGCCCTGAATCTTCCATATTCTTGCCTCAATGCGGGTATCAACCCTGAATGCTTCGGCATATATAATTAAGGTATCAAACTCTCTGTCCTGGATGGCGCTGGCGAGGGCAGTTACCGATTCTGGTGGCAGGCGCAGGGTGGTTACTCCTGCGAAGTATTCTGCAATGTCTGTGGCTTCAAGTATTGCATTTGGTTTTGGCTCAAGTTCAAGATTTATTGAGCCAATTTTTCTAATTTGCCCGGTCATGGCTAACACCTCGGCCCCGAGCGGGGGATGGTGAGTTAAAACTAACGGATCACCCGGGTGTTTAACTTACGGCCATAAGCCAGCAAAATAAACACTAACAAGTAAAACTTAAAAGCATAATTTGCATTTAAATCAAACAAAAATCCAATCAGGTGGTTCACGTGGGCTGGGACATGGGACTCGATTATGAAGAAACATACAAGCTCCTTCTCAAAGACCTCACCGAGGCGAGAAGAAAAGACGGCATAAAAGCACTCAAGAGAAGGCTTTACCTGATAATCCTCCTTACTCAGCTCAGGAATGGCTCGCGGATTGGTGAGGCGATTGAGTTCATATCGAAAGTCTCGCAGGAATACTCGCGAGAGGCCCTTATAACGGTGGAAAAGCGAACCGATGGGTACCAGAGGCTGATGGTGTTGCCCAAAGAAGTCAAGAAGGCAGATTTATTGACTGTCAAAGGCCTTCTTGAGGAGGAACTCCAAAAGCATGGCAGAAAGGGCATGGTTGCTAAAATCTCGACTTGGGTGAAAAAGACATACGGCTTCAACACTCACAGCCTAAGGTATGCCTTTGTGAGTTATCTCGCTCAAAAGAAGTACCCACCGCAGATTATTGCAAAAATAACGGGTCATAAGAGGCTCGATTACATTCTTCATTATACTCAGGAAAAGGCCGCTCAAGAATTGCTTGTGAAGCTGGATTTGATTTAGCTTCCAAAAATACCTTTCTCAATTTTAAAAATACTAATATTAGTATTAATTCAGTGTAAGGTAAGTGCCTTACCGAAAAATTTTTAAACTCCTCAAGGGTTATATGTTCTCGTAGGGACGACCCAGTGGGCGTCCCGTCCGTCCGACGGCTCCGCGGGCGGTTCGATGACCCCCGTGTAGGGAGAGGGGTGCGCAGGCCGTGCCCTCCTGAAGCGGGGCGAGGTAAAACATGAGGACCCCTCGCGAGGGGGTCTGATGCTCAGCAGGGACTTCGTGGCAGGGAATCCAGCGGCTGGAGCGGGGGCCACCCCCTCTTACTCTTCCCAGGGAACTTTATACGAGTTTTAAAGTTTTAAAACTCTTGATTTACTCTTCAGAACCTCCAAAAACCTGGAAGCAACAACTCAAAATTCAGTGTAAGGTAATCACCTTACACCGGCTCCACCCGCTTTATCTTTCCGACCAGCATTGCCACGAGCTCATCAACACTCTTATCCCTGAACGTGGGAACGTCTTCTTTAGAGTGAACTTCGATAACGTGCCATCGAGCGCTCTCAAAGTCGTCAAAAGCGTCCAGGCAGGCCTTACAGTAAAACTTCGAGCTTGAGGGGACCTCAAACACGAGGGCGCCAATGGCAACCTCCTCATCAAAGCCTAACTCCTTGAGCTTTTCAGTCGTCAAACCCATCTCCTTTTTGACAGCCTTGAGCAGGACTCCGTAATCCTCACTTGCCAGCCCGGTTTCAATGTGAAGGAACACCATCTTTAATTCCCTCCCTAATTACGGTCGAATCTCAGTCGTCTAAATAATACACCATAAAATCAATGAGGCTGTCCTCTTCGAGTTCATCAAGATAATCGTAGTAATAATCATCGTCATCATAAACTGTGGGCTGGATGTTATGCTGTGAATTCTGCTCTTCATGGCCTCCACCAAAAATCCCTGCCATGGCGATTAAGAGGGCAATACCAAGCACAACTTCTCCCGCAATGAAGCTGAATATCGCCATTGCTAAAAAGAACAACCCTAAAAGCAACTTAAGTAATGCCCAAATTGTTTGACCCCAGTTACGCCTCTTCTGGATTTTATGCGACTTTGTGTATGTTTTTGATTGTACTCTCATGGGTTTCGCCGAGGCCCGGGTTACATTGGTGGCTTGGCTTTCTTTTTGAACGTTTGGATTTTTCTCTTGGAGTTTTTGTTTTGGTCTGGTAATAACTTCGAAAACAAGCTTCTTGGGAGTTCGTTCAATTAATCTTACGCGTATTCTTTTGGGGTGAGGTTTATTCGGAACCCAAAAAATATACATTTCTCCCTCTTTAAATTTGTCCACGACCCAGAACGCTCTCTTTCTGTCTTTTACGACCTCTTCTCTCCTGAAGAAACTTCCCAACTCTAACCAGATTGTCTCGCTTCACAAGTTCCAGCCTTCTCATTTAATCACACACCCCTGAACATCAAAAAGAAGGTATGAAAAAGGACCTAAACCAGTTAAATCCAATCTCCACTTGTCACCTTATTAGACATCATTGCGAAATTAGCATGCCCCTAGCCCACTAGCATAACCATCATCATATCCAATGTCATACCAGTCTCCCCAGGTCCTTTCCCAAGTAATCTTGTTATTTACATCAATTAGCTTAATATAAGTGCGACCCTCCGTACTGTATCCCATGTTTTCATATCTTAAAATCTTGGCTTTATTTGTGTTGACATTGACGGCTAGTACCACGATATATTTTATTGTTAAATCCGTTCCAAGGATAAGCTTGTCTGGATTGTGGTCCTTGAGGATTATCCTGTTTTCAATATAAATGGGGAATTCCACATTGACTCTTGCTAAATACATTCCTTCATATTTATCGGATTTTTTAATATTTATTATTTTTATTGAAATATCCTCACTGGCAGGATAATAATAGTAAATATGTGTTGCGATGACAGTTTTCACATAGTAATCGACCATAACCCTTTTCAGTGGACCTGATATGGAGTTGAAAACAATCTCTTGGACCTTTTTCTTTTTGTTCCATTCTTGAAACTTGTTTTTTACTTTATCCATTACCCCCATAAAAATCCCCCCAGGGATTATGGTCCCTAAAGACTAAAAATAAGAGATGTTTACCTGCCAAGGCTAATTCTGTCTGGTTTTATTATCCATAACAGCCATGCCAGTGGTTCAATGGTAGCCCACAGTATCACTATCCCTCCAAGCCACATAATAAGGGCAGCAAGCCCTATCAATATGTGGAAACCAGGTGTTGCAATCCATCCCTCAGTTGCATTCTTAGCATTTCTCTTGATGTTGTTATATATTTTCCATACAAAATTTAACATTGTGGACGATGTCGCCACCTCGGAAGATGTCTTATACTTTAGGTACGTTCCAAGTGCAAAAACTGCCATAACAAGGATCCACAATTCTTCAGTAGTCCACCCCGACCCCAAATAATCCGCAGGATCTTTTATTAGTTCCACCCACAACCATATCCATCCAATTCCGATTATTGCAGAAATTGCTCTGGAGATTTGAATTTTCATGTTAGGCTTTGATCCAAAGTACTCAATTGCAAATGATGCTAAGGCCGCGAATATTGCAGATAACCCCAAAGCCAATGCCGGGCTTGGGCCCCCTGCTAAGATTCCCCATATGAACAATGGGCCCGACAACATTCCTCCAATTCCAACTGGTATCCTCATCAAGCTTCTGTGTTTTATAACTATGTCTGTCTTTGACCACATCTGTTCGGCCATGGCATCACCAGTTTAAGTCAGAAATCTGCCCAATATATAAAATTTATCAATGAAAAAATTATCACACTTTTAAAAATAAAAACTTATTGAACATAAAAATAAGTTTTTAACTAAACCCAATCTCTTTCAAGAGTTCAACGACCCTGTTGAATGGCTCTGCCAGAACCTCTTCGTCCCAGAACTCGTCGGGAACGGCCATCTTAGCGTGGACCTTGCCGTCCTCCTCATAAAGGAGCAGGTGGCACGGGGCGACCATTCCGATTTCCTCATTCCTCGTCCAGAGGTCGTAAAATATCTTGGCGTTGCAGAGGCCAAGAGTCTTGTACTTGGGCATATCAATGCCGAGCTTATTCTTCACAACGGCAGTGAAGTCCTGCTCCCAAACAACGGCGAAACCGGCCTGCGGAAGAACCTCCTTCACCTTGGCCTCAGCCTCATCGAAGGTTCCGTTAAACACCAACTTTGCTTCAATCATTCAATACACCCTCCACTAACCCTTGTTGGTTTGTAGGAAGGCTGTTTGTCGAGTAAACGCCTAAACGGCAGAAAAAAATCGGGATTTCAGACTTTATAAAACTTACGTGTAAGGTAGTTGCCTTACACAGATAAAAGATTTTTTACTTGACACAATTTAACAAAATGGGTCCGAGCAATCCTGCTTGTTAGGTTCGAAAATGAAACAAAATGCACAGGGAATTTCAGTCATCTCGAATCGGTGTGAGACTTCTCTCGCCATAATCCTTGAGGAATATCCCAGCCGCGTGAAGGAGCGCGTCAATGAACCATTCACTCGGTTCGACTTCAAAGTATGCCATAATCGGTTTTCCGTTGAGTGCGCCCCTCAGAAGAACCCTGTCCTCAGAGAGTCTAATGAGAAACAAATCGACAATTGCACCTCTTCCGTGATTTCTTATGACCATCCCTCGGGAGATGGGCATAAAACCATTAATCCAGAAGGCGTTAATGTCTTCTCCGTTGTGAACCTTGAATATTTTCACTTTTTTGATATTGATACTCACGTTGAGGTCTGGCGAGAAGTATCCATCCGCGATTGGGTCAATACCAATGTCTTTTGGCTGGGCCTCTTCGAGCTTGAGGCGTGGATTGTCCTTGATTAACCTGGCAATGATTTCGGCGGGCATTAAGTTTTCCCCATTCATCGACACCACCCCATTTGACCCTAAAGAAGACTGTAAACGGTCAAAGTTTAAAAAGACTGCGTCAGGCTTTTGCCTTACACTGAATCAAAGCCGGAGAATTTAAATACACATAAAAACGCCGTTTTTATGTGCATGAAAATTATATAAACCTGTTCCCTGTAAAGTTTTTTAAATTTTGTAAAAAATCCAAAGAGAACATCGCGTGTACTCTTTAGTGCAGTATATACCCAAGTTTGTACCTGTACCCTTGGATTTTTGAAAATCGAAAAAAATCGTTGAGGGAACCAGAGAACATTACGATGAACAATCGTATTGCATTGTGGGGCAAATTTGTGGATTTTGCTCGTGAAACTCCCCTCTTACCACTCCTTTGGTGTATATAAGGTGGACAGGGACCCCCCAGTTTTGCGAAAAATTCGAAGGGTACGGAGAACAGGGAACGAGAATTTGAATACATTTGTACAGCAAAACTTGTACACCCGTGCGTTACTCTGATGAGTGTTATGTTCCCTGTTCTCCGTACCCTAATATTTTTTCGCGTACTTTCGCTGACACCCCCCTGTATATAGGCCCATTTTTGCAAAAATTCTGCATTTTTCACTCTCCCCTGCACCACCCGTGTATAACCCCACCAGTCGAGCAGTTCAGCGTAAGGCACTCACCTGACACCGCCGGTGTAAGGCAAAAACCTGACACTAACCACGGGACATCAGTGTAAGGCACTTGCCTTACACCAGCGACCAGCTTGTTTTAATTGCTCATACCTAACTCCCTCTTTTCGGGTGAAGGGCATGGCTGTGGGAGCTGAGAATATTAACATTAAGGACGTCCTTTCAAGGGCTGAAGAGCTGGACCTGAGTGTTGAGGACCTCTTCAGGAGTCACGAAGAAATCAAAAAGGAGATTGATAAGAAAGGTGCTTTGAACATTGGGAGCTTTGATTTCCTTGCCCGGAAGGCCATAAAGGCGGTTTTTGGTGAGGAGATTGGGGTCATAACCCAGGAGCACCTTGAGGTTTTTGCAAAAATTTTGCACCAAATTAAGAGCGAGATATTAGATAACGATTCGAGGAAAAAATTTTTTCCTCCTTTTCCTGAAGGGGAAAAAGGCAAAAAAGACACAGAATCTTTTCCTTTCCAAAAGGAAATGGAGGAAAAAGATAATATCCAAAAGGAAAAGCAGGAAAATCTTAGAGATACTATTGAACTTCAGCTTCAGGCAATCAAGAGGACAGTTGAGTTGAACAAGCAACATGATTCTCTTGTGATATTAGCCTTATGTCATGAGCGAGATTATGTTGCATATTCTGACCTGATTGACAAGGTTACTCAAATCAACAAGGTTCTCGGAAAGAGGTATGCAAACTCTTCCCTAAGACAGGCCGTCTCAAGAGTCGGGAATGATACCAATATTGTGGAGAAAAAGGTCTCACGAGACGTGAGATACTTTCGCCTGCTCCCTGAAGTCAGAGACGAAATATGTGAAACCTTCACAAAACTTCTGGAACACGAACAAGCGAAGAAAGGTCTCAAATCCCTTGATGGAGGAGACCGGAAAGCAATGATTGAGGCATTTAAAACGTTCATTCTCAGTTACACTGAGGGGAACGGAGAAAAGATTTATCGAGAAAAACTCGCCAGTCTGCTGACAGAGGAAAGCAAGAAAAGCCTTGAGATTGACTTTGTCCATCTCAGCTCAGTTCTTGAACGTATCCCCAAGAAGCTCTTAGAAGAACCCGAAGAAGTCATCTCGGCTGCTGAAGACGCTGTTGAACTTATACTGAAAGAAGAATTCTTCAAGGATAATCCACCCCACATTCACGTCCGGTTTTACAACCTCCCCAAAACGCTTGAACCACGCTTTGTGAGCCCAGAACACATCAACCGCTTCATTCAAGTAAGGGGAGTCGTCACGAGGCTCTCAAGCATTGAGCCTTTCATATCCGAAGCTGTTTTCGTATGCAGAGACTGTGGAAATGAGATGCCCAGAATACAGAGAGAGTACTCACTAAAGCTCGAAAGACCAGTTAAGTGTAACGCCTGTGGCTCCAAGAGCATCGAGCTCAATCCAGAAAAGAGCACTTTCCGGAAGTATCAATCCGCAACAATCCAGGACCTTCCGGAGAGGCTCAAGGGTGGGCAGTTACCCAGACAACTTAACGTTATTCTCCTCGATGACCTCTGCGACACCATAACCCCCGGCGACAGGGTCATCATGAGTGGGACCCTCCGACTTATCGAAGGTGAAGAGGAAAACAAGCCCGTTCGAAAAGTTGTATTAATCGTGAACCACGTCGAGAAAGAGAGTAAGGACGAGGAGGACATCAAGATAACGCCGGAGGAGGAGCGGAGAATCCTTGAGGAAGTGAAGTCACCAGATTACAAGAAAAAGCTAATTCAGTCGTTTGCCCCCACAGTTCACGGTTACGAGAACGAGAAGCTGGGCATACTGCTCTCCCTCTTCGGAGGCCATGACGAGTATTCGCCAGCCGGAGAAAGAAAGAGGAAGCGGATTCACGTCCTCCTCATCGGAGACCCTGGAACGGCGAAGTCTCACCTGCTCGACTTCACGGCCAGGATTGCACCGAGAGCCGTTAGGGCTTCAGGAAAAGGAGCGAGCGGGGTGGGTCTTATGGCCGCCGCCAAAAAGGACAACATCACCGGGCGTTGGACAGTTGATGCCGGAACCCTCGTGTTAGCAGACAACGGCTTCGCGATTATTGACGAACTGGACAAGATGAGCAAAGAAGACAGGAACAGCCTTCACGAACCGATGGAACAGGGCAGTGTTTACTTCGCCAAGGCCGGCCTCAACATGGTTCTTAACGCAAGGGCAACCGTCATCGCCGCGGCAAATCCGAAGTTCGGCAAGATTAACAGAAACAAAACGATTCCCGAGCAGATTGACCTTCCGCCTTCACTGATGAGCAGGTTTGACTTGATATTCACCTTCATAAACACGGTTGATGAGGAGAAGGATCAGCTGGTGGCTGAAGCGATTCTGAAGAGGTGGTATGAGGGTGAGCGTGTTAGACCTCCGTACTCGCCGGAGTTCATGAGGAAGCTGATTGTTTACGCTCGGAAGAAGATTAAGGCGACGAGGCTCGACCCCCAGCTGAAGGAGGAAATCCAAAAATATTATGCAGAGCTGAGGAAGAGGCTGAAGAACAAGGAGGGCTTTTCGATAACTCCGAGACAGCTTGAAGCCATCCTGAGACTTGCGGAAGCTCACGCGAGAATGCACCTTAGAGATACAGTAACTAAGGAGGACTTTGATGTTGCAGTGAATCTGCTTGAGTATTCTCTTCAAAAAGCAGCGATTGATGAAGAAGGAGACATTGACGTTTCGATACTTGAGATTGGACAGTCATCAAAACGACGGAATTTGAAGCAAAGGGTTCTTGAGGTCATCGAGAAGCTTCAGGACTCCGGTGAGTGGGGAGCTTCGAGGGAGGACATCATTGAGGAAGTTCAACAGTTCGGCTTCAAGCGCGTTGAGGTTGAGAAGGCACTCAGGGAACTCATGGAGTCAGGAGAGGTTTACCAACCAAAGGGTGGGTATTACAAGATAAATCCTGAGGAAAACTAAGTCAGTTTTTAGTTCATATATCTGAATTTCTTCCCAAAACCTTTTCTTATTTTGAAGATTTATCAAGTTGGGTTGAGTTATGCATAAATATGAGTTACTAATGTGAACAGTTGGGTGGATCAATTATGGATATAGGGTATGTAGATATTACGAGAGGGTATGGATTCGACGCTAAGGAGGCCCAGCAGGTTAGAATTGCCTGGGAAATCGCGAACGAACTGATCGACATTGTTCCGGAGCCCAAGGTATGGGTCGAGCTCCATAACGAAATCCTGAAGAATTTCATTGAAACATCAGAGCTGTATTCCCTAAAAACATACCTCGACTTTATCCACGACTTCTTCGCTGAGAAAATCGACGAGGAAACGGCCGAGGAAGTAATTGAAGTGTTCAAGAAGCACTCGGAGGCATTGTTCTTCAAGCTCAACGAGGAATTCGTGGCCCCCTCCTTATTGATGGCCCAAGTGTTCGGGTTCATAGAGCACGGGGAAAAGTTCTTGGAAATTCTTATGGCAATTGGAATTCCTCAAGTCAAGAGATACGAAAGCACCGCCGAAATGCTTAGAGATGTTCCGCCAAAGATGAGAGGCGCGATAATCGCAGGAATCCTCCTTAACAGAGTTCCCGATGTTGAATCATGGGTTTATGCAATCAGCAAAATTCAAGATGAAATTCAGGCCAGGGGAGGCATTATATCCAAAAACAAGGCTGGAAAAATCATAAGGAATGCGTTTGAAGAACTTGGAAACAAGGAAGGCGCGGTGCAGGCCCGCAAGGTATTCATCGAGTACATTGGGGAGATTCTAGAAGAGGTGCAACCGGAGATTTATGCGGCAACACCCGTGCTCCTCGACGTCAACACGGCGCTCACCGTGATACTCTCAGACAAGCATCCGGACGTACTTTCCCATCTCGTTGGTCTCCGCTTCTGACCCTGCACCTTTTCCTTTTGCTATGACTCTCACACCCAGATGTATAAGCTAAAATATTTTAGCTTATTAATTAAGTTCAATCAAAACCAAAAAGCTTTTAAGTTAAATTGCCCACAATATGTTGGTGGTCCACATGGCAAGGCCCAAATCCAAAACCAATGGTAAAGATGAGTGGGCAATTCTTGAGGAACTCCAGCCCTGGGTTCGTGAAAGGTACTTCCTTATAAAAGAGGCGTTTAAGGACAGAGAATTCACCCAGGAAGACGTTGAAAAGCTCTTTGAGGCCAAAAGGAAAGAGCTCCTTGAGAAGGGCATAAAGGAACCCAAATTCACGACCAAGAACGTTGGTGAAGTTCTCTCAATCCTCCGCAAGGCCGGCCTCATAACGGCCAGAAAGGACCTTTACGATTACCGCAAAACGTATTACCGCCTGAAGTTCCCTGGAGAAACAAAAATCACCCGCGACAGGCTCATCTCACTCCTCAAAGCGGCCGCCGACCAGATAAGGGGAGGCCTCGATTACAAGGCCCTGCTCGTGTTCCTGTTCTACAAGGCCATAAGCGACCGCTGGATGAAGAGGGCTCAGGAGCTGATGGCTGACGGCAAGAAGCCCTTCCAGGCTTACATGATTGTAAACAGGGAATATTACGTCCTCTTCGACGAAGGCACTGGAAAACTCTACACCTGGCACCAGGTCGTTAAGACGAGGGACAGCATAAAGGAGATGGCCAACGCCCTCATAAAAATTGCCGAGATGAATGAGGAGCTTGCCGACCTGAAGAAGCTCGTCGAGGTTCTCGGCCTAATCGGCTTCATCAAAGAGGACAACCTCCACAAGCTTGAGGAAATCGTGAAGATATTCAACCGCGTCGATTTTGCGGAGTTCGACAGCGACATACTCGGCGATGCCTACGAGTGGATTCTCTCATACTTCGCCCCCCAGAAGGCCAAGGAGGGCGAGGTTTACACGCCGAGGGAGGTTATCAGGCTCCTCGTCGAGTTGCTCGACATCGAAGACGAGAGCGATGTCCTCGACCCGGCGAGTGGCTCGGGTGGAATGCTCATCGAGGCTTACCGTTACGTGAGGGAAAAGGTCAAGAAGGAAAACCCGGACGAAGAGCCTGCGGTCATGCTTTACGGCCAGGAGCTCAACGAGACGACGGCGGCGCTCTCAAAGCTCAACCTAATCCTGCACGGAATCCAGGACTTCGTAATCTTCGAAGGCTCCGACAGCCTCGTTAACCCTCGCTGGGAGGAGGAGCTCAAGGAGAACGGGGTCGAGGACGGAAAAGTTGATTACGTTATTGCCAACCCACCCTGGAACCAGGACGGCTACGACGAGACCCGCTTGAGCGACAGGAGGATAAAACACATTTACAAGTACGGATACACAACGAAGCAGTCCGCCGACTGGGCGTGGGTTCAGCTGATGCTTTATTACGCGAGGAGGAAGGTTGGCATCGTCCTCGACAGCGGGGCCCTCTTTAGGGGAGGTGCTGAAAAGGCAATAAGGCAGGGCATCGTCGAGGACGACCTGATTGAGGCGGTAATTCTGCTCCCGGAGAAACTGTTTTACAACACCGGCGCGCCGGGAATCATAATGGTTCTCAACCCAAATAAGCCCGAGGAGAGGAAGGGGAAGATACTCTTCATCAACGCCTCCCGTGAATACCGCAAGCACCCCGAGGTCAGGAAGCTCAACCAGCTCGGCCCGGAGCACATAAGGAAAATCGTTGATGCTTACAGGGAGTTTAAGGATGTTGAGGGCTTCTCAAGGGCCGTAAGCTTGAAGGAGATACGGAAGAACGATTACAACCTGAACGTCAGCCTTTACGTGTTCCCTGAGGAGGAGAGGGAGAAAATCGACTTAGCTAAGGAGTTCGAGGAGTTCAGGAAAATCGAGGAGAAGGAGAGGGAACTGGTGGAGAAGGCCAAGGCCTACATCGAGGGCATAATCAAGGTGATGGGCAATGAGTGAGGCCCTCCCCGCTTTTCAGTTTTACAGGGAGACGAGGCTCAAGGAGGTCGAGCTGAACGGCAGGAAGGTCCGGATTCCAGAGGAGTGGGAGGTTAAAAAAGTTGCTGATCTTTTTGATGTTAAGACTGGAACAACACCCTCAACTAAAAAGACAGAGTACTGGGAAAATGGAGAAATCAACTGGTTCACTCCAGTGGATCTAAGCAAGCTGGGAAACTCTCTTTATCTTAAAGAAAGCGAGAGAAAGATAACTAAGCTCGCTCTCCAGAAGACAAACCTAAACTTGATTCCTCCAGGCTCAATAATTCTTTCCACTCGCGCACCGGTTGGATATGTTGGAGTAACCACTATTGAGGCAACTTTTAACCAGGGTTGCAAGGGATTAGTCCCCAAATCCGAAGTTTCAATTGAATACTTCGCTTATCAATTGCAGTTGTTCAAGAAAGACTTAGAGAACAGAAGCGGGGGAGCGACATTCAAAGAGCTTGCCAAGAAAATGCTTGAGGGATTTGAGCTAATAACGCCACCCCTCCACGAACAAAAGAAAATCGCCGAGGTGCTCCGCTCCATTGACGAGGCGATTCAGGCCGTCGAGGAGAGCATTGCGAAGCTTGAGAGGCTTAAGAAGGGCACGATGGAGCAGTTGCTCACGAAGGGCATCGGCCACACCAAGTTCAAGACCGTCGAGCTGAACGGCAGGAAGGTCGAGATTCCGGAAGAGTGGGTGGTCGTCAAGGTTGAGGACATTATCACAGAGGCTAAGCCTGGCTTTGCAAGTGGAAAACGAGACGAGAACGGCATAATTCAGCTCAGAATGAACAACATAACAACAGACGGGCGAGTCGTACTTGACCAGTATCTGAAAGTTCCAATACCCAAAAACAAGGACATTAACGATTATCTCCTAAAGCCTGGCGATGTGTTGTTCAACAATACCAACAGCGTTGATTTACTGGGTAAGAGTGCCGTCTTTAGAGGAGAATGCGAGTTTTGCACATACAGCAATCATATAACACGTCTCCGCGTTAAAGAGGGCGTTACGATACCCGAGTGGCTTGTTTACAATTTCATTAGACTTTGGCAGATGCAATATTTCAAGCAAATCGCCATAAGGCACGTGGGACAGGCAGGAATACGGAAATCTGACCTTTTGAACATAAAACTCCCCCTCCCGCCCCTCGAAGAGCAGAAGCAAATCGCCGAAATCCTTCGCACGATTGACGAGGCCATCGAGGCCAAGAGGCAGAAGAAGGAGAAGCTCGAACGCATGAAGAAGGCAGTGATGGAAAAGCTCCTCACGGGGGAGATAAGGGTTCGGTCGGACGGCTAGTCCCAACTGGCGACCCCCGTCCTCATTCCTTTTTGTCCTTTTCACTTCCCCTTTATGTGGCTTTTGATGTCTCAAAAACCCAAATGTTTTTATAAAATCGTTCGGAGATTTGAGACATGACACTCACAAAGGCTGAGCTTAAAACGCTCCTCGCAATCGAAGAACCAATTACAATGACCGAGTTGGCCAACAAACTCGGCCTCTCAAAGGGCACCCTCTCCACCCTCCTTCACTCGCTCAAAAAGACGGGACTCATCGAGCTTGAGGGGAAGAAACCGATGATTATAAAGCCCGCAGAGAATAAAGCACTGCATCTTCTCAGAAGAATCGCCACAGATTTTCCCCACGTTAATCTCGAAGTCCTCACAGGGAGCAGTTTAAAGGTCGTCTCGGCCTTAGATGTAAAGCCCCAGCCCCTCTGGCTCATTCAGTTGAAAGCAAACGTGAGCAGGGCGACGCTCCACAGGAGTCTAAGCCAACTTATGGAGAGACTCATTGTGGGAAAGAAAGAGGGAGGTTACTTCATAAGCAAACGTTTTGCCCCCTTCAAGGCCTTCGCTGACGAGTACTTTTATCTGCAGAACTCCATTAAGGCGAAAGAGTTTGACCCCAACGCCTCGGTCGTCTGGAGCGGTGTTGAAGAGCTCATACTCGCGACTGGGGGTTTTAGGGGAAAAAGCGTCGGAGAGTTTCAGCTGACTGGTCTGGCTCGATTCTCTGACTTTGGGCTTCCCCTAATCTCATCGGGGATTTATCATTATTACTGGCCGGCCAGGGAGCTCAGCCTCGAAGATGTCGTTGTGCATACGTTAACGCTCGGAAAGGATGCGAGGGAACTGCTTTACGCCACCGTCCTTCTCAAAGGAAAAGGTTTCGATGAGCGCAAACTCAAAAAGCTCGCCGCTAAATTTGGCGTTTCCGATGCTGTTAATGAAGTACTTGAATACCTCCAGGGAGCAAATAAGCCGTATCCGTTCCCGTCAATGGAAGAGGTTGAAGAGCTCTGCCGTCAGTATTTTGGAGGTTCCTGCGATGATAACGAGGGAGAGGCTGATTGAAGAGTTTGCCCTGCTCGATGAAAAGGCCAGGCTCATGGATTCCGAGGAAATCCACATTTACCTCATCGGCGGAGGGAACCTCGCTTTGAGAGGCATCAAGCCGGCAACGGCTGATGTTGACGTTGTCGTTGAGAACGTTGGAGTCTTGAACCGTCTGGAGAGGGTTCTCACTGACCCCTCGCCGGAGTTGAAGACGAGCAAGGGGCTGGTTATTTACATTAAGGTCGTTGAACACGAGTACAGGAGAAAGCTCGGAGCTTATTCGGTTTACAGAAAGCTGGACCCTGAGCTTGAGGATTTCAACCTCGACGTTTTCGTAAGGAGGGTTTTGAGAGGAATAACACTCACTGAGGGCATCATGAAGAGGGCATTCGTTCCCAAAGAGTTCAATGAGCTGGAAAAGCTTAAGGTTCACCTCGTTTCTCCCGAAGACATATTCCTGTTTAAGGGTGTCACCTCCCTGGGCCGTTCGAAGGACATTGACGACATCATGAGACTCCTCGAGCTGGGGATTGACTTTGACGTGGTTTTAGATGAAGTTAGGGCGCAGAAGGAATTTATTGAACCGGAGCGGTTTGAACACCTTGCGGGCCTTTTGCTTGAGAAGCTGATAAGCGTTCAAAGAATCCTTGAAGAGAGGGGCCTGAGGAGTTCCGGCTTGGATAAGTTTATTAGTTCCCTGGAGAAGTTGTTGTTCGGGTAAGAGGTGAGAGAGTATGGCCATGAAGCCCGAGTCTGTGGTTCATAAGGAGATTGCCGACGGTCTTCTGAAAATCGGCTGGGAAAACGGCAACGAAAAGTTTGGAATCGAGGAGCACAGACTTCTGACCAACGTTGAGAGGCTAACCCTTCTTGGCGACGTGATTATATGGGACGTTCTGGAGAGAAAAATTAAGGAGCTTAACAGGTCATTCTTTGTGAACCTCACCGATGAAGAAGAGGAGAAGGTTTGGGAAGAGATAAAGCTCAAGCTTGAGTCCTCTGACGAAGTTGAACTTCTTGAGGCCCTAAAGTATGGCCTCCACTTAACTGCCCTCGGGAAATACGACCGGATTAAACTCATCGACTACGAGAATCCCGACAACAACGAATTCTTCTTTCTCCATGAGGCTAAGTACCCGGGCTCTCCTGACAACATAAAGCCTGACTTCAGCCTGTTCATCAACGGTATCCCCGTCGTCATAATCGAGGCCAAGGCCCAGGGAATAATCGAGCTCGATGAGATTGACTGGAGAAGATGGGCCCACGTCCACGGCACGGAAGAGGAAGCTTTAACTCAGATACGGAAATATGAGAAATATTCGCCAAGGCTCTTCCGCTTCGTCCAGTTCGCGGTCGCTTACGGGGATAAGCAGGTTTACACTCCCACGATGCCCGGGAAGCATTACGCTCCCGCCTTCGAGTGGAGGTACCCGAACGAGGACGTTTCGAACATCTTCGACCTCCTGGCCCCTGAAAGGCTTCTTGACGTCCTCCGATACTTCACGTTCTTCTTCAAGAGAAACGAGAAGGGCGCAAAGAGGATTAAGGTTATCACCCGTTGGAACCAGTATCGGGCGACGAAGAGGGCCATTGAAAGGATTACCAGTTACCTTTCCGGCAACGACGAGAAGAGCAACGGTTTAATCTGGCAGTGGCAGGGAAGCGGAAAGACTTTCATAATGTTCTTCATCGCCAACTGGTTCCTTAACAATTACAAGGACAGGAACCCCGTCGTTTTCTTCATTGTTGACAGGAACGACCTTGAGGAGCAACACTCGGGCGTTTTCCAATCCGTTGAGGACAGGGAGTTCTTAGAGCATTTTGATGTTATCGAGAGAATTAACGAGCTCAGGACGAGGATTGAGGAGATGATAAAGGCCGAGGACACTGGAAGGGTTATTCCCACAGGGCTTTACATCGCAAAGATTCAGAAGTTCCAGTACTCCAAGTTCAAGGACATGGTCAAGGTTCGGAAGGTTAAGGGGGAAGAGCGGTTCGAGGCAGAGAAGGCCGTCAGGAAGCGGGAGGTTCTCTTTCTCGTTGATGAGGCCCACAGAACCCAATACGGCCGGCTTGCCTCCGTCATGCGTGCCCTCTTCCCGAGGGCAATGTTCTTCGGCTTCACCGGAACGCCGATTTTCAAGAGGAGTAGGAACACCTTTTACGAGTTCGCTTACCCCAAGGAGGGTGAGTACTTCCTCGACGTTTACTTCATCAAGGACTCCATTAGGGACGGCTTTACCCTCGACATAACCCACGCCATCGTCGAAGAGGAAGACGTGAGACTCAAGATTGATGAGAACCGGCTGAGAGCCTTTATGGAGGCTTACGAGAACAACGACCCCGAGGATTTCGAAGCGTTCCTTCTGGGGAAGAGGAAGACCCTCAAAATGACGTCAAAGGAGTTGCTTGAGGAGCTGAGGAAGTCAAGGGTCTTCCTTGAGAGTCCCAAGGAGATTGAGCGCTTCGCCGAATACATCGCCAAGCGGATTTACGACGACACGATGGGCTTTCAGTTCAAGGCGATGGTTGTCGCCGTCAACAGAAAGGCCTGTGTGCACTTCAAAAAGGCCCTTGATAAGGCGTTTAGGAATTACTTCTGCTCGAAAATTGAAGAGCTTGAGAATGAAGGCAGACATGAGGTTGCCAAGCACTTCAGGGAGCTTTGCGAGAACGCTGAAAGGCTTTCCGAGGTTGTCATGACGTATCCTTACAACGAGGACGATGAGGACATCATTGAGTTCAAGCGGTGGCTCAAAACCAGGAGGGAGTTCCAGAACAAGAGTTACAATGAAATGAATAAGGTCATCGTGGACTGGTTCAGGGAGGAAGAGTATCCAAAGGTCCTCATCGTTACGGACATGCTTCTCACGGGCTTTGACGAGCCAAAGCTGAGGGTGATGTACCTTTACAAGCCGATTTTCGAGCACAGGCTCCTTCAGGCCGTTACGAGAGTGAACCGACCATACCCCGGCAAGGAAACGGGCCTTGTCGTTGATGCCGTTGGCCTCTGGAACGCGGTGATTAGGGTCAAGGGAATTTATGAGATGCTGGCCGAGCAGGATCCCAGGGTGCTCAAAGACTTTGAGAGAAACTTCGCCAGGAGCATCGAAGAGAAGGTGAAGGAGTTCGAGGACAAGCTTTCAGATATCAAAGAGGAACTTTCTGCGATTGGGATTGAAGTTGAATTGATAAAGGCACTCAGGAAGCAGGGGCGGTGGGAAGAGCTTGAGCGGGAAATTAACAGGGTGAGGGAAACCCTGGCCCCAATTGCACTGGCGTTCAAGGGCAATGACCCGCAAGCGGTCAGGCTCCTTAACGACCTCAGGGAAGTGGTTTCCCTTTACCGGTCCCTCGGTGCTCATCGGGCGAGATTAGCTTATCTTGAGGACATGATGGCAGTGGGAGCGGTGTATTCAACGTTCATACGGCTAATCGGATTCACTGGAAAGAAGAGCAGGTTCTGGGACGAGTTGCTTCGCTTTGTCCACGAGAACATGGAAGTTGGTCCAATGAGGGAAATCCTCCAGATTAAACTGGGGGAGCTCTCTGGAACAGGTTCTTCGTTTGATACTGTGGCTCGGTTTTACAAGCTGTATTACCGGGCCGAGGACAACTCTCACGACCCGGTGTACAAGGCCATTCTTGAGCGCTTGAACAAGCTCCTTGAGCAGTGGCTCAACAGGAACATTGACCTGAAGACTCTTGCAAAGGAAATAAAGGCCCTTGAGAGCCAGGCAGATGAGTACGATAAAAAGAGAACCGAGAGGGGATGGAAAGAGTCCTTGGTCGAATCGGTCAGGTTTTATCTTGCCAAATACATGGGACTGGAAAACGTTGAGCTGAAGAAATTCCAGAGGGAGCTAAAACGGCTCAAGCGGTTCACAAAGGGAACGAGTAAGAAGCTTTCTGGGGCTCTTATTCAGGATATTATGAGTTCGATTGAAGCGGATGACAATGAAACGTACCGCAGGATTTCAAGGGAGATTGACAGGTTGATGGAGGACTCAATAATTCCAGCGGTGCGGAGGTATGCTGGAGGACGTTCTTGAGAGAGCCAAAGAACTCACCAAATATCAGGGAGAATTCAGGGTTAAGGTCAGGCCCCTCAAGACATCGATTGCGAGGGTCTCGTTCAGGCACGGCACGATTACTGTTGACCCGTCTGTGCTTAATCTAAGTGAGGAAGAGATACTTTACATCTTAGTTCACGAGCTTGCTCACCTGAAGGCTGGGACTGTTTACCATTCTTCCCTCTTTTGGGAGGTGGTCTCCCAGGTGTTTCCGAAGGAAATTGCAGTGGAAATGGAGGACAGGATTATCCTGAAGCTTAGAAAGAAGCTGGTGTGAGGTGATTGGATGGGACAGAGGAGGATATTCGTAATTCTCCTGCTTTTAACGTTCCTAACTCCTCTGGTTTTTTCTGGGAATTTCCAGTCGACTTCGCCTCAGCAGGCTGTTCAAGATTCCGACGAACTTGCAAAGTGCGAGCAGAACCTCTCGATTCTGAGACAACAGCTTCAGGAGCTTAATCAGACCTTGGAGAACGTTACCAGGGAGAGGGATTATTACAAGACCCGGTACGAGAACATGACCGTGAACGTTACGAACCTTGAATTGATTGAGATTAAGCAGAATATAACCATTCTCAACCAGCAGATACAACAGTTGAACGTCTCAATTTCAATGCTCGAACGCAAGACCGAAAACATCCTCGTTAAAATGTGGTATCTGGAACTTGGGGTTGGAGCACTTGTTAGTGTGACCATTGTTGAGACCGTCATTAAGATTGCAAAAGAATACAAAAAGAGGAAAGAGAAGAAAAATGAAAAGCTAAAAGTAGGCCCGGGTGAGGAAAATGCCCCTAATAAAGAAAACAAAGAGGGAGAAAGCGGTAAAGGGGAGTAAATCCATCAGGGGCATACTTGTTAGGTGGCTTATCCTTAGCCTTCTGCTCGTTGTTGGATTAAGTTTAGTCCTCTTCGTGGTTCCTGGGGCGTACGAGGTTGTTAGGGGCGATGAAATTACACGGCAAGTTCTGTCCCAGCTTGAAACGGAGGCAGATAACCCAAACCAGATGGCGATTAAGATACACAAGTGGGAGCAGGAGAATTTTCTCTCCCCTTACTCAATCAACCCAAAAGATTTGTCCTTCTTTGAGCAGGTTCTTGCCGGTTGGGGATTTTATGAGAACAAGGAAGGGGAGATACACCTTTTCCGTCCTGGGTTTGGCCTTTACTCGGTTCCTCCCCAGTGGGTGCTT
Organism: Thermococcus nautili; assembly: GCF_000585495.1. Taxonomy (NCBI): domain Archaea; kingdom Methanobacteriati; phylum Methanobacteriota; class Thermococci; order Thermococcales; family Thermococcaceae; genus Thermococcus; species Thermococcus nautili. The sequence continues at coordinate 1,039,082 of NZ_CP007264.1, forward strand.
CACTCAAAGCTTGCAAACTGCAAAGAATATGCAGAGGTCTTTGTTTATCTTATGAACAAAGCGGGATTCAAAGCGAGGGTTGTAAGGGCTCCTGGCGAGGACCACACTTGGGCCGAGTATTACATTGGAAGTTACAAAATTATTTTTGACCCGAGCAACCCCGTAAATCCGGTTATTGTGAACCCCAAGAGCTTTGGGGAGAGAAGACATTTTTCGTACGTTGAAGCTTACGACCTCCAGAATCCCAACCAACGTGAGGACGTTTCCGATGAGTACATCGAGAGGGGTATTCTTGTTGTCGAAGTCGTCAGGGATAACAGACCCGTTTCGGGTGCAACGGTTGAGGTTCTGAGTATGTATCTAATGGAGAGATATCCTGAAAGATACAAAAAGCCGAGACCAGTCATATCCAATAAGACACACGAAGATGGACTCGTTCAGTTCAAACTTGGGCCCAACAATTACACTCTTGTTGCCAAAAAGTGCTCTCTTCTCGTATGCTGGAAAGGGGAGGTCTCCGGAAACGTTAGCGTTGGTAAATCAACTCATGTACTTGTGGAGCTCCATGTTGATTATCTGAATACTGGTCTGAGAGGGGTTTTGGTGCTTGGGGTTCTCGGAGTGGTTTTGGTTAAGTTCCGCAAAAGATATTGGGGCAAACTTCCAAAGTGAAAGTGGTGACTCAAGATGAGGTACTGGCTCTGCATCACCAACCGCGACAATTGGGAAGTTGTGAAAACGAGGAATGTTTGGGGTGTGGCGAAGAGGCATAAAAACACCCTTGCCAAGGTTAAACCGGGCGACAGGCTCGTCTTTTACGTTAAGCAAGAGCGGAAGGACAAAGAAATTCTTGAGCCGAGGATTGTTGGCATCTTTGAAGTCGTGAGCGAGCCGTACACTGACCCGTCAAAGATATTCAAGAGCCCGCCACACCTCAATGAGACTTACCCACTTAGGGTTAAAATCAAGCCCGTGAAGCTCGGCGAGCTTGAGTTCAAGCCTCTTATTCCAAAGCTGAAGTTTATCACCAACAAGAAGCGCTGGAGTGGGCACTTGATGGGCAAGGCGATGAGGGAGATACCAGAGGAGGATTATAAGCTGATTGAGAATTCCCTTTGATGGGTTGATGAAAAATGTATTGAGAAAAATCTCATGAGCGCTAAATTTTTCCCTTCTCTTGGAGTTCTTCTAGGAATTCCCTCGGGGTTAGTATCTTAAGTCTGCAGACTTCGTTTCCATTCTCGTCTTCAATGATGACTTCCTTGGTTTTAGGGTCTCTCAGTGACAAGATATCGTTCCAATCTTGGGTTATTACGTACTCAACGCCTGCATCACAAGCGACTGACAGCACTTCGTTGTCTTCATAATCATCGCTAGCCTCAACCCAGACTTTCGGGTCGATTATCACAGACTTCTTTCGGTATACTTCCATAATTGCGTACGGCTTGTATCTTAGCAGTTCGCCGGTTTCACCGTAAGATTTGTTGGCGAGATACCTTTGAATGCGCTAACTGCTCAATTTAGCCGCAAGGCGTTCCAGCATCTGATTTGATGCAAAGTTTACAAGTCTGCCCTCAATCAGCAGTTGCATTATCCTTGCTGGTGCCGCGGTTGGTCCTCCTAACGCGGAGGACACGACGACGTTCAGGTCGGTTACTACCAGAACTAAGCTTGGCTTTAACTTCTCGCTCGACATCAGCTAACACCTCTCTAACCTCGTTCTCGCTGGGAGGTGATTCTGGCCCTAAGGCCATCATCTTTAGCAGGTCATCATCGGATACCGGGAGATTTATTGAGGCGAGTTCAAAGAGAGTCTTTTGAATTGCATAATTTATGAAGTCAGTTCTGCTTGAGAACACTCCAAGCTCGACCAGGGCCTCGATTTGCTCGTATGCGAACTCTGGGATTCTGACACTAATTAACTTGGTTTTGGGGCGGTTTTTATTGGTTTTTTGGGTTATCTTGATGGAATATGCCATATTAATCACCCTCCAAAAGGTGTTTCTCTTTCAATTCTCGACGAGTCTTATTTAACCCATGTTTTTGTATTACATTTGTGATACACAACTTAAAAATATTTTGGTCAAGTTGCCGTCAATTTTCCCTCGGATTGTGGGCGTTATTGTCTTTTGCTGACAATTCTGTGTAAGGCAAACACCTTACACCAGCACTCCAAGAGTACATCTCTGTACACTCATTTAACAAAGAGGCCTTCTGAGGACCCGTTTAATCCATTGTCGCGTTACAAACTGCCTGGTGTGGTCGCCCAAGAGTTATGGGAAAGCTCATTATCGCGCCCTTCAGGAGACTTTTTGTTTTTACATTGTTTTTCGGCCAATTCAAGCCCTCTCGTGCCTTCTTTTTGGAGTATGGTTTTGTGAATGTACAAGTTTATGCGTTGCCTTTTTTGCAACTCGCGCTTAAATGCAAAAATTAATGAAAACAGCTCTCGAAAAGAAGCTTTCTCCTGCCCCCCTTGTCTTCCACGAGTTTCCAAAAATGAAACTCGGAGGCGTTCGAGTTATCAAATCTGCTAACTCGTGCGAAATTTGGGTTTCTTAGTGACTCTGTGTGGTGATAAGGAGTTATGTTTAATTGCTCGTCCTGTGCGTGGGGCGTTGGTGGTCAGTGATGGAAGCTGTTGAAGTTGTATTAGCTGAAGTCTTTAGAAAGATTCAGGAACTGAACCTCGAAGAAGTCGATGGAAAGATTGTTGGGGCATTGGTTGAGCGTTTGGAAGACCTTGGCGCGCCGAGTGAGTTCTGGCAGGAGGTTTACTCTTTCATGCAAGGCGGTTATGATGGGCGTAAGTCCCTCATTGATGCACTGGACCTTTTCAAGTACCTCCTCGATGATTTTGTGAAGCAGGGGCTAATTGATGCGGAGACTGTTCTTAATTTGAGGATGTTCGTTGAGCGATTCAAGGACACATTGTTCCCGAGGAGTGAGAACTGTGTGAGGATGCCATCGGTGACTGCCTTGGAAACGTTTTTCGTCCTCGCTTATGGGAATGTTGAATGAGTTTTTTCTTCTTTTTTAGCCTTCAGTGTAAGGCACTGACCTTACACCGGTTTCTGCGTGCGAAATTTGTTTAAATCGGGATTCCTCACTCTTTTTGGTGCCAGGCTATGGGACTTGACACGGGTAATTACACGTGTATTTACACGGGTGATGTACAGAACCGTTCAAAGAAGCGGAATGTTACCGTGACAATCCGGGCTGATCTGGTGGAGTTTGCGAAGAGAGAAGGCATTAATATGTCGAAGTTGCTTGAAGAAGCTTTGAAAGCGTTTTATTCTGGAAAAGCGGTTCTTCTGGGGCCGGGGCCGGGATTTGAACCCGGGCTAGGGGATCCACAGTCCCCTGTGCTGACCAGGCTACACCACCCCGGCCACGTCCAGCTTAAGCTTTTGGGTTAGCTTTATAAAGTTTTCGTCAGATGGCGGGAGCAGAGGTGGCAAATCCCGTCTTCACCCGAGATTAAGGCGTGCGTGCAGTTAAACACCGATTGAAAACCTCACTGGGGGCTGAGGAATGAAGGCAAAGCGGGAAGCGCTGGTCAGCCTCTTCACGGCGATGAGAGAGGGCAAGGTTGACGAGGACATAATAGACCTCCTCCTGCTCATCAACTCCATCAGGGGAATCTACACGACGAGCTCGTGCTCGGGCAGGATTGGAATCATCGAGGAGCCAGCTTTGGGCGCCAAACCCCTGAGCAGGTGGCTGATTAAGGTTCACCGCGAGATGACGTTCCCCGAGGCAAAGAAGGCCCTTGAAAAGGCCAGGGAGGGCTTGATATTCCTCAAGAGCCAGCCCCCGATTTTCCACGTCGTAGCCGAGGACCTTGAGAAAGCGAAGAGGCTCCACGAGCTCGGCCTCGCCAGCGGTTTCAAGTACACGACCTTCAAGGTAATCTCCAACCGCTACCTCGTCGAGATAAACGCCACCGAGTATCTAACCGCTCCACTTGGCAGGGATGGAAAAATCCTCGTAAGCGACGACTACCTGCGCTTCGCCCTCGAAATCGGCAACTCGATGTTGAGACGCTCGAAGGGCAGGCTTCCGAGGCTGATGAAGAACTTTGAAAAACTCCGCGAGGAGCTCGGTGAGGACGAGCTGTTCTACGAGCTGGCGGGGGAGTTTGGTGTGAGGTTCTGAACTGCGTAAACTTTATCCCTCCTTAATCAGACTCTCAACCATGAGGACATTGAAGGAGATTGAGGAAATTCTGAGGGCCCACAAGCGGGAGCTTGAAGAGCGCTTCGGCGTCCGTGAAATCGGCATATTCGGGTCGTACGTACGGGGGGAGGCAACCGAGGCGAGCGACGTGGACATTCTCGTGGATTTCTACGAGGTGCCATCCCTTCTGAAGTTCATCGAGCTTGAGGAGTACCTTGAGAGCCTTCTCGGGATTAGGGTAGACCTCGTCCTGAAATCCGCCCTCAAACCAAAGATTGCCGAAGGTGTGGGCAGGGAGGTCGTTTACGTATGAAGAGGACCCACGAGGATTATCTCAACGACATTGTAGAAGCGATAACCCTCATTGAAGAGTTTACTGAGGGAATGTCCTTTGAGGAGTTTCGGCTGGATAAAAAAACTCAGTTTGCCGTTATCCGTGCGTTGGAGGTTATTGGAGAGGCATCAAAAGCAATCCCGCCCGAATTTAAGGAACTGCACCCTGAAGTGCCCTGGAGGGAGATGGCACGAATGCGGGACAAGCTCATCCACGCGTATTTTGGCGTTGACCTTCGAGTTGTGTGGAGAACAATTAAAGAGGACATCCCTCGGTTGAGGGAGATTTTTAAGGGACTCCTTTAGCGTGTCTCACCTCATCTCGTTCCACTCTGGATTTCCGTAGCGCTTCTCGATGAGCTCCTCGGCAAGCTCAAGCTCGTAATCCGTCAGCTCGCCCTCCTCTAGCTCGAAAGCGCTGAAAAAGCTCTCCCTCAACAGCTCGTAGGCCTCCCAGCGGTTCAGCTTTATTCCCTCGCGCTCCAGGGTTGTAACGCGCTCCCAGATGCTCGAAACGCCCTTGTCAGCGAGCTTCGCCTTGGAAGCCCTCAGGACTTTTCCGAGGATTTCAACGCGCGTCGCGTACATGAACGTCCCGTGCTGAAGGATTACCCCCTTCCTCCTCGTCTGTGCCGAACCGCTTATCTTCTTCCCGTTGGCAACGATGTCGTTTAGGCCAGAGAAGCCAGCCTTAAGCCCGAGGTCGTTGAGGGCATCTACAAGCGGGCCCGCCAGATAGCGGTAGCTCGTCTCGACGTTCCTCAACGCTGGATGAAGGTCTTCACCAACGACGACTGAATAGGTTATCTCGCCGAACTCGTCGTGGAAAACGCTTCCTCCGCCGGTTATCCTGCGCACGACGGGAATGCCGAGCCTCCTGGCCTCTTCAAGGTTGACGTCGTGGACGACGCTCTGGAAGCGGCCTATCGTCACCGAACTCGGTGAGAAGGCGTACAGCCTCACCGTGTCGGGAACCTTCCCCTCGATTCTGGCAATCATTATCGCCTCATCTATTGCCATCTGAACCTCCGGTTTGGCAACGATGAGCGGGATGAAGCGCATAGCGACCACCAGGGTTAAAAGGTTCCATGAGCTTTTAAGCCCAGCGATGATGACGCCCAAGCCCTCCTGAGGGAGTGATGAGAGCGGTCACCACTGAGCACATGGCATATACCAAAACTTTTTAAAACCCCGGGCACTCCACTATAACCGGGAGTGGGCCGGTAGCTCAGCCTGGTACGAGCGCCGCCCTCGCAAGGCGGAGGCCGCGGGTTCAAATCCCGCCCGGTCCACCAACAAAACGTTTTTACGCACCTTTTCCAACTCCATTAAGGTGGTGCCATGGGCTCCCTTGAGGGGTTCTTTGAGTCCAGAGACACAACAGAGTTGCTCGAGCTCGTGTCCAAACTTCCCCCAGAGGACGTTTTAGGGTACCTTCTTTCGACGTCCAAACGTGTTCTCGCAGTTTATGCCACGATGAGGGATTCACTTCCCCGGGGTTACGGTAGAGTGAAGTTCTCACGCTTCGTTGAGGCAAAGGGGCGGCAGGTGGAGGAGCTCTGCAGAATCGCACTCAAGCTGTATCCTCAGGCGCTTTCTTCCGAGACCTCCGGTGAGGATGTTAAGGTCTCCCTCTCCACGGTCGGAGATTACCTCGACGTCCTCAGGGAGGCGGTAAAGCTTGAGGAGCTCCAGCTTCGAGCCGCCAGGTATCTGGCCGGAAAGGTCGGGGACTCTGATATGAGGGCAATACTTGAGGACCTTTCAGCCGAAATCGAAGAGAACATATCGCTTCTCAAGAAAGAGCTGGAGAGGGCAGAAAACTTTGATAGAAAGGCCAAGTTCTCCGATTTCGTTAAGGAGCTGGTTGGTGATAGGGATGGACGAGTTTGAACTCCTTAAAAAGCTCGTTGCCATTGAGTCTCCCTTCGGCAGGGAAGGGGAAATTTCACGCTTCATAGCGTCCCTGCTGGAAGAACACGGTTTTGAGGTCGAAACACTTCCCGTTGAGGGCTTTGGCGACGACGTGCTGGCATATCTCCCCGGCAGGGGCCTAACGGTCGTGCTCAACGGCCACATGGATACGGTAAACCTCTCGCCGGGCTGGACGAGGAATCCGAAGGGAGAGCTCGACGGCGACCGCTTCTACGGCCTTGGAAGCGCGGACATGAAAGCCGGATTGGCCGTTCTGCTGAGCCTCTTCGTAGAGATGGGTGAGCTTTCAAAGCGGGAGAGGCCGAACCTAATCTTTACAGCGGTGAGCGACGAGGAAGGTTACTCGCGCGGAACCTGGGAGCTGATAAAGAGCGGAAAGCTCGAGAATGCAGATTTGGTTCTCGTGGCGGAGCCGACGCGTGAGAGGCTGATGCTCGGCGCGAGGGGTCGCTTCGTAATCACCGTTAGGGCCAAAGGAAAGAAGGCCCACGCCGCAAGGCCGGGGCTGGGAATAAACGCCATCGAGGAGCTGGCAAAGTTAGTTTCGAACCTTGGGCGGATAAAGACGAAGAGCCACATAAAGCTCGGCAGGGGCTCGTACTGCACGCTCTATATGAAGGGCGAAGCCGACGGCCTGAGCGTCCCGGACTACGCGGAGGCGATAATTGACAGGCACACCGTCATAGGGGAGGACTGGGAGCGCGTTGAGGCCGAGCTGAGGAAGCTCGCGGACCGGGTTGGCGTTAAAGCTGAGCTCGAAATTGAGAAGTTCCCGAGGCCAACGCCGGACATGCTCCCCTACGTTGTGAGGGAGAACCTCCACGAGGTCCGGCTGTTTAAGAGGGCGTATTTCTCTGTAACGGGCCTCGACCCGGAGGTGACCTACGGCAGGAGCGTCGGCGACTTCAACTACTTCGCGACCTACCTCGGCAAGCCAACCTTCGTCTTCGGGCCGGAGGGAGGCAACTGGCACGCAAGCGACGAGTGGGTGAGCGTTTCGTCGATGAGAAGGGTGAAGGAAGTTTACAGGGCCTTCCTTGCGTCGCTGGTGTAGCCTCGGAAAAGCCGGTCTCATCACCGCTCAGGGCAGGGAGTTTTCCTCATCGGCGCGAAGACTTTTAAGCTTCCCCTTTTAACCCCTTCCATGTTCGCGCTCATAGCGAGGGCAAGGAAGGACGCGAAGGCCCTAAGCTACATAAACGAGAGAAACTACGGGGGCTTCCTGAGGGTTGAGAGCCTCGGCGGGGGCAGAACCAAGGAGGAAGTCCTTGAGAACCTTGAGAGAATTCTTGAGGGGCCATACATTCCGGTTCTCCTCCTCGGCGAGAAAGAGAAAGACCTCATGGAGGAGCTTTTGCCGGTTCTGAGGGATTCAGGAAAGCCCTTCTACGCGAGGGTTCTGAGGACGAAGCGCGTTAGAAACATGCGCGTTGACGAGCTCTACTCCCACATCGAGGAGATAAAGGCCCGCTTTCGCCTCGGCATCGAGTGGAAGGGAACCTACGCCCTCAACCCCGAGAATCCCTTCGGTCTCGAAATTAACCCTGACTACGACGTTTACCTCGCCCTTGGCGACGGCTTCAGAAAAGCTATGATTTCGCTCCTCGACGTCGAGCTCGGCGAGAACTCGCTCGTCCTGAGGAAGACTATGAACCAGGAAATTTACTTCTCCGGCCCGAACAAGGTGGCAGAGATTAGCAAGAAGCTCGGCTTTCCGACTGAAGTCCTCTGGAAGTGCCCCTGCACCGAGGACGTCTCGCTCGACTCGCTCATTTCCGCCAACAGGGAATACATAGAGGCCTTTGCCAGCGCATCGAAGGCTTTTCTCAGGGCCTTTGAAGACTACGACATCGTCGTTCCCTGGAGCGGGGGAAAGGACTCGACGGCCACACTTATTTTAGCGAAAGAGGTCTTCGACGAGGTTACCGCTGTCTACGTCAGGATGGAGTACGAGATGCCCGGAACGGACGAATACGTTGAAGAACTCGCGAAAAGGCTCGGCGTTAAGCTCGTCCGCGTCGACGTCCCGATGCCCATCGAGGAGTACGGCATGCCGACCCATCGGAACCGCTGGTGCACGAGAAAGAAGGTTGAGGCCCTCTATTCGGTCGTTTCGGAGTTTGAAAACCCGGTTCTCCTCGTCGGCGACAGAGATGGGGAGAGCGCGAGGAGAAGGCTCAAGCCACCGGTCGTTGAGAGAAAGACGGACTTCGGAAGAATCCTTGAGGTTATGCCGATAAAGTTCTGGAGCGGGTTCATGGTCCAGCTCTTCATACTCATGAGGGGCTTTAATCTTCACCCGCTCTACTACGAGGGCTTCTACCGGCTCGGCTGTACAATCTGTCCGAGCCTTGCCGAGTGGGAGGTCGAGCTGTTAAAGAAGAGGGGAGTGAAGGCCCTTCCGGGCTAAAGCTTCCTTCCAACCGCCAGACCGACGACGAAGGCAACTATCGCGAAGAGGCCGATGAGCCCGTAGTCTGCCTCGCCCGTTGCAGAGCCGGTGGAACTCTGGGCCGGGGAGCTGGTTGCAGTTGGGATGCTTACCTCGGGAACCGTTGAGTTTCCGGCTGGCACTTTCGGAACCGGATTGAGGGGCGTTGAAAGGAACAGGTTCGCGGTTTCCTTGGCGTACATGTAGAAGGTCATCGCAGTCTGGAGGTCGTCCGTGCTCTGGTTCTTCTTCGCGAGCTCTTCAAAGCTCTGGGCGAACTCGTAGTAGGCTATGGCAAGTATGGGGGTTATTCCCTTCTCCTCGGCGATGCCTATCGCGGCCTTGGCGTCGCCCTTGACCATGTTGAGTTTGTCCATCAGAACGGTCCAGTTGGTTATCGCGAGGGTGTCGAGGAAGACCTCACCCTGAACGCGCGCCTGCATGGCCGTGAACAGCGCCGCGGAGTACTTTCCGTCGTCATAGTACTGCTGGGCCTTCTCTATCGTGTCGGTGAGGCTGTTTCCGAGGACGTCGCCGTACATGGACTCGATGTAGGCGACGATTAGGTCGGACTCGTCTATGTAGTCTCTCGCCGTGGCTTTGATTAGGTCTTTCTTGATGGGCTCGCCCTTGGCGAAGCGCTTTCCGAGGTCTGTCCACAGGATTGCGGTTTTTGCCCTTTCGTAGGCGTAGGCCGCCTTTCCTATTGCGTCCCAGTAGTCCCCCGAGTAGTAGGACTTCCACGCCTGGTCAAGGTTGCTCTTTGCGTCCTCTATCCTCTGTTCGGCCGCGGCAACTGCCTGGAGCATCGTGATTCCTCTAATGCTCTGGTTCTCGACGTAGGCTTCGGCGCTCTTGATTGTCTCGCTGGTGTTCTTCAGGAGCTCCTCAACGTCCTTTGGGGTGTTGGTCTGGAGGTACCAGTCAACGTGCCTTATCACTATCCTCGCCTGGAAGTCCTTGCTAAGGGCGGTGTAGTAGAGACCTTCGTCTATGTACCCCTTCGACTGGTTGAGCAATTGCCCAGCGTTGTTCAAAGCCGCGAGGAGCGTCATGTAGGTGTCGTAGCCGACGTTGCTTTCCTTCAGTTCCTTCATGACCCTCTGGTAGTAATCGGTTGTGTTCTTGTAGTCGCTCAGGGCGTCGTTTCTGAGGAAGGAGGTGTCAATCTGGACGTTCTGGGGGGCCTTCGGTTTCGGGAGCCTGTGTCCCGTGAAGTAGTATACCGCCTCGTAGATGTCCTTAACTTCCACCACTTTGAGCCCCCAGCGCTCCTCCGCGTACTTGACGACGTCAACTGGCTTGGTCTCGGTGTTTATCTCGATAACGCCGCCGATTTCCTTCTTCTGGGTTTCCTGGACGTACTGAATCCTCTGGCCTTCGGGAATCAGGAAGAGCTTTACCCCTGCCTGGTGAGCGGCGGCCGCCTTCTCAAGGATTCCGCCGACTGGACCGATACTGCCGTCCGGGTTAATCATTCCAGTCATCATGACGTTTGGGTTTACCTTCCAGCCCATCAGTGCCGCGATTATTCCGACGGTCATTGTTCCTCCAGCCGAAGGGCCGCCGATGATTGAGGTGTTCGCGCGAACCTGGATAAAAACGTCGTAGTGACTCATGTTGACTCCGAGAACCCTTCCTGCCACTTGAGTGGCCAATCTGGCGCTGGCCTGCATGTCGACCTGGGCCAATGGCCAGGTCTCTATGTAGACGTGTCCGCTTCCTGGAGTTACCGTAATCACGAACTCCGTGACGACACCGGTCAGCTCGCCGGTTGAGGTCTTGGCGACGGCTGGAGCGTGCATTATCACAGTGTGTCCCTCGCTTGGACACTGGGCCATCACTGGCGTCGCTAACGGAAGCAGAAGGAGTACTGCCAGAACTAAAACGACCGCTCTCTTCATCCTTTCACCCGTTTGGAGAATTAGAAAGGCCAAATAAAGCGTTTGTGGTTCAACAGTTTAACGCCTCCAGAGGGCCAGGAAGAACAGCAGGAGGACGAGCACCTCAAGGAAGTCAACGATTAATCCGATGTCCCTTCCCAGCGCCCTGCTCTCCGCTGAAATCTCGACGACCTTCTTAAAGGCGAAGAGCAGGAACGCCAGCGCCAGGTAGAGCGTTGCCCTGAGGTGGCTCTTGCGGTAGGCCAGGTAGCTGACCCCAACCAGCGCCATTGCAAGCAGGATTATCGCAACGTCGAGGAGCATCTCCATCATTCACCCTCACCCATTCCAGCGAGGAGGTCTATAAGGCTATCTGCCAGCCTCTCCCACAGTCCCGGCCTGTAGTCCCTAATCAGTCTCACCAGGGTTTCCGGGTCGTAGTTAATCGTGTATATCACGCTCTTTCCGGTCCTTTCGGCCTTCACGACGCCGAGCTTCTCGAGTTCACGCATATGGTAGCTCACCGTCGGCTGGCTGACCTTCAGCCTTTCCGCTATTTCGCCCTGACTCATAGGGCCTTCCATGAGCAGGAGCAGTATCTTCCTCCTTGTCTCCGTTGATATCGCCATCAGCAGTCTCTGGGCCTCTTCCTCGAAGCCGGCCGGAAAGATGTAGCGCCTCCTGCCAACCTTCCGTGAAAACACCTTGCCCTCCTTTTCGAGCTTTCCGAGGTGGTACTGAAGGTCGCCGATGCCCAGTCCCAGCTCCCTTGCTAGCTCTCTGAACGTCACGCCGGGCCTGTTTCGGATGTAGTTCAGTATCTCGTTCCTCCGCTCCATCTTTCAACCCTTAAACCCTGTGGTTCATCCCTCTATGGCAAGTGATATAAGGCCTTCCCCTTTTATGCCCTGCGGTGAGAGTATGGAGTGGCTGATTAAAAAGGCTGAGGAGCTTGCGAGAAAACACGGTCTCGATTACTATGAAATCAGGCTCGTTAAGGTCACCTCAAGGAGGCTCGTCATGAGCAACGGCCAGCTGAGAGAGCTCTCAAGCAACTCCGAGCTCGGCATCGGCGCGAGGGCCTTCAACGGAACGTGGGGCTTTTCGAGCGCCAACGACCGCGAGAGGTTTGAGAAGGCAATAGAAACGGCGATGAAGATAGCGAAGCTCTCTCGCGGGAACGCGAGGATTTACCTCGGCGAGCCCGTGAGAGACGAGGTCGAACTTAAGGTCAAGAAGCCCTTCACTGAAGTTGACATCGAGGAGAAGCTCTCGCTCGTCAAGGAAATCGACGGTCTTCTTAGGGGCGAGAAAATCGTCAGCAGGACCGTCAACTACGGCGACTCAATCGTCGAGACCTTCTACTTCAACTCCCTCGGGAGCGAGATAAGAACCGTCGTCCCGAGGATACGGCTCGGCTTCTCGGTAACGGCCAAGGAAAACGGCGAGATGCAGGACTTCTGGAAGAGCTTCGGCGGAACCCTCGGCTGGGAGCTGGTTGAGGGTATTGACCTCCACTACTGGACGGCCCACGTAAAGGAGAAGGCCCTTGAGCTTCTGAGGGCATCTTCGCCGCCCTCCGGAGAGATGGACGTCATAGCCGACCCAGAGCTGACTGGGGTTTTCATCCACGAAGCCCTCGGCCACGCCGTCGAGGCAGACTCCGTCAAGAACGGCGACAGCATCTTAGCTGGAAGGCTCGGGGAGAAGATAGCGGTCGATGGTCTGAACGTCGTTGACGACCCCACTCTGCCGGGCAAGTTCGGGAGCTATCCGTACGACGACGAGGGGATTAAAGCGAGGCGCGTTGAGATTATCAAGGACGGCGTTCTCGTCAGCTACCTCAACGACAGGGAAACTGCCGAGTATTTCGGCCTTGAGCCCAACGGCCACGCGAGGGCTGAAAGCTACTCCCATCAGCCCCTCGTGAGGATGGGCAACACCTACGTCGAGCCCGGCGACTGGTCCTTCGAGGAAATCCTTGAGGCGGTTAAGAACGGCCTCTACATGCTCGGCGACAAGGGTGGCGAAGTTGACACCGCCAACGGGACGTTCACCTTCGGGGCGAAGCTCGGCTACATCGTGGAGAACGGCGAGATTAAGGAACCGGTCCGCGACGTCGCGCTCTCGGGCAAAATCCTCGACGTTTTGAAGAACATAATGGCCATCGGAAACGACACGCGCGTTGAGTTTCCGGGCTACTGCGGAAAGGGCCAGTGGGTCCCGGTTGACGACGGCGGGCCACATATACTCACGAGGGCCCTCGTGGGGGGATTGAGATGATTGAGGCCGTTGAGAGGCTCGTGAAGCTACTTGAACGCGAAAACGTCGAGTGGGAGGTATTCTACCAGTTCGGGCGCTCGGGCTCGTTCAGAATCGAGAGGGAAACCCTTGAGCGCTCCCAGAGGAAGTTCTACTCCGGAATAGGTCTCAGGGTTGGTTTAAAGGGTAGGCTCGGCTTTTCCTATATAACGGGCCTCCACCCAAGCGAGGAGGAGCTTAAGAAGCTGGTGGAGAGGGCGGTAAAGCTGGCGAAGATAAGCGAGGTTCCCTTCAGGGGCTTTCCGGCCAGTGGAAGGGTGAACCGCGTCAAGGGAATCTACGACGGGGAGATAGACGAGATTCCCTTCGAGGAGGCTCATAAGCTCGCCCTCGAATACGCTGAGCTGATGCGGGAGAAGAAAGGTAAGGAGACGCTCTCGGGTTCGCTCTCTCTCGCTGTCGGGACGAGCGGGGTCGTCAACTCCAACGGAATCGAGCTTGAAGAGCGCTCCACCTACATGGGAGTTTCGGCCTACGCGGTGCTCAGCGAGCCTCCGGGGACAGGCTCCTACAGGCAGAGCTTCACCTCCCTCCAGCCGGTTGAGGAGCTTGAGCGCGCTGTTGAGAAAGCCATTGACGAGGCGAGGCTGAGCGCGAGGGCGAGGAAGCTCGAACCCTACTCGGGGGAACTCGTTCTGGAGTCCAACGCTCTGGCTTCAATCATGGAGGTCTTCCTGAGCAACCTCTACGGCGATGAAGTGTATCACGGCAGGAGCAGGTTCTCGAAGCCCGGCGACGAGGTAGGTTCCTTCACGCTCGTGGACGACTCGACCCTTCCGGAACTGCCGGGGAGCTACTCCTTCGACGGGGAAGGAAGTCCGGGCCAGAGAACTGTTCTCGTCGGGGACGGAATAGTTAGAAACTTCCTCCTCGACCACACCTATGCCTCTTTCCTCGGCATGGAGAGCACGGGGAACGCGCTGAGAACCTTCAGGAGCGTCCCGTACATCGGAACGAGCAACCTAATCCTCGAGCCCGGGGAGGAGAGCCTTGAGGACTACGAGGGTGTCATCGTTAGAAAGGTCTTCGGTGAGCACACGGCCAACCCTGTGAGCGGTGACTTCTCGCTGACGGTCGAGCTCGGCTACGTGGTTGAGAACGGTGAGCTGAAACCGTTCAAGGACAACATGCTCGTCGGCAACGTCTTCGAGCTCCTTAGAACGCTGAAACCCGGAAAAGAGATTGAGAGAATTTCGAGTTTTCTTTCACCGAGGGCAATCGTCGAGGGGAGGCTCGTTTGACAACGTTTTTATATTTTCTCGCTTAACCCTATTTAGGGGATGCCCCATGACCAGCGATGAGCTTGATGAGATTCTATCCCTTCTCAAACCCGGTGAGACAGTGCTCGTTGAGTACACTCAGGATTCTCCCTCTGAGCTCCTCCTGTGGTTGCTCGTGGGGTGGGCAAAGGCAAACGACAGGGCGATTCTCATTGATGACGTCCTCGACACTTTTCCAGAGGTGCTTGCCAGACTCGAAGTTCTCGGCTTCGACGTCTCTGGCTTTGAAGAACTGCCCGTAGTCAAAATCGGCGGTTCAAGGAACGTTGGAAACGTAATAGGGACAATAGACGTTGACAGGCATTCAATCGACTTCCGCTACTACGAGAGGATATACTCCAAGGCCACCGATGGCGTCATGGTGAACCCCGTCCTTGGGTTCCACAAGCTCTTTCTGGTTCTTACGGACCGGGAGCTCCTGAGGTTAATCCGCAACGTTGCAGGCTTCGTTGGGAAGAAGGACAGGATAGCCCTGTACCTCGTCAATTCCGACGTCATAGCTTCAAAGCCCGGTGGCTTCGGAGCCCTCTTCAGGGAAATCGCAACGACAGTCTTGGCACTTTACCCAACGGAAAGGGGCTATGTTCTCGGCGTTGTAAAAACATCGAGAAGAGAACTTCTCGGGAAGGAGGTCGTAATCCTCTAAATCTCCTCCAGCAGT
Organism: Thermococcus nautili; assembly: GCF_000585495.1. Lineage (NCBI taxonomy): Archaea > Methanobacteriati > Methanobacteriota > Thermococci > Thermococcales > Thermococcaceae > Thermococcus > Thermococcus nautili. Next base: position 1,054,106 of record NZ_CP007264.1, read on the forward strand.
TTCTTCCTCTTTTCTTCGTACTCTTCCTGGCTTATGACGCCCATGTCGTAGAGTTCCTTCAGCTTCTTCAGCCTGTCCATCGGGTCTTCCTTCTTCTCCTGAACCGGTGCAGTGTGTGAGATTGGGGCCGTTCTCGTGACGAGCTCCTTCGGCTTGTTGAGAACCCATTCCTCGCTGGTGAGGCCCTTTTTGACCGCTATGCTCACTGGCTCGACCGCTATCGCGTTGAGGGCCTCCTTGATGGCGTTTATCGTCTTCCTGGCCTCCTCCTTGTCCATCCAGCCGAGCTTCAGCGTTATGCTCTCCTCGCCCTCTATTATGAACTCGGAGCTCATTATGCCGAGCTTGACAGTGACCCTCTCGAGCTTCTGGTAGGGCAACGCCCTGACGTCGTACCTCCCGAGAATCTTCTCATCAAGGTAGATAATCCTCCTGTCCGTAACGAGAAGCCACTTGGGCTTTTCAAGGCTCATCTTCTTCTTGACCGAGTAGAGGACGCGCTCCCCGGGTTCAATAATCTTCCCGAGGGCCTTCGGAAGTTCGGGCTCTCCCATGGACAACACCTAACCTAATTTGGCGGTGGAATATATTAACCTGCCGGAAACCGTTTAAGGAGAAGCCCCCTACGGTTGGGGAGGTGTTGGTATGGACTTCGAGAGGAAACCGCTCATCGGGATGGTTCACCTCAAGCCCCTCCCCGGCTCGTACCTCTACGACGGCAACCTTGAGACCGTTATTGAGCTCGCCCTGAAGGATGCGAAGACCCTTGAAGAGGCGGGCTTCGACGCGATAATGATTGAGAACTTCGGCGACGTTCCGTTCCCAAAGACCGTTGACAAGGTGACGGTTGCTTCCTTCACCGCCGTAGCAAAGGCAGTCAGGGACGAGGTGAGCGTTCCGGTCGGGATTAACGTCCTCAGGAACGACGGGATATCGGCCTATTCAATAGCCTACGCGATTAAAGCGGACTTCATAAGGGTGAACGTGCTGAGCGGAGTTGCCTTCACCGACCAGGGAATCATCGAGGGCATCGCCCACGAGCTTGCAAGGCTGAGGAAGCTTCTCCCGAGCGGAATCAAGGTTTTCGCCGATGTGCACGTCAAGCACGCGGTTCACTTCTTCGACTTTGAAGATGCCATAAGGGACACCGTCGAGCGCGGTCTGGCCGATGCGATAGTGGTGAGCGGAAAGGCAACCGGAAAGCCCGTGGATTTAGAAAAGCTCGCCCTCGCGAAGAGAATCTCGCCAGTTCCGGTCGTTGTCGGCTCCGGAACGACCTACGACAACCTGCCGGAGCTGTGGAGGTATGCGGATGCCTTCATCGTCGGCACGTGGCTCAAGCGCGATGGAAAGGTCGAGAACGAGGTTTCCCTTGAGAGGGCCAGAAAGCTCGTTGAGCTGGCGGAGAAGTTGAGGAGAAGTTCTTAGCTTTTCCTTCAGAATTCTTCGAATTTTCTTCTCCGAAAGTCTTATTACGATTGGGCGCGTATCTTCTAGAAGCCCTGTCCCGCTTTTCTCTTCCGCGAGATGGGTTGTTGTTTGGAGGTGCTAAGTTTGGGAATCCCGAAGAAACTTGTGGTTGGGTTTTTCCTGCTCATCTTCCTCGGCGTCGCGGCAATCTTCGGAATGCAGTACTACTACGAAACCGCTTACGACAAGGTTCCGGTCGAGGTCAAGACCGAGACGGTGAGCGGAGACGTCTTCTACCTCAGCCACGTGCTCGAGCCGGGAAAGTACAAGATAACGGCCGAGAGCGAGGGGACGGTCGAGAAGATAACGATACTCGACGAGAACGGCAACGTGCTGACCGAGTCCGAGACGGACAGCCTCATCTACGGCTCCAGCGTGCCGTTTCAGGTGCGGGTTGACTACAAGGCGCCCGTTAACGTGGACAGCTACACTGTCTCGGTCGGCATATACCGGCTTGTCAAGAAATGACGAAAGCGTTATATTTTCTTTCCTTTACTTCTTCTCGTCTCATTACTCACTCTTACCTTGGGTGATGCTCATGGGGAAGTACTTCGGCACGAGCGGAATCAGAGGGCTGTTCAACGAGTGCGTTACCCCCGAGCTGGCGTTGAAGGTTGGAAAGGCTGTCGGGACTTATCTCGGGGGAGGAAGGGTCGTCGTTGGAATGGACACGAGAACGAGCAGTGAGACCCTCAAGTCGGCCCTAATCAGCGGGCTTCTCAGCACGGGCGTCGAGGTGATAGACATAGGTCTGTCCCCAACGCCGCTCACGGGCTTTGCGATAAAGCTTTACGAAGCCGATGCGGGTGTTACGATAACCGCCTCCCACAATCCTCCGGAATACAACGGGATAAAGGTGTGGCAGTCCAACGGGATGGCCTACACCCCCGACATGGAGGCCGAACTTGAGGGAATCCTCGAATCCGGGAACTTTAGAAAGGTCCCCTGGAACGAGATTGGGACGCTCAGAAGGGCCGACCCCAGAAAGGAGTACATAAGAAAGGCCCTCGAGATGGTGAAGCTCAACGATTCCTATACGGTTGTCGTCGATTCCGGCAACGGCGCCGGCTCAATCCTCAGCCCATACCTCCAGCGCGAGCTGGGCAACAGGGTTATTTCGCTCAACTCTCACCCGAGCGGTTTCTTCGTGAGGGAGCTCGAGCCGAACGCGAAGAGCCTTTCAGGACTGGCGAAAACCGTTAGGGTCATGAAAGCGGACGTTGGGATAGCGCACGACGGCGACGCCGACAGAATCGGCGTGGTGGACGACGAGGGAAACTTCGTCGAGTACGAGGTCATGCTCTCGCTCATAGCCGGCTACATGCTCAGGAAGTTCGGGAAGGGAAAGATAGTTACCACCGTCGATGCCGGCTTCGCTCTGGACGACTACGTCAGGCCCTTGGGCGGGGAAGTTATAAGAACGCGCGTTGGAGATGTGGCGGTTGCCGATGAACTGGCCAAACACGGTGGAATCTTTGGTGGCGAGCCGAGCGGGACGTGGATAATCCCCCAGTGGAACCTGACGCCGGACGGGATATTCGCGGGGGCACTCGTCCTCGAGATGATAGACAGGCTCGGGCCGATAAGCGAGCTCGCCAGAGAAGTCCCGCGCTACGTAACTTTAAGGGCGAAGATACCCTGCCCCAACGAGAAGAAAGCTAAGGCGATGGAAATCATAGCGAAGGAGGCTTTGAAGAGCTTCGACTACGAGAGGCTCATAGACATCGACGGCATAAGGATTGAGAACTCTGACTGGTGGGTTCTGTTCAGGCCGAGCGGAACCGAGCCGATAATGCGCATAACCCTTGAGGCGCACACCGAGGAGAAGGCGAAGGAGCTGATGGGAAAGGCTGAGAAGCTCGTCAGGAGCGCGGTGGAGCGGGCTTGAAATGAAAACCTACATCATCTACGCCTTCCTCTCTGCCTTCTTCGCTTCCCTCGTTCCAATCTTTGGAAAAATCGGCCTCAGGGACGTTAACCCAACGCTCGCGACCGCCGTGAGGGCCGTCATAATGGCGGTCTTCCTCGTCGGCGTCGCCCTCGTGAGCGGTGTAACTCGGGAACCGCTGGGTGGAAAGGCGTTGCTTTTCATAGCGCTCTCAGGAATAGCGGGCGCGCTCTCGTGGCTCTTCTACTTCATGGCCGTTAAAGCCGGCCGTGTTCCCGCTGTAGTTGCGATAGACAAGACGAGCGTCGCGCTGGCAATCTTCCTCTCGTGGCTCATCCTCGGAAGCAGGATGGACGTGAAAACAGCGGTGCGCGCTCCTCATAGTCCTCGGCGCGATTCTGGTGGCCCTTTAGGGCTTCAGGGTCTTTCTGAGCCTTTTAACGCTCTCCTCAACGTCGTCCTTGTCGAACTCTAAAAACTCCGCCTCCGGGAAGCGCTCCATGAGCTCCTCAAAGAGGAGTCCCGGCCCTTCTTTAACCTCGAAGGAAAAGCGCTCGATGATTTTCCTGCTCTCCTCAAGCCTCTTCTCCTTGTCCATGTAGAAGAACGCAGGAATCAGACCGTAGTCAAAGGAATCAGGGTCGTTCGAGGTTGTGTGGAAGACACCGCAGGTTGGGGAGCCTTTAACGCCGATGAAGACCACCCGCTCCGGCTTCTCTTCAGTCAGAACCCTCCCTATGAAGTCCGCTATGACCTGAACCCTCTCGCGCATGCCGAGTCTCTCAAAGCTCTCCCTTCCCATCGGGGGCCTCGGCCAGCCGATTAGCTCGAACTCGGGGCAGGGGTAGGCAAGAACCTGCCATTCCTCGCCGAGTTCGCCAATCAGCTTCCTCAGCTCTCTTGCCGTCCTGTATTCCTTCTCCTTCGGCCCGCGGTAGACGTAAAACGGACTCAACAGGCAGGGGGCTACGATTAGGAGGTTCATGGTAATCACCCGATAACTTTTATCAGAGGAACTTTCTCGAAATCCGAGTCAAAGGTTAGAATGCGCTCAATTTCGTGTTCCGCGCAGGTTGCAACGATGAGGGCATCGTTGGGAAGCAGTTGATACTTCTCCCCAATCTCAGAGCGACTCATAGTATGCCTCCTTAAGGCGCTTGTAGTCGATTTTTTCGACCTTTCTGATGAGCATGGAGTCGAGTATCTCATCAACGTCTGGGGTTATCACTATCCTCACCCTCGCGTGCTCCGGCAGGTTGAGCTTCTTCAGGGGCTTCAGCACGCCGTTCTCGTAAACCGCCTCCACAACCTCCATGTTCCCACCAGTTACCCTTACTCCCCACTCCCTTTAAGCCTTGCTCAGCTCCTCGATAATCCGCTCCACCTTCTCCTTCAGCTCCTCCAAGGTTCCCTCGTTGACTATAACGTAGTCAGCCAGGTCCTTGAGTTTGCTCGTGTGGTAGAGCCTTTCCTCGGCGTCGTCCATCTCCTTGAAGTCTTCAAATGTCTTGATTCCCCTGTCCTTACTGGCCTTCCTTCTCATCAGGCGCTCGAACCTTATCTCCGGCCTTGCCTCGACGTAGATGACCTTCCCGCCGAGCCTCTTTATCGCCTCGATTTCCTCACGCGAGCGGACGCCGTCTATGACGATATTTTCGCAGTTCCTCTTCTTGTCAACGGCGAGACGAATTAATATATCCCCGCCGTATTTGTCCTTCAGGTACTTTCCGAACTCTATGAGCTTCTCGCGCGTCGGCTCTGCCTTCTCTGGCAGTTCCGGAATCCACGAGTAGTCGGAAACGTTGTGGGTAAGCAGGTCAATCAGCGGCTCACTGCAGGAAACCCTGCAGAAGCCCTTCTTCTCGAAGAATTTAGCGATTGTCGTTTTTCCAGCGGCAATCTTTCCAACGACCCCGATTATCATCTCCTCCGCCTCCAGTAGCGCCATACAACCTTGGCCCCATCTGTCGACTCCATGAGGCCGTCGTAGGTGAGTTTGGCGACGAACTCAAGGAGGGCCTTCTCATCGACCATCGTGGGGAATTCGAAGCCAAAAAGGTATTTCAGCTCGAAGAAGCCGATGTGGAGAAGCCTGAAGGGATTGAGGAGGTAAACTCCACCCTTCTCGTCCAGCGGGAATGGAAAATCTGCCAAAACAAGTCTTGCGCCCCTTTCCCCCGCGATTCTCACGAGCTTGTCCTCATTTGGGAAGAACAGCTCCCTGGGGCCCCCTTCAACGGCTTCGTACTCGAGCCTTGGAAAGGTGTACCTCAGTCCGATTGCCCCGTAGGGGAGCTTGAGGGCTTTGGCAAAGCCGAGGAGCGGTTTGGCAGAGAAGCTCAGGAAGACGAGCGTTTTCAGGTTTCCCGTAACTTCGGGCCACTCCCTCGGCGGGAACCTACGCTCTGCCTCGATTATCGGCGTTAGGAACTCGAGCTCTTTGGGAAGGAGCCTTTCAGCCTCGTCCAGCGTTTTCCGCTTTATCTCGAGGTCGAGGTTTGAATAGACGGTAACCTGCTTGACTCCGAGCCTCTCGCGGAGCTTCCCTATGACGAGGCTGTTGCCGATGACGACGCTCTTGTCCGTCCTGTCGTGGGCTATTATGAAGAGCTTGTCCCCCTTTGGGTCGTAGCGGACCTCGTCTATCCTGAAGGGGCTCTCCGGAAGGCCGTGCTCAAGCCTTATCTCCCGAACGAGCTCAGATATTGCTTCCGGTGTGAACATCGGGCTCCCTTATCATGGGAGCTTTTAAGGAGATTGTTCCTTTTTTGGAACAAAGATTTTAAAATTGTGGAACAAACTTGGGTCGGTGGTGGGGATGAAAATTGGGCCCAAGGAGATAGCGATTTCAGGTGTGATGCTCGGCCTCGCGCTCCTCCTTGACGTCGCTCCAATAGACTTTCCGACGGTCTGGGGCATGAAGATTGACGTCGTAGCTGTGCCCATAGTAATCGTTTACTTCATCCTGAGCTTCTGGGGAAGCCTCTTCGCCCTCGGCCTGCTCTTCATAGGCCTCAGCGTGGTTTCATCTGCGAGCTGGCTTGGGGCGATGATGAAGGTAACGGCAACCTTCGCCGTCATACTCGGCCTTGAGTTCGCGAGGAGAGCGGTCGGTCTGGACTTCAGGAACCCGCGCAGGTTGCTCTTCTTCGGTGCCGTCGCATACATCGTCGGCGTTGCCATAAGGGTTCCGCTTATGCTCCTGTTGAACTACTACGTGGCCCTTCCGATATGGCTTGGCCTTCCAAGGGAGCAGGTTGTTCGGGCCGTCGAGAACTGGACTCATGTTCCCTTCTGGGTGGCTATAGGCCTTCCGAACGCGGTTCAGAGTGCCATAGACGTCTTCCTGAGCCTCACGGTTGCGGTTCCGGTTCTCAAAAGACTCCCCCACCTTGGCACGGTGGACGTTTCAACCGGTGACATCGAGGAGAACGCCTTTTGATTCTCAATTTTTGAAAAAAGAGAAGGAATTCAGAGGTTCCCCAGGATTTCATCTCCCTCAATCGTTCTCTCGCAGTAGTGGCAGCGGAGCTTTAGTGGGTCCCTGCTCTCGACCTTGAAGCGTGGCCTCACGTACTCGTGGTTGCTGACGCAGTTTGGATTGGGGCAGGTGAGGATTCCGACTATCTCGTCCGGAATCGAGACCTTGAACTTCTCCACTATCTTGTAATCCCGGACGATGTTGACGGTAGCGTCCGGCGCGATGAGGGCAATCTTGTTGACCTCCTCCTCGCTCAAATACCTCCCTTCGACCTTTACGATGTCCTTCCTGCCGAGCTTTTTGCTCGGAACGTTCGAGGCTATGAGGAGGGTCCCCCCGTTCGGTTTCGTCAGGCCGAGGATTTCGATGACCTTGAGCCACTTTCCTGCCGGAATGTGGTCTATTACCGTTCCCTCGGGGATTACCTCAACCTTCAGCTCGGGCATTTTAGAGCACCCCCAGCGTTAGGCCCAAAAGCGCCATTCTAACCGGCACGCCGGAGAAGACCTGACGGAAGTAGAGCGCGTGCTCGCTCTTGTCAACCTCTGGGTGAATCTCGTCCACCCTCGGGAGCGGGTGCATGACCTTCAGCGTTTCCTTGGCGTTCTTCAAAAGCTTGCAGTTCACCTGGTAGCTGCCCTTGACCTTCAGGTACTCCTCCTCGTCAGGGAAGCGCTCGCGCTGGATTCTCGTGACGTAGAGCACATCAAGCTCTGGAATCGCGCCCTCGAGGTCGGTCGTCTCGTGAACCTCAACGCCCCTCTCCTTCAGCTCCTCGACGATGTGCTTCGGCATCCTCAAGAGCTCCGGCGATATCAGGTACAGCTCGACGTCGTAGAACGCTAAGGCCTCCGCGAGGCTGTGGACGGTTCTTCCGTATTTGAGGTCGCCGAGCAGGCCAATCTTGAGGCCGTCAATCCTTCCGAAGGCGCGCTTTATCGTGTAGAGGTCGAGGAGGGTTTGAGTCGGGTGCTGGTTGCTCCCGTCGCCGGCGTTGATGACCGGAACCTCCGCCACCTCAGCCGCCAACCGGGCGGCTCCCTCAAGTGGATGCCTAATCACAATCACGTCGCTGTACTGCTCGACGGTTCTTATCGTGTCGGCCAAACTTTCACCCTTCTTGACGCTCGTGCTTGAGGCCGAGGAGAAGCCTATCACCGAGCCGCCGAGCCTGTGCATCGCGCTCTCGAAGCTCAGCCTTGTTCTCGTTGAGGGCTCGAAGAACAGCGTCGCCAGAATTTTCCCGCGCGCGTATTCGAGCGAGCCCTTCTCCTTGAGTTCTTCCTCGAGCCTCTCTGCGACCTTCAAAACAAACTCGATATCGCTTTTCGAGAAGTCCCTAATGCTTACAACGTCCCTTCCTTTCCAGTCCATAAGAGCCCTTCCGGTGTAAAAAACGATGGGTTTTTAAGTCTTTTTTGACATCTATCTGTTGAGTCAATGATTTAAACCCTGGTTAGAACATCCAATAACCTGGTTTTAGGGTGATGGTATGAAGACGCCGAGCGTTTACATTGCCGAGGAGCTTATGCCGTATCTGCGCGCGAGGATAGCGGGAATCCTGTACCGTGAGGGGTTCAGGCAGTCGCGTATAGCGAGCTACCTTGGCATAACTCAGGCGATGGTGAGCAAGTATCTTGGGGGCACCTACAAGCGCCCTCCCGAGGAAGTTGCCGTGCTCTTAGATGCGATAGCCGAGGAGATTGCCGGGCTAATTCTAACGGGTGCTACGAAGGATGAGATTATAGTCTTCACCTCAAGGAGGCTCTTTGAGCTTTTCTCTTCCGGTAAACTCTGCAGATACTATGCCAAGTACGCCGGGGTGAGCGAAGATACCTGCAGGTCTCTCTTTGCTTCCACCCACTCTTCGGCAGTTGAAGAGATGAGGCTGGCCCTCCGCGAGCTCCTCTCGTTGCCTGGGCTTCCAAAGCTCATCCCCGAGGTCAGGAGTAACCTGGCCTACGCGCCCCCGGGAGCGAAGAGTCCAGCCGATGTAATCGCGATTCCCGGGAGGATAACCCTCGTCAAGGGCAGGCCCTACGCCCTTCCGCCGGAGCCCGGCGCGAGTAAGTTCACGGCTTCGCTAATCCTCTCCGTTTCCGAGAGGGCTCCGGAAGTGCGGAGCGTCATGAACGTCCGCCTCGACCGCGAGATTGCCGAGGCAGTTGAGAAATTGGGTCTCAAATACTCCGAGATAAGGACCGGCGGCCTGAGTGACGAAGATGCCATAGAAAGGATGGCGGGCCTGTTTGAGAACGATTCCCCTGACTTCGTCCTCGACTGGGGCGGGGAGGGCGTTGAACCACTCACCTACGTCTTCGGCAGGAATCCTCTAGACGTCGTCGGGAAGGTTAAGGCGCTGTTGGAGGTGATGAAATGATTTACACAAAGGAGCTCCGGTTTTCAACGAGGGGCGAGATTGACCTCGTGGACATAACGGCCGAGGTTGAGAGGGTCGTCGAAGAGTCCGGAATCCAGAACGGGCACGTTCTGGTCTTCGTTCCTGGGGCAACGGGTGCGATAGTCACGATAGAGCACGAGTCGGGCCTCTTAGAAGACTTTAAGAGGGCGTTGATGGAGCTGCTACCAAAAGGTGCCGGCTACCTCCACGACAGGATAGACGACAACGCCCACAGCCACCTGCGCGCGACCCTTCTCGGTGCGAGCGAGTGCTTTCCGGTCGTAAACGGCCGGCTCGTTCGCGGAACGTGGCAGCAGATTTTCTTCGTCGAGCTGGACGTCAGGCCGAGGCACAGGCGCGTTATCGTGCAGGTCGTTGGTGAGTGAGAACTTCTGGTTCTCACCTATTTATACACCTTGAGAAGTGTGAGTTCTCAGGATTATAAACGCTTCAATGCGAAGGCGTTAAACAGTTCAGAGATTAAAATGAGAGTGGTGGGAGGATAGGAAAGAGAATAGTTGTCGAGCTTCCTGAGACAGTAAAACTACCCGAGGACGAGATAGAGGAGAGAGTCAAGGTTGAGTTGGCCATAAGACTTTACGAGAGGGGAATCGACCTCAAAGTTCTGGAGGAGCTATCATGAGGGTTGCCGCAAACTCGTCACCACTCATATTTCTCGCCAAGCTCAGACTGCTCCACATTGTTGATGAACTCTTTGACGAGGTCTACATTACCGATGCCGTCTACTATGAAGAATATCTGGGAGGAGGCAGAACTCTCAGCCTTCCCACAGCTCCAGCAGGAAGAAGGGCACGTCCTCCCTTTCGAGCACGATTACGTTCCGTGGATATCTCCTGTGGGCTTTTCCGGCTTTCACCTCCACCTTCAGGTTCCCAGCTATCGCGTCAACCTCGTAGGAGTTCCGGTAGTAGTAAACCTCCCCGAACTTCCTGTGCAGGTGCTCCTGAACGAGCCACTCATAGAGGGCATCTTCCCTCAGCTCAGCCCCGCTCCAGGCAGAGAAGAGCCTCGCAAGTAGAGGGTCGCGGAAGAAGAACTTCTTCTCCCTCTTGTACAGGACCCTGTTTCCCTCCCTCAGGTATGCGATTCCGATGATGTACAGCTCCCGGAAGAACTCGATGTAGTCCTGCACGACCTTGTAGGAGTAGCCGGAAGTCATTCCCGCTAAAGCCCGAAAGCTCGTAGCCGAGGGCGCGCTCTGAATCAGAGCATAGAACGTTTCCCTCGCTATCTCGAGGCTCTTCCCAAAGCGGACGAATTCACCTATGTATGCTCCGAGCAGGTCTTCCATCGGTAGACCGTTTATTGAACCGGGGAATCCGCCGGTTTTCAGGTACTCCTCGAACAGTCCCAGTGTTTTTTCTCTGTGAAGTTCTGGCCTCTTCAGGCCCATGACCTCAGCGTATTCCGCAAATGAAAGAGGCATGACTTCGAGCGTCTTTCCCTCTCCTCTCCTGCCCGGAAACATCTCGATGTCTCTCTTCACCCTTAGGGAGCTTGAGCCAGTAACCGTGACCACGTCGTTCTCCAACATGCCAGCATCGATGAGCGGTTTGAGGCCCCTCCACCAGCCGTCGAGCGACGTTACCTCATCGAGGAAGATGTATCCCGTTTTGATTCCTTCCCGCTTTTTCATCCCTTCGAACTCCCTAAGGAGAGACGCTAGTTCCCTGTGGTCTGGGAGAATCTCCACGTTAACGTAGAGAATCGACTCCGGCGGGTTTTCCTTCAGGAGTTCCTTGATAAGAAGCTTTATCCCCGTCGTCTTTCCCACCTGCCTCGGGCCGAGGACGAAGTTGAGCGAGAACGGTTCGAGCGATAGCTCATCGGTCCATTTAGGCCACCAGTGGATTTTCTGCTCTCTCCAGCGTTTAACATGGTAGTCCTCTTTTCCCTCCCACCAAGGGTTCATGTAAACTAAGTCCCCCAATCTCATGCCCTCACCTGAGAATTTCTAGTTCTCACACCTTTATAAACTTTGAGAACTTGCACTTCTCATGATTTGTGACTCTTAAAGAGACACCCTCAGTTTCAGTATTGAACCTCCAAAAACGCCGTGAAAGGGGGTAATAACCCGCCCGAGTTCATTGACTCCGCCCTCGGCGGTGCTCCCCGGGCGATTTAGGTTGGACCTTTCACCATAAAAGGCTTTCTACCACACTTTGACCTCTTCTTTTTCGTTCTCCTCGAGCTCGACCTCCTCGTACTTCCCGTTCAGCTTGATTGAGATGGCATAGACGAGGGCAACGAACGAGCCGAAGAGAAACGCCATGAAAATCCAGACGAGCCTCTCAGATTCTGGCATAAGTTTCTGATTCTTAACGACGTCGTAGGTAACCCACGCGAAGCCCGCGATGTTGAGAACCCAAATCAGACCCCAGATTCCGATGACCACGTCGAACATGAAGAAAAATTAGGAGTGGAGGTTAAAAACTTCACTCCTTCTTGAGCTTCTCGCAGTTCTTGACCCAGTTCTCGAGGATGTCCTTGAGCTTGGGCTGGCCGATTTCCTCGAGCTCGTAGCGGACCCTTACAGCTGGCTTGTTGAGGTTCATGAACCTGCGCAGGTCAACCGGGGTTCCGAGTATGACGACGTCGGCATCGGCCCTGTTGATGGTCTCCTCAAGTTCCTTAATCTGCTTCTTGCCGTAGCCCATGGCCGGCAGAATGAGGTCGAGGTGCGGGTACTTCTTGTAGGTCTCGACGATTGAGCCGACGGCGTAGGGCCTCGGGTCAATGATTTCCTTCGCTCCAAACTTCTTGGCGGCGACGTAGCCGGCTCCGTACTTCATGCCGCCGTGGGTGAGGGTCGGACCGTCCTCGACGACGAGAACGCGCTTGCCCTTGATGAGCTCGGGGTTATCGACGAATATCGGCGAGGCAGCCTCGATGACGGTGGCGTTCGGGTTGATCTTCTCAATGCTCTCGCGAACCTTCTGGATGTCGTCCCTGTTGGCGGTGTCAATCTTGTTGATGATTATGACGTCAGCGGCCCTGAAGTTGGTCTCACCTGGGTGGTACTTGAGCTCGTGGCCGGGCCTGTGCGGGTCGGTGACGACTATCCAGAGGTCGGGCTCGTAGAACGGGAAGTCGTTGTTTCCGCCGTCCCAGAGGATTATGTCGGCCTCCTTCTCGGCCTCGCGGAGAATCTTCTCGTAGTCAACGCCCGCGTAAACCACCATGCCGCGCTCGATGTAGGGCTCGTACTCCTCGCGCTCCTCGATGGTGCACTCGTACTTGTCGAGGTCCTCGAAGGTGGCGAAGCGCTGGACGACCTGCTTCCTGAGGTCGCCGTAGGGCATCGGGTGCCTTATGGCAACGACCTTGTAGCCCATCTCCTGGAGGAGCTGGGCGACCTTTCTTGAGGTCTGGCTCTTTCCACAGCCGGTTCTGACGGCGGTAACGGCTACAACCGGCTTGCTGGACTTGAGCATGGTGCTCTTCGGGCCGAGGAGCCAGAAGTCGGCGCCCGCTGAGTGTGCCCTGCTGGCGAGGTGCATGACGTGCTCGTGGGAGACGTCGGAGTAGGCGAAGACGACGATATCAATGTTGTGCTCCTTGATTATCTTCTCCATGTCGTCCTCACTCCATATCGGAATGCCGTTCGGGTAGAGCTCCCCGGCGAGCTCGGGCGGGTAGAGCCTGCCCTCGATGTCCGGAATCTGAGTGGCGGTGAAGGCGACGACCTCGTAGTCAGGGTTGTCCCTGAAGAACACGTTGAAGTTGTGGAAGTCCCTTCCGGCCGCTCCGAGAATCAGAACCCTCTTCTTTTTCTTCTCGGCCATTTTCGTTCACCTCTAAAACTTTGTTCGTTGGTGTATTGAGCTTTACACTTATAACGGTTTTCGTTTAGCGATGAAAGGCATTTACGTAACTCCTTCGAAATCTTTTAACGTTTCCTGAAAAACCTTCAAAAAACGCTGAACCTCTCCCGTTCCTGAATTACCCGGTGGGTTAATAAACGATTGCCGAAGACGCTTTCGGGGATTGTCATGGTGAGTGGAGACGTTGAAGTTCGAACTCACACGGCCCTGCACGTCCTCAAGGGGGCCGTTGTGAAGGTTCTTGGCGAAAAGGCCAAGTGGACGGCCTCGACCTACGTCAACGGCAACCGTGGGGTTTTAGCGGTTAAGTTCGACCGGAAGCCGACGCCCGAGGAGGTAGAGGAAATAGAGCGCCTCGCCAATGAGAAAGTTAAGGAGAACGTTCCAGTTGAGGTTTACGAGCTTCCGCGTGAGGAAGCGGAGAAGCGCTTCGGCGAGGATATGTACGACCTGTTTCCCGTTCCCGAGGAGGTTAAAACACTTAAAGTGGTCGTCATCGAGGGCTGGAACGTCAACGCGTGCAATAAGGAGCACACGAGGACGACGGGCGAAATAGGGGAGATAAAAATCAGAAAGGCCCGCTTTAGGAGGAGCAGGGGGCTTTTGGAGATTAGCTTTGAGGTGCTTTAATCTATGGAACCATAACGAAGCCGTGAACCGCAAAGTCGCTGTCGAAGGTGAACGCCTTCCTGATTCCAAGCCTCTCCATTATCGCAAAGGCCAGGCTGTCGAATAAGTCTATTCCCTGCTGGTCGCGGTACTTGAAGAAAAGCTCCCAGGCCCTTTCCCAGTCCGCTTCGGTTTCCTTCTCGATGAAGATGAACCTGCTCGCGGTGTAGAGGCGGTACTGCTCCTCGGCAACGTCCTTTCCAACGTGCTTTGCAACGCCGTTTAGGAACTCCATCAGCGTGGGCCTGCCGATTACGAAAACAGACCCCTCCCTAACGGCGTCCTTAAAGAAGCCCAAGGCCCGCTCGTGCTCAGGGTCGTCCCTGACGAGGAGAGCTATCATGGCGCTCGTGTCCATGTAGAAGAGCTCTGGCCTCAGTGGCTTCGCCATTCGACCACTCCCCAGTCTTCATCGTGGCTCGTCTTCTTGCCTTTAAGCTCTACCACGCCGAACGCCTTCCAGATTGGGTCTTTTTCTACTTCCTCCTCGGTTATCCCTGCGTTCCTCCTGAGGTATTCCTCTATGGCCTCCTTGAGTATCTCCTTTATGGGCTTTCCCTCCCTGAGCGATAGGGCCTTGAGCATTGAGTACAGGCTCTCATCAATCTCGGTCTGTACATGTTTTGTAGATGACATGGAATCACCATAAACATGAAGAAGAGAGGAACATTTAAACCTTCACTTCCGCACCCACAGCGCCCCTGCCATGCCGAAGTAGGTGGGGCAGGCGTAGGCGCTCGCCTTCAGCTCGAACTCGGCCTTTCTCATAGCTCCAAGCATTATCAGCATCTGCCAGTAGCTGTCCACGAGGGCCTTCCTAACGAGGTCCTCGGGAATGCTGAGAAGCTCCTCAAGGCGGTCTTCGTTGATGAGCTTCATTATCAGCCTGTCGTACTCCTCGCTCTCCTTCACCTTCCCGTAGGGGCCTTTTTCATCGTGTCCATGTCCGTGGTCCGCGCTGATTATCAGCGCAACCCTCTTCTCCTCCCGCTCAAGGACTTCGCCGAGGATTTCGCCGAAGCGGACGAGCGTTTCTCTGCTCACTCCCCTCGACGGCGTCATCAGGACGAGCGGTTTCCTTTCGAGAAACTGGAGCGGAATCAGCTCGCCCCAGCTCAGGGGCCAGCGCGAGTACTCCCCACTGAGCGCGGCAAAGTTTAAATCCACCACTGGCATTCCAGCCTCTTTCTCGGCCCTGTAAATCTTCTCCGCCAGCTCTCTATCTGTTTTCCACTCGCCGGGCAGTTCCTTCCCCTCGAAGCCGAGCCACGAAACGAGGTTTTCAGCAAGGACGACGCCGAGGTGGTCGCTAATCCTCACGTTGTGGGGGCTTATCAGGACGTAGGAGTCCGCATCTCTGAACTCCCCGCCGATTCTCCTCAGGACTTCCGCGAGCCTCTCGGTTTCCTCGTCCGGAGGCTCAAGAACGGGGTTGCCGTGGGGCATCAGGCCTATTCCGACGAGCATCTCAATCACCTCAGACAGTTTTCAAGCCCTTCAAGCGGGCACTCCGTTATCTTCCCCGCCGGGGCATCTTTCAGGGTTCTCAATCCAGAACCTGTGAGAATCGAGACAACCTTAACTCCCTCGGGAAGGTTTAGCTTTCCTAGGGCCGCTATTCCCGTCGCGCTCGCCGGCTGGGCGAAGAGGCCCTCGAGGGCGAGCCTTTTCTGGGCTTTCCTTATTTCATCGTCCGAAACTGAAACGCACCCTCCGCCAAGTTCTCTCAGGAGTTTCAGAACCGCGTTCCCGCTCGGCGGGCAGGGGTTCGCTATTGCCTTCGCTATCGTTCTCGGGTTCTCGAAGCGCTCTACTTTTTCCTTCCCTTCACGGAAGGCTTTGCATATCGGGGAGCAACCCTCAGCCTGAACCGCTATCAGCTTTGGAAGGCCATCAATAAGCCCATTCTCGTAAAGCTCGATGAAGCCTTTGGCTATTCCCCTGAAAAGACCGCCCGAGCTGGTTGGGATTAGAACGTAGTCCGGGGTAAGCTCCTCGGCTATCTCAAACGCGATACCCTTGTAGCCCTCGATTCTGAAGGGGTTGTCGGAGTTCATGAAGTAGACCCCAAGCTTTTCTCCAAGCTTGAGGCTCTCGAAGTAGAGCCTCCCGTAGTCCCCGAGAACCCTTATCACTTCTCCGCCGTAGACAGAGACGGCCTTTAGTTTCTCGTCGCCCGCGCTCTCGGAGACGAGAATCTTGGCTTTAAGTCCGAAGCGTGAAGCGTAAGCCGAAACGCTCGCCGCCATATTGCCGGTTGAGACCGTCCCGACGGTCTTGTAGCCGGCTTTGAGTGCGTAGCTCATCGCCAGAAACGTTCCCCTGTCCTTGAAGCTCCAGGTCGGGTTGACGGTCTCGTTCTTGAGGTAGAGCTTAACGCCGAACTCGTCGCCGAGCCTCGACTTCATAAGCGGGGTGTCGCCCTCGCCAAGCGAAAACTCAAGGGCCGGCTCGACCGGCCAGAAGTCCCAGAACCGCTCCCAGACGCTCTTTCCGATGTAGGGTTCTCCCTTAAAGAGCTCGAACTCGACCGGCTCACCGCACTCGCACCTCTGGACGGGCTCATCGTATGTTTTTCCGCAGATTGGACACCTAAGCTTCAACCCGAACCCTCCTCACGGCTTTTAGGGTGACGGTCTTTCCGTCGAGGGTGATTGTGAACCTCGCGTAGGTGTCTTTTTCGGCGAGGCTCTTGAGGGTTTCGGCAAAGGTTTTCGAGGCGTTCTCGTTTGAGAACTCAACCTTCCACAGGAGGACGTAGTCGGTACCGTTGGTCGCGAGGATTAGATGGTCGCCGAGCCACGCGCTTGAAACGTTCCAGACCGTTTCGTTGTCGAGCCTGGCGACGTCCCTGAGGAGGACGTAGACGTAGAACTCGCCCATCCTGTCGTCCCTCATGACGCTCCAGTTCGCTGGAACGCTCAGCGAAACGTTCACGGGCGTCACGTTCTCCAGATAGAGTTCGGGGTGCATTATCTGGGCCGTTGAGAGGGGATAGTGCCTGTAGGCCTTGTTTACAAGATTCCAGCCACCTTTCTCGTAGAGGTAGCGGACGAACCTGTCACCGAAGACGTAGGGGAAGATACCGATGTCCGTTAGAGGGTTCCCGCTGAGGGAGCGTATCTTGTATATGGGAATCCCGTTCCGCTCGCAGTAGAGGTCGGCCACGAGGTCTGCATCTCCCTCAACCAGCGCCCTCACCGCGAGGGTTCCGTCGAAGGTGCTGGCACCGTACTTTGCATCGAACCACTGCTTTTGCAACACGTGCGTGAGCTCATGAGCCAAAGCCCTCTTCGCAATCGCGGGGTTTCCCTCAAAGTTCTCCTCGATGACGTAGATGGTGTTTCCAACCGTGAGGGCAATCCAGCCGGCGCTCTGCTCCTCCTTCGCCTTGATGAAGGAGTAGTTCCCCGGCAGAAGGAGGGTCATCTTGTAGGTGAGCTCCTGAACCTTCAGCTCCTCCTCGTTCTGGCTACCTGGCCCGAAGAGCCTTATCGCCTCCGCCCTGCTGATGACGATTACCTTCGGCTTCTCTTTGAAGTGTAATCCCCTGATTTCCTGAACCTGCTCGATGATGTCGTTAATCTGGTCGAGAATCGCGTCGGTGGAGTAAGCTAGGTCAACGGCCGAGTAGAGCGACAGAACGACCGTCGCGATGAGAAGAACCGCGAGCGCTTTCTCCTTCATTCCCCTCGGAGAAGGTTGGAGGGGGAGTTAAAAAGGGATTTGGTGCAAATCTAAAACTCGACGAACTCCTCCTTCATGCCGTCCTTCGTGATGACGACGACCTGCACCTTCCTGTCCCCCGTGTAAACGTCGCGCTTTCCGGCGGTTCTGACGGCCCTAACCGCGAGCTCCTTGGCTTCTTCGACGCTCATGTCCTTCCGGAAGCCCTCTTCGAGGACGGCTATCGCGAAGGGACTGCCGGAGCCAGTGGCCGTGTACTCGTCGAAGATGAGACCTCCGAGCGGGTCGAGGTTGGCCAGCGTTGGCTCTTCCACGTAACCACCGATGATAATCTGCACCATGTAGGGGAACCACTTGTTCTCGTTGAGGATGTTGCTGAGTAGGTGTGCCATCGCCTTGGCCGTCATCGGCCTTCCCCACGTGAACTGGTAGTAGCGCGCCTCGGCTTCCAGCATTCTCGCCAGAGCCTGGACGTCTCCGACGCTTCCCGCGGTGGTTATCGCTATCCTGTCCGTTATCGGGATTATCTTTTTGATGTTCAGGGTTTCAACCATGTGGTCAAGCGAGGCCTGAGTGTCAGCCGCGAGAACCACCCCGTCTTTGGCCTTTATTCCCACCGTTGTTGTTCCGGTCTTCTTCTCCACCTTCTCTCACCTGAAGTAAGAAACGCGCCGAAGTTTTAAACCTTAGCCCTTCAGTCCCGGCACGAGGAGGCGCTTCCCCTCGACCTCGATTATCCTCGCCCTTATCCCGTAGGTGGTCTCTATCACCGCTGGCTCCAGCTTCCTCGACGGCCCCTCCCAGACCTTTTCGCCGTCCTTCAGGACGAGAACCCTGTCGGCGTAGCTTAACGCGAGGTTGAGGTCGTGGAGGACCGCAACGATAATCTTCTCCCCTTTGAGCTCGTTGAGCAACTCCATCACCATGAGCGCGTGGTTTACGTCGAGGTGGCTCGTGGGCTCGTCGAGGAGGATTGCCCTGCTCCCCTGTGCCAGAGCCCTCGCTATGAGGACGAGCTGGAATTCCCCACCGCTCAGGCTCGTTACCCTTTCCCTTCTCCTCTCCCAGAGGCCGACCCTCTCGAGCGCTTTCCTGACGCTCCCCCGCGTTATGTAGGCACCCATCTCCACGAACTCCTCAACTGTGAAGGCGAACTGGGGAAGGGAGCTCTGGGGGACGTAGGTTATGAACTTAGCCCTTTCAGCGGGCCTGAGCGATGTCAGCTCAACGCCGTCGAGCCTTGCCGTTCCCCTTGGCCTTAAAATCCCGACGAGGCACTTGAGGAGTGTGCTCTTCCCTGCTCCGTTGGGCCCGATTACCGCGAGAAGTTCGCCCCTCTCGGCTTTGAGCTCTACGTTTTTCAAAACCTCCCTCTCGCCGTAAGCGAAAGAGATTCTCGCCTCAAGCAACGAGCTCACCCCTCTTGTGCCTCATCAGGAGGTAGAGGAAGAAGGGCGCGCCCATGAGGGCCGTCACTATGCCGACCGGGATTACTGTCGGCTTCGCCACAGTTCTCGCGAGCAAATCTGCGATGACGAGCAGAACCCCACCGAAGAGGGCCGTTGCTGGCGTTAACTCCCTGTGGTTCGGCCCGAGGAGAAGTCGCATTATGTGGGGGCTTACCAGTCCGATGAAGCCGATTATCCCGGCGGTGTAAACGGCGAAAGCAGTAAGCGTCGCTATGACGCCGAGGAAGATTTTCCGGTAGAGATGAAGGTCGAGGCCGAGGGCTATGCTCTCCTCGCCGAGGAGTATTAGGTTGAGCTCGCGCCAGCGCCAGCTGAGGAAGCCGACGCCGAGAAGTGAGACTATGAGCATTATCCCGACGTCCCGCCAGGTGCTCCCGTTGAAGCTCCCGAGGAGCCACATCCAGCTTAGATGGCTCTCCTGGGGGTGCGTGACGTAGATGTACCACGTTATCGCGTTTGCAAGGAAGCCGTAGGCTATTCCCGCCAGGAGGAGGGTGTCAACGGGAACCGCGCCGTTCGTTCTCGCTATCGCGTAGACGATGAAGACCGAGAGGAAGGAAAAGAGGAGCGCGAGGGGGGCCATGTAGGCCGGGTTAATCAGCGTCCCTATGGCTGAGCCGAGCGCGGCGCCGGAGCTTATTCCGATTATGTATGGGTCGGCGAGGGGGTTTCGAAAGAGAGCCTGGCTCGCGACTCCGGCACTCGCCAGCGCGAGGCCGACGAAGTAAGCTAGGAGGACCTCCGGAAGGCGGAGTTGCCACACTATGGTGAAGTACTCTGGGGGTTGGCCTGAAACAATCTCCACTACGTACTTGGCCTCCTCCGCGAGGACGTTCGAGTGGATAACCAGGGCGAGTTTGTCGAGAACCCACGAGAGCCAGCTCGCGAGGGTTGTTTTTACTCCGTAATCCACGCTCTCGGCGACGTCGTGAAGGCTCAAACTAACCGGGCCGAAGTAAACGCCGAGGAAAATCGAAAGTGCTGAAAGGATGAGCAGGGCCGGAAGCCATTTCCGCATGTGCTGGAGTTTTTGTCCAGCCTTTTAAAGTTGATGTATCAGCCAGGAATCCGGTCATCATCCCGGGGTCAGGTTCGAGAGTGCTCATCACGTTGGGGTGGCCACCCCATAGGGAGTCCCCTCAAGCCTTAAAAGCCTTGGGGGAGAGTTATTAACATGAGCGTCTCAGCGAGGGAAGTGAAGGCCAGAATACCGCTGGCACTCGTCACGATACGGCCGGCGAAGCTCTTCGACATAAGCGACGTGATGAGAATCGAGAGGGAATCCTTCCGCGAGGCCTACCCGAGGGGAATCTTCCTCGTCTTCCTCGAGAACAACCCCGAGACCTTTCTCGTTGCCGAGTACAACGGCAGGGTAATCGGCTACGTCATGGCCTACCTGAGGCCCGACCTCGAGGGACACATAATGAGCATAGCCGTTGACAAGCGCTACCGCGGGAACGGCATAGGCTCGGCCCTGCTCGCCGAGGCGATAGACAGGCTCATCGCACGGGGGGCCCGCTACATCGGCCTCGAAGTTCGCGTGAGCAACGAAAAGGCCATAAAGCTCTACGAGCGCTTTGGCTTCCGAAAGGTGAAGCGGATTATCGGCTACTACTCGGACGGCGAAGATGCATACTACATGCTCCTGCCTGCCGAGGAATGGAGGGGAAGCTGATGATAGTCTTTTACCTGAGCGGGGACAGGGTCTTCTCGACCGACCAGAACGCGATAAACGGCCTCTACAACAAGCGCCACTTCGGGAAGTTAGTCGAGGGCAAGCTCTTCCTCTCTCTCCTTGAAGCCACCTACCTCGTCGAGAGGGGCAAGATAGAGGTCAGGGACGGGAAGAGAAAGCTAACCGTAGAGGAGCTCATGAACCTCGGGAGGAAGAGGGACGAGCTGTTCGACGCCAAGTACCTCGTCTACAAGGACCTGCGCGACAGGGGCTACACCGTCAAGTCCGGCCTCAAGTTCGGCTCGCACTTCCGGGTTTACAGGCGTGGAATGGACGAGCACTCCCAGTGGCTCGTGTGGGTCCTGCCTGAGAACTCCCGCCTGAGCCCGAACGACATAACCGCTCGCGTTAGAGTAGCTCACGGTGTCAGGAAGAACATGGTGATGGCGATAGTGGATGAGGACGCGGACGTTACATACTACAAGGTCGAGTGGACGAAGTTCTGAGGCTTTCTTCAAAAATGAAATTGAGCGATTTACTGGAGGGCCCTTTGAGGTTTTTTCTTGGGAGCCGCTTCCCATGAAAAAGTCCAGATGACGAGGTAGTACCACAGGATAAAGAACAGCGTTGCCACCAGCTGGCTCCTCGTTAGGGAAACAAAAGGGAACATGAACATTCCTACCACGGTCAAAATCCACCCGTAGCGGTACGGGGAAGGTTTGTCGCCCCTCAACCTTCTGACCACTAACACTAGGATTACCGCTGTGAAAGCCTCAATAAGTGCCCTGGGATGCGTTATACCCCCGAAGAATTCGCGAGGATTCACGACAATTCCCTTTGAAAGGGCCCACATCACCACCATATACAGCCAGAAAAGAAAAACAAAGGAGATAATGACCTCCTTTCCTATCTTCTCAACCCCCTCCTCGTGGGGTAGAAGCTTAATCCAGTCCATTGGATGACCCCCCTATGCTTGTAGGACATATTCCATTCCAGCACGGAGGAAGATTACCCTCTGGATATAAAATCAGTGTCTTGGTTTCTGTCTTTTTCCATGAGCCATTGAACTTCTGGAATATGAATAGGTCTGCGGCTGTCCAGGTAACAGAAGTTGCTAAATTTATTCCAGTTGGAGCGGAATATAACAAGAACGGAAGAGTTAGAGAGCCTATCGTTGATATAGCATCTCCAGTACCCCATGAGTGGAGATAGATAAAGTTGGTTTTTAGCTCAAGTCCACGGTATTCTTTTTTGAGGGTCATGTAAACCCACACTCCTTCCGCTGCAACGTCATCGTTCACTGTGGCAATAATCCTTAGCAACTTGTATGTACCTTGCCATTGACTGTAATGACTGGGAAGCTAATTTGCAATGCTAACTATGTAACTTATTCTTATAAATTTTTCCTTTGTAATTCGTAAAGTCTCTTTCCTTTTTTCGAGTATAAATTCGTTTCAACGTAAGTTTTCCTCACAGAACTCTCCAAAAGAAGCCTGAGTAAATGAGTTGCATGATGATACAACCGGTGAGTCTCGGCTTATGGGTTTGCAGGTGGACTAGGAGAATGTAGAAGAATATGAGGAGAAGAAACCTCACTTCAAGAATCCGGTCTTCTTCCCCAAATCCTCGAACGCATCTATGACGTACTGGAGGTCCTCCTTGCTGTGGGCCGCTGAGGGCTCGAGCCTTATTCTGGCAGTTCCGAGCGGGACGGTCGGGTAAACTATCGCCTGCGCGAAGATGTTGTACTCGTCGTATAAGCGTCTGCTGAACTCCTGGGCGAGCTTCTCGTCGTAGAGCATGACCGGCGTAATTGGGTGCTTGGTGTTGCCGAGGTCGTAGCCGAGGTCTCTGAGACCGTTCTGGAGGAAGTGGGTGTTGTCCCAGAGCTTCTTAACAAGCTCGTCGCTCCTCTGGAGAATCTCAACGGCCGCTATGGCCGCGGCGACGTCGGGTGGGTTGGGCGCACTCGAGAAGAGGAACGGCCTCGCCCTCTGGCGGAGGTACTCGATGGCCTCCTCAGGACCGGCAACGTAACCGCCGATGACACCGAAGGCCTTGCTCAGCGTTCCCATCTCGAAGTCAACGCGGTCGTGAAGCTTGAAGTGGTCGACGATACCCCTTCCGCTGTCTCCGAGGACTCCTTCACCGTGCGCGTCGTCTATGTAGAGTATCGCGTCGTACTGCTCCGCAAGCTCTGCCATCTCCGGGAGCGGGGCAAGGTCGCCGTCCATGCTGAAGACACCGTCGCTGACGATGATTTTCTTCTTCTTGTCCTTGTTCTCCTTGAGCCTCTTCTCAAGGTCTTCCATGTCGATGTGCTTGTAAATGACCTTCGGCGCACCGCTGAGGCGCATTCCGTCTATAATGCTCGCGTGGTTGAGCTCTTCGCTGATGAAGACTCCGTCTTCCCCTTTCTTGAGGAGGGCGCTTATCGCTCCGAGATTCGCGTTGTAACCGCTCTGGAAGAGTATGGCCGCTTCGCGCTTCTTGAACTTCGCCAGCTTTTCTTCAAGTTCGACGTGAAGCTCCATAGTTCCCGCTATCGTTCTAACAGCCCCGGCGCCAACACCGTAGTCGAGAATGGCCCTTATGGCCGCGTATCTAATCTCCGGGTGAGCCGCCAAACCGAGGTAGTTGTTGGAGCACATGTTGAGAACCTTCTTGCCGTCGACGATGACCCACGGGCCCTGGGCGCTCTCAAGCTTCCTTATGGTCACGTAGAGGCCCTTATCCTTGAGCTCCTGGAGCTCTTCCCTAATCCAGTCAAGCTTCCCCATGAGAACCACCGTTTATAGATGGCCATCGAAGTATAAAAGTTTTGCACTGAACCGGTTAGTGCAGTCTAATTATCGCCGTGAGGATTGCCAAAAGGGCGAGTGCGAAGCTTCCGCCGATTTCCAGCCTGTAATCGTGCTTCCTGTCCGGATATCTTTCGATTAGTCTGAGCTCAACCCTAAAATTCCTCGGCCCGGTGACGATAATTGATAATCCCCAGCCCCTCCGCGAGAGCGGGTAAGCAACGGGCACGACGCCGGTGAAGAAGTCGAGGAACAGATGACTCCCCCAGCCGAGGGCGAAGAGCAGGAACGGACCGCCGAGGTTCAGGCCGAGGAGAAGAGCCGGGAGAAAGGGCAGGAGGGAGTGGAGGTATGAGCGGTGCTCCTCAGCCAAAGCATCGAGGTCAGGAAAGACCGCGCCGAGGACGAGGGCGGTGAGTCCAGCTATCGTCGGCTCGCTTGAGAGGGAGAGATAAACGAGGCTCGGAATCGAGGCGTGCTCAAGAGGGTCCATGGCAAAGCCCTTAAACTCTTGGCTCTCATAAAGGTTTAGGTGGAATACATGGCCGAGGAGATTAGAGAGGTTAAGGTTCTCGAGAAGCCCTGGGTTGAAAAGTACCGCCCTCAGAGGCTCGATGACATCGTTGGTCAGGAGCACATAGTCAAGAGGCTCAAACACTACGCTAAAACCGGTTCGATGCCCCACCTGCTCTTCGCTGGGCCGCCAGGCGTTGGAAAGTGCCTTACGGGAGACGCCAAGGTCGTAATCAACGGTGAGCTGACCACCATAGGTGAACTCGTCGAGAAGCTGAGCAACGGTAGATTTGGTCCAACCCCAGTCAAGGGCCTAACGGTTCTCGGCGTTGATGAGGATGGAAAACTCAGGGAGTTGCCAGTCGAGTACGTTTACAAGGACAGAACCGATGAGCTCGTCAGGATAAGAACGAGACTCGGCAGGGAGCTCAAGGTAACCCCGTACCACCCGCTCCTCGTGAACAGGAAGGACGGGAGAATAGAGTGGGTCAAGGCCGAGGAGCTCAGGCCCGGAGACAGGTTGGCAGTTCCGCGCTTCCTCCCGGCGATTCTCGATGAGGACCCCCTGGCTGAGTGGCTCGGCTACTTCATCGGCGACGGCCACGCCGACGCCCAAACAAACGCCATAACCTTCACTAACACGGACGAGAAGCTCAGGAAACGTTTCATGGAGCTCACCGAAAGGCTCTTCCCGGACGCGAGAATTAAGGAGAGAATCCACAAGGACCGTGCCCCTAACGTTTACGTGAACTCAAGGATGGCAAAGGAGCTCGTTGAGAGCCTCGGCCTTGCCGGCAGGAAGGCTGATAGGGTTTACATACCCGGGCAGGGCTGGAAGGGTCTGCGCTCCTTCCTCAGGGCCTACTTCGACTGCGACGCGGGCGTTGAGAAGAACGGGATAGTTCTCTCAACCGCGAGCAGGGAGATGGCAGAGCAGGTCTCTTACGCGTTGGCGGGGCTTGGAGTGGTCGCCAAAGTGAGGAGCAAGGTCGTCAAAGGACGCACCTACTACTACGTCGTCATCTCGGGCTCCGAGAACATATCGCGCTTCCTCAGGGAGGTCGGCTTCTCGGTCGAGGAGAAGAGGAGGAAGGCTGAGGCGCTCGTGAAGAAGCCGAACCCCAACATCGGCTCGCTCTACGCTGACAGGGAGCTGATTTCCTACGTCAGGGACAGGCTCAAGCTGAACTTCTACGATGACAAGGCCCGGTGGAGCCCGGAGAAGGCCAAGCGGATAGCCTGGGAGCTTATGAAGGAAATCTACTACCGCCTTGACGAGCTCGAAAAGCTTGAAAAGGCCCTGTCGAGGAGCATCCTCGTAGACTGGAACGAGGTCGCGAGGAGAAGGAAGGAGATAGCTGAGAAGACCGGTATAAGGCATGACAGACTTCTTGAATACATTAAGGGCAAGCGGAAGCCGAGTCTGAGGAACTACCTTAAGATTGCTGGTGCCCTTGGAATTCAGCTGGAAGAAACGATAGAGGCCATGCGCACCTTTGCGAGGAAGTACTCAAGCTATGCCGAGATTGGAAGGCTCGTCGGAACCTGGAACTCAAGTGTGAGGATTGTCCTTGAGAGCAACACCGAGAAGATAGAGGCCCTTGAGGAGATTAGAAAGGCCGAGCTGAAGCTTTTAAGGGAGATACTCAACGACGAAAAGCTCAAGAGGGGTGTCGCTTACCTGATATTCCTCGCCCAGAACGAGCTCCTCTGGGACGAGATAATTGAGGTCGAGAAGCTTAAGGGCGACTTCGTAATCTACGACCTCCATGTGCCCGATTACCACAACTTCATAGGCGGCAACCTTCCGACGGTTCTCCACAACACAACGGCTGCTCTGGCCCTTGCAAGGGAGTTATTTGGCGAAAACTGGCGCCACAACTTCTTAGAGCTCAACGCGAGCGATGAGAGGGGCATAAACGTGATTAGGGAGAAGGTCAAGGAGTTCGCAAGGACGAAGCCGATAGGCGGGGCGAGCTTCAAGATAATCTTCCTCGACGAGGCAGACGCTCTAACGCAGGATGCCCAGCAGGCCTTGAGGAGAACGATGGAGATGTTCTCCAACAACGTTCGCTTTATCCTCAGTTGCAACTACTCCTCAAAGATAATCGAGCCGATACAGTCGAGGTGTGCAATCTTCCGCTTCAGGCCCCTCAACGATGAGGACATAGCGAAGCGCATAAAATACATCGCCGAGCAGGAGGGGCTTGAGCTCACCGAGGAGGGCCTTCAGGCGATTCTCTACGTTGCGGAAGGCGATTTGAGGAGGGCAATCAACGTTCTTCAGGCGGCGGCCGCTCTGGACAAGAAGATAACCGATGAGAACGTCTTCCTCGTTGCCAGCAGGGCCCGTCCCGAGGACGTTCGCGAGATGATGACCCTGGCTCTGGAGGGCAACTTCCTGAAAGCTAGAGACAAGCTCAGGGACATACTCCTCAAGCAGGGCCTCAGCGGTGAGGACGTGCTGATTCAGATGCACAAGGAAGTGTTTAACCTGCCGATTCCCGAGGACAAGAAGGTCGCTCTGGCGGACAAGATAGGCGAGTACAACTTCCGCCTCGTTGAAGGGGCCAACGAGATGATACAGCTCGAGGCGTTGCTCGCTCAGTTCACGATTATGGGTAAGTGATTCCTATGGTGGAAGTTCCCTGGGTTGAGAAATACCGGCCGAGGAAGCTGAGCGAGATAGTGAACCAGGAGAAAGCAATAGAGCAGGTGAGGGCCTGGGTCGAGGCCTGGCTCCACGGCAACCCTCCGAAGAAGAAGGCATTAATCCTCGCCGGCCCTCCAGGCGTCGGCAAGACGACGACCGTCTACGCCCTGGCCAACGAGTACGGCTTCGAGGTCATCGAGCTGAACGCGAGCGACGAGAGAACCTACGAGAAGATAGAGCGCTACGTTCAGGCCGCTTATACGATGGACATCCTTGGAAAGAGGCGGAAGCTAATCTTCCTTGACGAGGCGGACAACATAGAGCCGAGCGGTGCCCGCGAGATAGCGAAGCTCATCGATAGGGCCAAGAACCCGATAATCATGAGCGCCAACCACTACTGGGAGGTTCCCAGGGAGATTAGGAACAAAGCCCAGATAGTTGAGTACAAGCGGCTAACGCAGAGGGACATCATAAAGGCCCTCGTGAGGATTCTAAAGCGTGAAGGAAAGACAGTTCCAAAGGAGATACTCTACGAGATAGCCAGGCGCGCGAACGGCGATTTGAGAGCGGCGATAAACGACCTCCAGACGGTGGTTACGGGTGGTGTCGAGGACGCGAAGGATGTTTTAGCTTACCGCGACGTCGAGAAGAGCGTCTTTCAGGCTTTAGCTCAGGTCTTCGCGACCGACAACGCCAAAAGGGCAAAGATGGCGACGCTCGGCGTGGACATGTTCCCGGACGAGCTCCTACTCTGGATTGACGAGAACGTGCCCTACGTCTATTACAAGCCCGAAGATATAGCGAGAGCTTACGAGGCCCTCAGCAGGGCCGACATATATCTCGGCAGGGCGAAGAGGACGGGCAACTACTCGCTCTGGAAGTACGCAACGGACATGATGACCGCTGGAGTGGCGGTTGCGGGAGTCAAGAAGAAGGGCTTCGTGAGGATTTACCCGCCGAAGACGATTAAGCTCCTCACCGAGAGCAAGACCGAGAGAACGCTAAGGGACTCGATAGTCAAGAAGGTCATGAAGGAGATGCACATGGCCAAGCTCGAGGCCCTGGAGACCCTCCACTACCTCCGCGTCATCTTCGAGAAGGACCCGGATTTAGCGGCACACTTCACGGTCTTCCTCGACCTTAGCGAGAAGGAGGTTGAATTCCTCGCTGGAGATTCGGAGAAGGCCAAAACGATATGGGGCAAGGCTATGAACATCGAGAAGAAGCTCAAGGAGCGGGGCAGGCTGGAGACGAGCGTCCGCGAGGGTCTCAGGAAGGCGAAGGAGAAGGAAGAGGCTGAGGAAACCGAAGAATTTGAAGAAACTGAAGAGCCTGAAGAAAAGCCCGAGAAGGAAGAGGAGCTCACAGAGGAGGAGCTTGATGCTGCGGAGAGGGAGATAGAGCCCGTGGGGAAGAAGGAGAAGAAGCCCGAAAAGAAGAAGGGTAAGCAGGCGACGCTGTTTGATTTCCTGAGGAAGTGAGTTTCGCTTTTTGTATTCTTTGCGATACAAATTTTTGCCATTTTTATATTCCAAAAAATATAAAATCTCAAGCGTTCTATATCCCCTGGTGGGAAGAAGTGCTCACACGGGAGGAAATAGTGGAGGTTTTAGCGCCCTACAACCTCTGGGGCGGTAGAAAATGGAACGCCCTGCCGAGGGACGAATACCTCTTGGGGATTGAGAGAAAACTATCTGCTGGGGCGGTTGCGCTCATAGGAACACGCCGTTCCGGAAAAACCACACTCGCAGGCTTGTTTTTAGGGAAAGCCGTTGATGAGGGTTTTCCGCCCGAGGGGACGCTCTACGTGAACCTTGAAGACCCGCGTTTTTCCCCCTATCTCTCACCAGAGTTCCTTGAGGAGGTGTTCTCTGCCTACAGGACGTACGTTTACGACGGCGATAATCCCATCGTGGTTCTCGACGAGGTTCAGAACGTTCCGGGCTGGGAGAAGTGGGTTAGAAAGGTTCTTGACCTCGGTGAGGCGAGGGTCATAGTTACGGGCTCTACTTCCTCACTCCTTCGCTCCGAGCTCTCAACGCTCCTGACGGGCAGGGTTCTTCCGGTGGAGGTTTACCCGCTCAGTTTTGGGGAGTTCTTGATGTTCAGGGGATTCTCCACCGACATCAAACGCTTACTGGGTAAACGGAGAAAGGTTGAGGCGCTTCTCAGGGAATACCTTGAATTCGGTGGGTTTCCTCAGGTTGTTCTCACGGAGGTTGAGGTTCTCAAGCTTGACCTTCTGAGGGAGCTTTTTGAGGGCATAATCCTGAGGGACATCGCCTATAGGCATGGCTTCCGCGATGCAAGGGCCGTTAAAATCGTCGCCGAGCTGGCGTTGAGCAGGTTTTCCTCTCTGGTGAGTGCCTCACGGCTTAGGAACGAGCTGGCCGGAATACTGGGTAGGAAAGTCTCCCCGAACTTCGTTGATGGTGTTCTTGACGCAATGGATGAAGCTTACTTGAGCTTCCGCGTTCCAATCCTCTCGCCAAAAGTTAAGGACGCGATGCGCTACCCGAAAAAGATGTACGCGATTGACACGGGAATAGCGAACGTCGTGGGAATACGCTTTACCGAGAACATTGGAAGGCTCGCCGAAAACGCCGTCGCGAGGCACCTCCGCCAGCGCTTCCGCGAGGTCTATTATTATCGCGGAAAGGGAGAGGTTGATTTCATCGTTAAGGAGGGTCTCAAGGTAACGCGTGCCATTCAAGTTACCTGGGACATCGATGAGAGCTGGGAGAGAGAAGTTGAAGGCCTTCTGGAGGCTATGGACGTCTTTGGCCTGAGGGAGGGCACAATAGTCACGGGCTGGCGTTCCTGCGAGGAGAGGTTTGGGGAGAAAACGGTGAAGTGCGTCCCGCTGTGGAGGTTTTTGGTTTCTATCCTTTAATTTCAACATCCGCGCAGACCTTAAACACGTGGGGCTTGAAGTCGCTTACTTTCTTCACCCTCACGGAGCACTCCCTTCCGAGCTTTTGGCATTCCTCGAGTATTCTCCGCCTGAAGGCTTCAATCTCGTTTTCGTGAACGAAGTCGTAGTAGTGAAGCCAGCGCTCGGCCTTTGAAAGCGTTAAACTTAACGCGTCAACGCCCCTCGGCGTCGGACTAATGACCCTGTCGTAGTTCGGAAGCTCGGGCAGAACCTTGAAGGCGTCGCCGTGTATGAACTCTATCTCGCCCTTCAGCCTCTTCCTGTTGCGCTCTATGTTCTCCAGCCCGAGTTCGTAGGCTTCTCTGTTCAGCTCGACGGCCGTTATCTTGACTTTTCTATACCTCGCTATCACGAGGGCGTAAGGCAGAACGCCGGCGAAGGGAATTAAAATCCTCTCGCCGTCTTTCACCAACTGGGCCAGCCGATAGCGTTCCCCCTTCATTCTCGGGTTGAAGAAGGCTTTGCTCAAATCAACCTTAATCTCGACGCCGTTCTCCTTATGAACGGTTTCAAGTCTCTTCTCGCCCCAGATTATCGAGTAGTCCCTGATTCGAAAGGCCCCCTCGTGGAAGCCCTTCCTCGCTATCACCCTAAGGAACGGGTGAACCTTCCTCAACGCGAAAACGATGTCCCCAACGCGGTGCTCCAGCTCGGGCGGAATTTGAATAACGGCTATGTCACCTATAACGTCGTAGCGCCTGAGGTATCTCAGCTCCTCCCCGCTCAGTCTCTCCGCCAGAACACTTTCGAGGTTCTTGTATATCTGCCTCTCGGGCCGAAGCGGAAGCTCAACGGACAAAACCTCGTAGCCGAGGGTGTAAATCCTCTCGTCCTCGATGACGGGTAAGAGAACGAAATCATCTTCCCTCTTCGGCCGTCTCTTCCCGTCGTAGAGGCCGAGCTTCTTCAGCCTTCTCTTCACCGGCTCCGCTTCCCTCCTCGGAACCCTCAGCGCTGGCATTGAAATCCCTCCGCTTCCTGCTCGGAATAGCCCCGAACAACGCGGGCCCCATGAGCTTTTCGAGGATTTTCTCGACGTCTATCTCCTCAAACTCCTTTTTCAGTATTGCCATCTGCTCTGGGCTGAGGGTGTCCTCGTTGGCTAGTATGAGTACGTGGGCGCTCTCTATCATCGCCGCGTCTCTGATTGAAAACAGAAACTTCGCAACGGCCTTGAAATCCGAGTAGAAGAGCATGTACTCGATACCCTCGATGTAAACTACCCCACCGGGGTTGTCCCTTATGAATCCTATTACCTTCCCGCTGAGAACGTGCAGGCTGCTCGGGCTTACCGCCTTTTTGTGCTCAACCCTCGTGAGCCAGATGTAATCGTCGGGTTCTACTCCCGTTTTGTTTCTCCACTCCTCTGGATGTTCCCTTCCGATGACGAGCAGTGGGAGGTCAGCATAGCTGTCTATTGCCTTCAGCAATGTGATTGCGTCATCACGAGACTTAATGATTCCGGCAACGGGGAGGGCGCATTTTACTTTCCTCCTTTCGTGTCTCTTCTCTGGGGTCCGTAGCTTTTCAAGCATGCTCAGAGATTCGTTAGCAAGAAGAAGGTATCCCAGGGTTACCACGATTGCCTCGGCAATCCAGAATTCCGGGTCAACTGCGATAGTTAAAAACACGGCAATGCCCCCGATGACCCCGAACAGGGCGAAGGACACCATTAGGGTCAATGCAAGCCTGCGAATGGGTTCATCGTGGCCCTTCCACTCCCAGTACGATTTAACCATTCCGTAGATGCCTATGACTATCAGCATCGCCCCGGAGAAGTAGGGGGCTAGGTTGCCGAGTCCCACAGTCCCACCGTTCAAAACTGCGCGCTACTCCACAAAAACCTTTCTACCGCCAGTAGGGCTCGCGTTTTAACACAGCTCTCCTGAAAATATCGACCAGTTCGGCGTCGCTCGCGCCGTTCCTCATGGCCGTCAAAAAGTCTATCAAATCGTCGTTCCTCAGCAGGCAGGTCTTGAACTTCCCGTCGGAGGTGACCCTCAGGCGGGTGCAGTTGGCGCAGAAGACCGTGTTGTGCATCGCCCTAACGACCTCGACCTCGGCTATTCCGTAGTCCGTCGGAATGAAGTACTTCTTCCTCCTGTGCATCCTCCTCTCGCGGATTTCGACAGCCCTCTTTTCGAGCTCCTTCTCAACCGGCCTGAGTGGGTAGAAGTACTTCCGGAAGAAGGCCGTCTCCGTCATCTCCCTCGGCGCTTCGAGCTCTATGAGCTGGAGTATTGCCCCTGTCTTTGCCGAGAAGTCTATCATGTCCCAGATTTCACCATCGTTGAGGCCCCTCATGACTGTCATGTTGAGCTTGACTGGAGAGAGATACTTTACCGCCTCCTCGATGCCTTCAAGAACGGTTTCGAGCATATCAACGCCCGTGATTCTCTTGTAAACATCTGGCTTGAGGCTGTGGAGCGAGACGTTCACCCTGTCCAGTCCTGCCTTCGCGAGCGGTTCTGCGAGCTCCTTAAGCCTGCTCCCGTTGGTCGTCATGCTCAGGTCTCTAACGTAGGGCTTAATTCTCCGGACGATTTCAATGATGTCCTCCCGAACGGTTGGCTCACCGCCCGTGAGCTTGACCTTCCTTATTCCGAGGCGCGAGGCTATTCTAACGAGCCTTTCTATCTCCTCGGGCGTCATCTCGTTTTTGGCTAAAAACCGCTGGCCCTCGCGGTGGCAGAAGAAACAGCGGAAGTTGCACTCCTGCGTGAGCGAAATCCTGAGGTTCGTCACTGGTCTTCCGAAGCGGTCGTAGAGGGTCATGGCAACACCTTAACCCGGTACACGAGCTTTTAAAAAAGGCTTTCGGGTAAGCGGTTTCGTTTAACTCAGCCAATCGAAAAGTAAAAGTAGGCCTACGGTCAAGTCCTACCTTAGGGGGTTTCGGGGATGGACGTTGACGAGCTCAGGTCACTTCTCGGGGAGCTTGAGAAGCTTCACTCCCGTTTTGAATCAAAGTTCTCCGAGCTCTACGGTGAGAAGAGCGTTGAGGAACTTGAAGCTGTTCTCAGGTCACTGCACGAGCTCTCGGCCGAGAAGCTTGAGAGGGCCTCGTCGCTCTACCGTGAGCTGGCGAAGTTCGGTGGAAGGCTGGAGGAGCTCTCAAAGGAGCTCTACAAGAACGAGCACCAGATGAAGTTCCGCATTGAGGAGGTCCTCTCGCTCCTCCGCGGTGACGACTTCAACTCGCGGGCGAGGCTGAAGGCTTCCTTCGACAGACTGGTCCAGTTTCACAGGCTCTACGACTACGCGGTGAGGAAGGCGATAGGCGAGCTCTCGGCCGAGGTTGAGGGGTTGGCCTTCCTGGGCGAAAACCACAAAAAGGTTCCCGTTGGCATACTGGAGGAAATCCACAGAACGAGGTACCTTGAGGAGAGGCTCGACTCACTCGTTCGCTTCGTTTACAGGCTCTACGCTCATCCTTCCGATGTTCACCGCGTCGAGAGGGCCCTGCTCGAATGGCACTCCAAGGGCCTGCTCTGGGTTGAGGCGAGAAACGTGGAGAAGCTCAGCGGAGTGAGAGACGCTGAGGAAATCCTTGAAGGACTGGCGCTCATTGGAGTGGTGGAGAAGAAGATGAGGGGTGGTGAAGGTGTCTACAGACACAGGGCTTACGGTTAGGATTCGGGGCATCTACTCAACGGCCCTAACGAAGCTCTTCCTTGACAGGGGCTTCGGCATAAGCCAGCCGAGCAACAAAATTGTTGAGCGCTTCGGCCTCGAAAAAACCTACGATGAGTTCGACGTTGACATCTACGACAAGAAGGACAGACACGGCGTCGTTCTCGTTGGAAACGCCGTTGAAGAGGCCAAAGCCGTTCTCGAAGACGAGCTCATCGACGTCTTCTTCAGGAGGCTCTCCTACCAGCTTTACGGCATCTACAAGGGTCTCGTTGTTAAGGTTGATGATAGGTACGTTTACGTTGACCTCGGGAGCGCGATAGGAACCCTCCCCAAGAACGAGCTCCCGAGGGCGAACGAAGGGGACGAGGTTCTCGTCCAGGTGAAGAAGCACAACCTCCTGCCACACCTCAGCACTACCCTCACGATTCCGGGTGACTACGCGGTCCTGATTCCCAAGCCGATAGGCGCGCAGAGGCACGTGAAGATTTCAAGGAAGATAAGGGACAACCAGGAGCGCGAAAGGCTCAGAATCCTCGGCCTGAGCATAGACCTCGGCGAGTGGGGAATCCTCTGGAGAACCGCCGCGGCCTACAAGGACTGGAACACCCTGAGGGACGAGATAGTCAGGCTCTCAAAGCTCGCTGACAGGTTAGCCAAGGCCGACACCTACTTCGCCCCGTCGCTCATCATCGAGGGCAGGAACATCTACGAGGTCGAGTTTGGTGGAGGGGCGAAGAAGAAGCTCGACGAGATAAGGAACAAGGTCGTCCCGACCGTTGAGGGCCACCACCAGCTCAAGGCTAAAGACCCCGAGCTCGGCTTCGCGGTTGAGATAGCGGAGGGAATCCTCGCCAAGGTTCCCGGCCAGAGGATGAAGGTGAACCAGGGCTTCTGGGAGGCTCTGATAGAGAACAAGGGGCCGAGGAGGGGCTGGCTCTTCAGCCTCGACCACGTCAAGCCCGACGGCCAGAGGATAAGGATTGGGCCGGGGGAGGTCGTTGAGGTAAGCCACAACCCGCTCAAGGTCACGATAAAGAGGCACCTCAAGCCCGGCAAGTTCTACGACGGCCTCGACCTTCCGATAGAGTTCGGCGATTATGCCATAACTGAAATCGAGGCCGGCAAGTGGTGGTTCGTGCACAGGTATTACGACAAGAACGGCAACCTGAAGGGCGAGTACTACAACATCAACACGCCGGTCGAGATTTACCCCGATGGAGCGCGCTACGTTGACCTTGAGGTTGACATCGTCAGGTGGCCGGACGGAACGAAGGAGATAATCGACAAGGAGAAGTTGGCAGAGCACTACGAGGAGGGCATAATAAGCGAGAAGCTCTACAAGGCCGTGCTGAGGATTACGCAGGAGGTTTACGAGAGGATTTAGGGTAGCACTTTGATTCCAAGTTTTTCCGCCTCTTTTCTCAGCTTTTTATCATAGGTTGCGAGCCTTCCAAAGTCCTTCGCAGTTGCAAGAATTACCATGTCGTTGAACCGCTTGGGGTTCTTAGTCAGCTTCAGGGCTTCCTTCGTGTATTTCCCGTTGTCGCCGACGACCTTTGTTCTGGGACTTGAGAGAACCGCGGAGATTACCCCGTTGATGTCTTCCACCGAGTACTCCCTCTTCTTCAAAAACCAGTAGAGTTCGTATAGAACCATGCTCGGAACGACCCATCGCTCCAGTGACGCCAGCAGGTTCCTCGCCTCTTCGTTGAGCTCCGAGTCCTTCAGGACCGCATAAAGAAAAACGTTGGTGTCTATGACCGTCATTCATCATCACCGATGCCTTCGATGATGGTTTCTTCGATTTCCTCAACAGTCAGCCCCTTTCCACCCGGGAGTAGTGGAAGTTCAAGCTCGCTCTTTTTGAGAACCACCTTCCCGTCTTCAACCTCAACGAGCAGTATGTCGCCAACTTTGATGCCAAGCTTTTTCCTAACGTCGCTTGGTATAGTAATCTGGTAGTTTCTAGTTACTTTTGTCAGACTCATAGTCTCACCGAATATAGTTGGGACTTTGAAGACTAAAAAGCTTTCCGAGAATGGCCGGTTTGCTTTGCAAATATTACGGCTTCAGTAATATACCAAATTGGCAATATCTCACTCGCCCACGTCCTCTATTCCCTTCTCCGTAATCCTGAAGTAGACCATCGTCCCCTCTGGGCGGAAGCGGTGCCTTTCGAGAATGGCCAGTCTCAAGCCTGGCTTCGGAAGCTTGTCGAGTCTCAAAATGTCCTTACAGCGGTAGCCGAGGGTTTGTTCCGCCACTGGCCTCGTCCTTTCGAGCTTGCTGTCGTAGTGCACCTGGTTGATGACGAGAACCGGAATGTTCTGCTTCCTTGCAATCCAGAGGAGGACCTGCAGTTGTCTGCTAAGGTCAGTTAGGAGGCCCATCCTGTTCTCCTCGGCACGGTAATGGGCGGTTATGGAATCCACCACGACGAGCGAGAACGAGTCGTCAACGACCTTCTTGAGCGAGCCTATAATCCTCCTCTGCTCCTTGAAATCGGCGGGAGTGAACAGTATGAAGCGTGATAGGGTTTCCTCGGGGTCGAGGTTTCTCGCCTCTGCCATCTGCTTCAGCCGTTCGGGAGAAAAGCCCCCCTCCGTGTCCACGTAGGCGACCTTCTTACCGCTCAGAATTCCGGTTTGAACCGCTAAGGTTGTCTTACCTGTCGCGTAGGGGCCGTAAATCTGGGTGAGCACGCCGGGGGCGAAGCCTCCCCCGAGCAGTTCGTCGAGCTTCCGCGAGCCTGTGGAGAGCATGCCTTTCCCTCAGAAGGACATCTCCTCGTAGAGCTGGGGCTCTCTGACGAGCGTCCAGATGCGTCTCTTCCTGAGCTCCTCGGCCAGCTTTGATGGGTCAGCGTCGTTGTAAACGCCGTAGTGCATCGGGATTACCACCCTCGGTCTCACGTCTTCAACTATCTGAGTTGCTTCCCTCGCGTTCGCAGTTGAGCGACCGCTTATCGGGACGAGCAGGATGTCCACCTTACCGCGAAGCCTCTGGAACACGGGGCCTGCGTAGGTGTCGCCTGGGTGGAGGAGCCTCTTGTCGCCCTCTATCAGGTAGCCGAGCGGGTACTGGCTCGACGGGTGCTCGACGTAGATGGCCGTAACCTTCACGCCGTTTTCGAGCTCTATCGTCTGTCCCGCCTCAATTTCCCTGACCTTCGTAACGCCATCTGCCACCGCCATCAGGTAGACCTGCTTGGGGCCTATTACCGTGGCGTCGCGGAGCCTTGAGAGGAGCTCGACCTTTCCGTAGTGGTCCGTGTGCTCGTGGGTTATCAGGATGTAGTCAACCTCGCCAATTCGGTCGTCGTCCACTTCAGGGTAAGGGTCTATCAGTATCTTCACCCCGTTCGTCTCAATCCAGAAGCATGCGTGACCGTACCAGATGACCTTCATCGGTTCGACCTCCTCAAGTGCCTTTGATAAAGCGGACTTAAAGTTTTCCCAGCGTTGGTTTTATTAAGCTCGAAACCTACTAAGGGCGATGGCGATGGAGAGGAAAAAGGGCCTCATCGTGAGGGAACCCTACGCGAGCCTAATCGTAGAGGGCAAGAAGGTGTGGGAGATTAGAAAGACGAGAACGAAAATCAGAGGGGAGATTCTGATAATCAGCAACGGGAAGGCCATCGGGAAGGCGGAGCTCGTCGACGTTCTCGGGCCGTTCACGCCGGAGGAGTTAGCTGAACACGAGGACAAACACCGCGCGAGCGTTTCTTTCCTCCGCGAGTACTCCAACGGGAAGCCACTCTACGCGTGGGTGCTCAGGAACGCCGAGAAGTTCGACCGCCCCAAGGAGGTGGAGATGGCCAAGGGAGTCCAGATTTGGGCCAACGTGGTGGTTAAAGATGAATAAGGTCCGGCGCTTCCTGTTTCCTCCCCTCAACTGGCCGTTTCTGATTCTCATAGCGGTTGCCTTCGTCCTCGTCTTCGTTTTCTTCTCCGGTGCGGTTCTCATGGCCTTCGACAGGCTCGGCCTTCCGCCCGGTGTGGCGGTCACCCTCTTCGTCTTTGCGCTCGTCGGGAGCTTCATAAACATACCCATAGCGGAGGAGGTAACTTATGAGCCCGTGATTAGGGTTAGAGAAGTCGGCTTCTTTGGAATCCTCTACCCCATGCCCTACTTCGACTGGGAGGAGCGGAAGACGGTCATAGCGGTCAACGTCGGCGGTGCCTTGGTCCCGCTGAGCATAGTTCTCTACGAGCTCTTCCGCCTCGTCCACCTCGGGGAGTACGGCCTTCTCCTGAACACCCTTCTCGCGGTTTTCATCGCCTCGCTTCTCAGCAACGCCGTCGCGAGACCAGTTCGTGGCCTTGGAATCGCGATGCCGACGCTCTTTCCCCCGCTCATAGCTGTTCTCCTCGGCTGGCTCCTCGGGGACGGGAACCCGACGCTGGTTGCCTACGTCAGCGGAACGCTTGGGGTTCTCATAGGGGCCGACCTGATGAACTGGGAGAAAATCAAGCGCCTCGGGGCGCCGATGGTCAGCATAGGTGGCGCCGGAACCTTCGATGGAATCTTCCTCGCGGGGGTTATTGCCGTTCTCTTGGTATGACGGTGGGTTTATAAGGCGGTAATTCAACAGGAAGCCGTCAAAGGAGGTGGCGCTCATGTTCGTTATCGGGAGCGGTGGGAAGCACCTTGAGGGGGAGCTCAGGGAACTCGGTGGAGAAATCATCGAGGTCGAGCTGAGGAAGTTCCCAGACGGGGAGAAGTACGTTCGGGTTCTCGGTTCCGGCAACGAAGCAACGGTCGTCAGTTCTACCTTCGCACCTCAGGATGAGAAAATCGTTGAGTTGCTTCTCATTGGGGACGCGCTCAGGGAGAAGGGCTTCAAGAAACTCCGTGCCGTCGTTCCCTACTTCGCCTACAGCAGGCAGGACAGGGTCACGAAGGAGGGTGAGCCGGTAAGCGTAAGGGCGATAATGAAGGCGCTCGGCATCTACTACGATGAACTCTACATCTTCGACCTCCACAACCCCGAGACACTGAAGTACTTCCCTGGTAAAGGCGTCAACGTTTCTCCGGCGAGGGTCATAGCGGACTACTTCCGCGAGAAGCTTGGCGACGGCATAGTCCTTGCCCCGGATAAAGGCGCCCGCGAGAGGGCAAGGGCAGTCGCCCAAGAGTTTGGTCTTGAGTACAGCCACTTCGAGAAGAGGCGCATATCCCCAACTGAGGTTGAGATGAGACCGGTTGATATAGACGTTAAGGGCAAGAACGTTCTGATAGTTGATGACATCATAAGTACCGGGGGGACCATGGTCAAAGCCGCACAAATTTTGAGAAAATTAGGTGCGGGGAAAATATTCGTTGGGGTCACTCACGGGGTCTTTGCCGAGGGTGCCATCGAGAGGGTTAGTGGTGCGGTTGACGAGCTCGCAGTCACGAACACAATACCCACTCCCGTCTCGAAGATAAGCATTGTGCCGGAAATACTCCGCCTCTGATTGCAAAAATTTTTAACATTTTTATGTCTATTTTTGTGCATTTTGGTTCTCGATTTTAACAGGTTCTTTTTCAAAAATCTCCCCCGTGAGGGGTTTTGCAAAAATTTTTCACTGCGGGGGTTCGTCCCTATTGGGTGGAGCCCCCGAACAGGGGGCGACGAAGACCCGGACGCCAAGACGGCGGCGTCGGGGGGAACGGGTGCAAAGCACCCAAAGATGAACCCCGCCCTCCAGTCCGGGTCACACCAGGTGCGCTCCCGAGGAAACGCCGAAAGGCGGACCCCTCGGGGGTAAGGCAGGCCCGGCACCCCGACCAAACCCCCGGACGGGAATCGGTACTCCCCCATTTGAGGGGAGTTCCACCGGCCGTACTCCTTGCTCAATTCCGGTTGATCCTGCCGGAGGCCACTGCTATGGGGGTCCGACTAAGCCATGCGAGTCATGGGGCGCGCTCTGCGCGCACCGGCGGACGGCTCAGTAACACGTCGGTAACCTACCCTCGGGAGGGGGATAACCCCGGGAAACTGGGGCTAATCCCCCATAGGCCTGGGGTACTGGAAGGTCCCCAGGCCGAAAGGGGCTCTGCCCGCCCGAGGATGGGCCGGCGGCCGATTAGGTAGTTGGTGGGGTAACGGCCCACCAAGCCGAAGATCGGTACGGGCCATGAGAGTGGGAGCCCGGAGATGGACACTGAGACACGGGTCCAGGCCCTACGGGGCGCAGCAGGCGCGAAACCTCCGCAATGCGGGAAACCGCGACGGGGGGACCCCCAGTGCCGTGGCACAGCCACGGCTTTTCCGGAGTGTAAAAAGCTCCGGGAATAAGGGCTGGGCAAGGCCGGTGGCAGCCGCCGCGGTAATACCGGCGGCCCAAGTGGTGGCCGCTATTATTGGGCCTAAAGCGTCCGTAGCCGGGCCCGTAAGTCCCTGGCGAAATCCCACGGCTCAACCGTGGGGCTTGCTGGGGATACTGCGGGCCTTGGGACCGGGAGAGGCCGGGGGTACCCCTGGGGTAGGGGTGAAATCCTATAATCCCAGGGGGACCGCCAGTGGCGAAGGCGCCCGGCTGGAACGGGTCCGACGGTGAGGGACGAAGGCCAGGGGAGCGAACCGGATTAGATACCCGGGTAGTCCTGGCTGTAAAGGATGCGGGCTAGGTGTCGGGCGAGCTTCGAGCTCGCCCGGTGCCGGAGGGAAGCCGTTAAGCCCGCCGCCTGGGGAGTACGGCCGCAAGGCTGAAACTTAAAGGAATTGGCGGGGGAGCACTACAAGGGGTGGAGCGTGCGGTTTAATTGGATTCAACGCCGGGAACCTCACCGGGGGCGACGGCAGGATGAAGGCCAGGCTGAAGGTCTTGCCGGACGCGCCGAGAGGAGGTGCATGGCCGCCGTCAGCTCGTACCGTGAGGCGTCCACTTAAGTGTGGTAACGAGCGAGACCCGCGCCCCCAGTTGCCAGTCCTCCCCGCTGGGGAGGAGGCACTCTGGGGGGACCGCCGGCGATAAGCCGGAGGAAGGAGCGGGCGACGGTAGGTCAGTATGCCCCGAAACCCCCGGGCTACACGCGCGCTACAATGGGCGGGACAATGGGAACCGACCCCGAAAGGGGAAGGGAATCCCCTAAACCCGCCCTCAGTTCGGATCGCGGGCTGCAACTCGCCCGCGTGAAGCTGGAATCCCTAGTACCCGCGTGTCATCATCGCGCGGCGAATACGTCCCTGCTCCTTGCACACACCGCCCGTCACTCCACCCGAGCGGGGTCCGGGTGAGGCCTGGTCTCCCTTCGGGGAGGCCGGGTCGAGCCTGGGCTCCGTGAGGGGGGAGAAGTCGTAACAAGGTAGCCGTAGGGGAACCTACGGCTCGATCACCTCCTATCGCCGGAAACCCGTCCGGGGGGGTTTAAGGGGTGCCGGGCCTGCCAACGTGGGCCGGTAGCTCAGCCTGGGAGAGCGCCGGCTTTGCAAGCCGGAGGCCCCGGGTTCGAATCCCGGCCGGTCCACCACGAAGAGGTGCACATCCCGAGCTCGGCTCGGGGTGGAAGGGCCTGAGACCCCGAACAGGGGTCACGATGAGGGCCGTGCATAGGCGAGCTGGTCCAGAAAACGCCCCGCCCGGTGGCAACTAAGCCGCCTGGTGGATGGCTCGGCTCGGGGCGCCGACGAAGGGCGTGGCAAGCTGCGATAAGCCCCGGCGAGGCGCAGGCAGCCGTCGAACCGGGGATGCCCGAATGGGACCTCCCGCGGCTTTGCCGCACTCCCAGTTGGGAGGGGGAACGCGGGGAATTGAAACATCTTAGTACCCGCAGGAAAAGAAAGCAAAAGCGATGCCGTGAGTAGGGGCGACCGAAAGCGGCACAGGGCAAACTGAACCCCGGGCCGAAAGGTTCGGGGGATGTGGTGTTGTAGGGCCCCCGAAGGAGCCCTGGGGGCGAAGCCGAAGTCCGCTGGAACGCGGCGCCGTAGAGGGTGAAAGCCCCGTAGGCGTAAGCCCCCGAGCTCCTGGGGTGTCCCTGAGTACCGTCGGTCGGATATCCGGCGGGAAGCTGGGAGGCATCGGCTCCCAACCCTAAATACGTCCCGAGACCGATAGCGAACTAGTACCGTGAGGGAAAGCTGAAAAGCACCCCTGGCGGGGGGTGAAAAGAGCCTGAAACCAGGCGGCGATAGGAGGGTGCGGCCCGAAAGGGTTGACCCTCCCCGAAGGAAACACGGGCGACCGTGGAGTACGAGGGGAGGTGACCGGGGTTGCACCGTCCGTCTTGGATCACGGGGCAGGGAGTTCACCCGAGCGGCGAGGTTAAGGGGGTCAGCCCCGAAGCCGCAGGGAAACCGACAGGTCCGCAGCCCGTAAGGGCGAGGGACGGGGTGTGAAAGCGCCCGGAGTCGCTCGGGTGAGACCCGAAGCCGGTCGATCTAGCCCGGGGCAGGGTGAAGTCCCTCAACAGAGGGATGGAGGCCCGATAGGGGTGCTGACGTGCAATTCGCTCCCGTGACCCCGGGCTAGGGGTGAAAGGCCAATCGAGGCCGGCGATAGCTGGTTCCCGCCGAATTATCCCCCAGGATAGCCCGGCCGGAGGTAGGCGGTGGGGTAGAGCACTGATTGGGGGTTTAGGGGGAGAAATCCCCCGGCCCCCTGTCAAACTCCGAACCCACCGCCGCCGTAGATGGCCGGAGTAGGGGGGCGGTGTAAGCCGTCACCCGAGAGGGGAACAACCCAGACCGGGGTTAAGGCCCCAAAGTGCCGGCTAAGTGTTACTCCAAAGGGTGTCCCTGGCCTTAGACAGCGGGGAGGTAGGCTTAGAAGCAGCCATCCTTTAAAGAGTGCGTAACAGCTCACCCGTCGAGGTCAGGGGCCCCGAAAATGGACGGGGCTCAAGCCGGCCGCCGAGACCCCGGCGCACGGACCGATTGGTCCGTGATCGGGTA
This sequence comes from Thermococcus nautili, assembly GCF_000585495.1. Classification (NCBI taxonomy): domain Archaea; kingdom Methanobacteriati; phylum Methanobacteriota; class Thermococci; order Thermococcales; family Thermococcaceae; genus Thermococcus; species Thermococcus nautili. The sequence continues at coordinate 1,096,110 of NZ_CP007264.1, forward strand.
GGCGGGCGTGCCGATGGGGTGGAAGCCGGGCCGTAAGGTCCGGTGGACCCGTCGGTATTGCGGATCCTGCCGGGAGTAGCAGCATAGCCGGGTGAGAATCCCGGCCGCCGTAGGGGCCAGGGTTCCACGGCAATGTTCGTCAGCCGTGGGTTAGTCGGTCCTAACCCGACCCGTAACTCGGCGTCGGGGAAAGGGAAACGGGTTTATATTCCCGTACCGCGGTGGTAGGCGCGGCAACGCAAGCCCGAGGGGTGACGCCTCGGGGTAGGCGGACCGGCCCACAAGGCCGGCTAAGCGTATAAGTCCGGGGAGTGCCGTAATGGCGAGAACCGGATGAAAGCGCGAATGGCCTCCCGTAAGGGGGGTTCCGCCGATCCCTGGGGCCCGTGAAAAGCCCCTCGGGAACGATCCACCGCGACCGTACCGAGAACCGACACTGGTGCCCCTGGGTGAGAAGCCTAAGGCGTGTCGGGGGAAACCCAGCCGAGGGAACTCGGCAAATTGGCCCCGTAACTTCGGGAGAAGGGGTGCCTGCGGGTGCGTAACCCGCAGGTCGCAGTGACTAGGGGGGCCCGACTGTTTAGTAAAAACACAGGTCCCAGCTAGCCCGAAAGGGTTTGTACTGGGGCCGACGCCTGCCCAGTGCCGGTATGTGAAGCCCGGGTACAACCGGGTGAAGCACCGGTAAACGGCGGGGGTAACTATAACCCTCTTAAGGTAGCGAAATTCCTTGTCGGTTAAATGCCGACCTGCATGAATGGCGTAACGAGGTCCCCACTGTCCCCGGCTGGGGCCCGGCGAAACCTCTGCCAGGCGCATATGCCTGGGACCCCCGGTGGGAAGCGAAGACCCCATGGAGCTTTACTGCAGCCTGCCGTTGCCGTACGGCGGGGGGTGCGCAGCGTAGGCGGGAGGCGTCGAAGCCCGCCCTCCGGGGCGGGTGGAGCCGTCCATGAGACACCGCCCACCCTCTGCCGTACGGCTAACCCCCGGAAGGGGGGACAGCGGTAGGTGGGCAGTTTGGCTGGGGCGGCACACCCTCGAAAAGGTATCGAGGGTGCCCTAAGGTCGGCTCAGGCGGGTCAGGAATCCGCCGTAGAGTGCAAGGGCAAAAGCCGGCCTGACTGGACCCGTAACAGAGGCGGGTCCAGCCGCGAAAGCGTGGCCTAGCGAACCCCTGTGCCTCCCCGGTGGGGGCCAGGGATGACAGAAAAGCTACCCTGGGGATAACAGAGTCGTCTCGGGCGAGAGCCCATATCGACCCCGAGGCTTGCTACCTCGCTGTCGGCTCTTCCCATCCTGGCCCTGCAGCAGGGGCCAAGGGTGGGGGTGTTCACCCATTAAAGGGGAACGTGAGCTGGGTTTAGACCGTCGTGAGACAGGTCGGATGCTATCTACCGGGGGTGCTGGCCGCCTGAGGGGAAGGCTCCCCCAGTACGAGAGGAACAGGGAGCCGCGGCCTCTGGTCTACCGGTTGTCCTACAGGGCATAGCCGGGCAGCTACGCCGCGTCCGATAAGGCCTGAAAGCATCTAAGGCCGAAGCGGTCCCCGAAAATAGGCGGCCATTCCTGGGCGTTTGGGCCTGGGCGACCGGTCCGTTGCCCAGGACGAGGGCTCGGGAAGAAGACCCGTTTGATGGGGCGGGGGTGTAAGCGGGAAGGGAAACCGACCCGTTCAGCCTGCCGCTCCCAACAGCCCGAGTGCCCCGGGCGGGGCGTCTGAGAGACCAGCTCGCCTATGCACGGCCCTCATTATGACTTAACTTAACTCGACTCTTCTGCAAGAATCCATCCGTAAAAATTAAAATTCTCTGTGATACCTTCTCCTGGTGATTTCCATGAGACTGCTCGTTCTTGATTTGGACGGCACCCTCTGGGACCACGAGGACGCTTCTGCCTTAGTTCCGCCATACGAGTTCAACGGCGATTGTTTAACTGATTCCCTCGGCCAAAAACTCCGCCTCTTTCCCGGTGTTCGCGAGTTCCTCGAATGGGCGAGCGAAAGGTTCATTCTAAGCATTGCGAGCTGGAACATCGAGGAGAGGGTAAGGCCGATTCTCGAGGGCTTTGGTCTATGGGACTACTTCATGTTTCCAAAAATCGAAGGCCATCCTGACAAGGGCGATATGATTCGAAGAACCATCGAGGAGCTTCGCTCCATCGGCTACGACATCGACGACGTCATTTACATTGACGACCGAGTGATTCACATCAACGGCGTCAAAATGGCCGTTCCCTACGTTGATTTCATTCACATGTGGGTGGATGTAAAGAGTTTTGAGGAGCTTAAACAACTACTCCAAAAGCTGGGGTGATAGCATGGAGTTGCTAGTCGTTAAAGACAAACGCATAGACTACGACGGCTCCGCGATAGGAAGCCACTGGACCTACAGGAACTTCGGAATCCTCGGAAACTCGCTCGTCGTCTTCCGCGGAAAGTGCGACGTCAAAGTCGAGGAGATGATTGACATAGAGGACCTCCGCGCGAGCAAGGAAATCAAGAGCGACGACATGGTGCACTACATAATCGAGGTTTTCGACTTGGTGAACACGCTCTTCGCCTCGACTCTCCAGAAGCTCTTCATAGCCAAGCTCTGCGAGGTTCTCAACGACTACGGGGTGAAGACCGAGAGAAAGAGCGACGATATCTACGTTAACGGAAAGAAACTAAGCATCTCGATAGCAACCGTTTCCCCAGTAAGCGTCAAAATCCACATTGGGATAAACGTCGAGGCCAAGGGCATTCCCGAGGGCGTGGAGGCAATAGGCCTCAAGGAAGTTGGCATCACCGACGTTGAGGGGTTCATGGAGAGGACTGGAAGAGCACTCGTTGAGGAGTTCAAAAAGGTGAAGAAGGACAGCCTGAAGGTCAGGTGGGCTCAGTAGAGAAGGAACAGCAAACTTCCAACCATCGGCACGGCCAAGTTGTCGTCGAGCCACGGCTGGTACTCCGCTAAGGCCAGTATCACTGCCCACATCACTTTTCTTATTGTATCCGCGTCGAGGTAAATGAGTGCTATCACCACGGCCGTTGCCAAGTATGCCAGGCTTCCTGTCCAGTGCTTCTTGAGCTTCACGTTGAAGCCGTGCCGTCTGAAGTAGTAGTGCCTTACCACCCCGGTTACCCCATCACTGATTGCCATCGCGAGGAGGAGCGCCGTTGCATACTCCCTCGGCAAAACAATAGGTATTATCGATGCCGAAAACGCGAAGAAGACCTCCCCGTAGTTGTGCTCTATCTGGTACCACGAGAACTCCCGCTTTTTGATGTGGGGCCACAGCTGGAACAGGGCAAAGGCGAAAGCAGAGGCGCTGAAAACCTCCGCGGGAATTTTTCCGTAGTAGAACATCAGAACGGCCGGAACGATGCTGAAGTGAATTATCTTCCTGTTTATCCACGCCCATTCCTCGCCCAGCTTCCTCGTGAAGCCGATTGCAAGCAGTATGAGCAGGGCCGCTAAACCCGCGTAGGGCAACCACTCGAACATCCATTCCACCAAAAAATGAAAGGGATTGAGGCTAATAACTTTATCCGAACGTTCCTCCAACGGTTTCAAGGGCGGTGATGAAGTCGGAAGCGCGAACGGCTATATACCAGTCGTCCGTTCTCGTCAGCTCTCCCCTCGACTTCCCAACCAGCTCGCCGTAGAGGCCCTGAATTCTGACCCTAGGCTCCGTTGTCGAGAGCTTTAGGGTAACTTCAACGGGAGTTCCGTTCTCCCAGACTATTCCGACCCTGAGGCCGGCCTTGGTTTCCTTCCTCTTCCTCAGGCCGAGCTTGAGGTAGCGGAGCCTCTCCTCGGGGACGCCGTGTTCTTCCGCCTTTTCCCTCAGGTACTCCTCCGCCAGGGTTAGGCCGTGGAGCCCAAAGGAGTAGCCGAAAACAGGAATTCCGAGGTCCTTCCTAGTCCTCCCCTTGTAGGCGTAGACCTCAATCCTTCCCCTTGAGCCTTTTGAAGCTGTGTAGAAGCCCCGGTTCTCCCCTTTAAACTCTTTCAGTTCTGAGAGGAGCGCGTCGTAAGCTGAGAAGGGCAGTGAGAAGCTCACCCACGTTCCCCAGAGCCTCGGCGGAACCGAGAGAAAGCCGAGCTCCTCGAGGTGGTACTCCAGTGGCTTAGGCCTTATCACTAGGAAGCCCTTCTCAGTGACTTCGAACTCGATGAGAGCCCTCTCCTCGGGAATCACCGCGAACTTATCTTTCATTTCAACATCTTTGGCCTTCAGCAGTCTTCTCCGTCTCAGCTTTCGTCCCTCCATCGAGCTTGAAACCACCGGAACCGGAGTTTTCTTCCCGGTTTCCTTGTCGTAGGGCACCTTAAAGCCTGCCTTGAGAAGCTCCTCCTGAATCTCCAGCGACGCTGGGAAGAAGACGTTCATTCTCATTAGTTCGAACTCCATGGCGTCCACCTGTTACATTGTTCAGTAGTTTTTACTTTTTGTGCTTATAAATGTTTCTCTTTGAAAGTTGTTCAAATGGAGGCTAACCTTAAAAGCCCTTTCGAGGAGCTAAGCGCGGTGGTGAGAATGGTTCACTGGGCTGACTACATGGCCGAAAAGATAATCCGCGAAAGGGGCGACAAGGAGGAGTACGTGGTCGAGAGCGGAATCACGCCGAGCGGTTACGTTCACATAGGCAATTTTAGAGAGTTCTTCACGGCCTACATAGTGGGCCACGCCCTGAGGGACAGGGGAAAGAAGGTCAGGCACATCCACATGTGGGACGACTACGACAGGTTTAGGAAGGTCCCCAAGAACGTCCCGCAGGAGTGGAAGGAGCACCTCACTAAGCCGGTCAGGGAAGTCCCCGACCCGTGGGGCTGTCACGACAGCTACGCGGAGCACTTCATGGAGAAGTTTGAGGAGGAAGTGAGAAAGCTTGGCATTGAGGTTGATTTCCTCTACGCGAGCGAGCTGTACAAGTCGGGTGAATATGCCGAGGAGATTAAGCTGGCTCTCGAAAAGCGCGACGAAATCAAGGCGGTTCTCGACAAGTACCGTGAGAGGGCTAAACAGCCGCCCCTTGAGGACGACTGGCAACCTGTTATGGTCTACTGCCCGAAGTGCAGGCGCGAGGCGAAGTTCGTCTCGTGGGACGGCGGGTGGAAGGTTAAATATCGCTGTGAGCACTGCGGAAGCGAGGGGGAGACCGACATAAGGGAGGGCAACGTTAAGCTCCGCTGGCGCGTCGACTGGCCGATGCGCTGGGCGCACTTCAGGGTGGACTTCGAGCCAGCTGGAAAAGACCACCTCGCCGCCGGAAGCTCCTACGACACAGGAAGGGAGATTTCCGAGAAGGTCTTCGGCTGGAAGGCACCGATAGACCTCATGTACGAGTTCGTTGGAATCAAGGGGCAGAAGGGCAAGATGAGTGGCTCTAAGGGCAACGTTATCCTCCTCAGCGACCTCTACGAGGTGCTCGAGCCGGGAATAATCCGCTTCATCTACGCCAAGGCGAGGCCCAATAAGGAGCTCAAGATAGACCTAGGCCTCGGCCTGCTCAACCTCTACGACGAGTTCGACAAGGTCGAGAGGATTTACTTCGGCCTTGAGCACGCAAAGAACCCGGAGGAGGAAGAGGAACTCAAGAGAACCTACGAGCTCTCGATGCCGAAGGTTCCGGAGAGGCTTATCGCTCAGGCCCCCTTCCGCTTCCTCGTCACTCTCGTCCAGATGCCCCACCTTGACGAGGAGGGAATAATCAGGGTTCTCCAGGAGCAGGGTCACGTTCCCGAGAACCTGAGCGACGAGGACATTGAGAGGATAAGGCTCCGCATCAGGCTCGCCAAGAACTGGGTCGAGAAGTACGCTCCTGAGAACGTCAAGTTCAGCCTTCTCGAAGAACTTCCCCAGCTCGAACTCAAGCCCGAAATCAGGGAGGCGATGAGAGAGCTCGCCGACTGGATTGGGGCCAATACCTTCACCGTGGATGAGCTCAACAACGCAATCTTCGACGTTGCCAAGAAGCGCGGAATCCCGAGCAAGGAGTGGTTCAAAGCACTCTACAACCTCTTCATAGGAAAGGACCGCGGGCCGAGGCTGGCCCCGTTCTTGGCTTCCCTCGATAAGGAGTTCGTGGTCAAAAGGCTTCGCTTCGAGGCCTGATTCATTTTTTCGGTGTGTAAACCTGGAGGTAGGTGTGCTCGTTTATCTTTTCTTCTCCGACCTTCCGGAAGTAGAGCTTCGCTAAGAGTTCCACCGCTGTCTTTCCCCAGACGTTGAAGCGAACCCTGAAGGACTTCTCCTCGCTCTGGAACTCTATCAGGACGGTTTTTTCGTCCTTATCCGGCAAAACCTTGCTAATCCAGTATTCAGCGCCGATTACCTGTCCGTTCATGAGAACCGGAAGGAGTGCCCTAAGGTCAGTGAACTGGAGGATTAGCTTTCCTCCCGGCTTCAGAACCCTCGCCATCTCGCGGAACGCCTTTCCGAGGTCGAGGGGTTCGAAGTGGACGAGGTTGTCGATGAAGAGGACGTAGTCAAAGGTGTTATCTTCGAAGGGTAACTCCCTCGCATCTGCCTTGATGAACTCCACCCTCGAGCCCTTCTCTCTGGCAAAACCCTTCGCGAGGGAGAGCATGTAGTCGCTGTTGTCAACGCCAACGACAGTGAAGCCCAAATCCTCAAGCAGGAACGAGAAGCCCCCCGCCCCACAGCCGAGGTCGAGGACTTTCCCCTTTTCCTTCATGAACTTCATCAGGAGCGGTTCAAGGTCCTCAATCCTCTTTCTGTACTCGTCGGAATAGATGTCGCTGTAGGCTTTGAAGGCCGAATAGTACTCCTCGAACGTCATGTTTTTGAGTCCTCACGAGTCCTTAAATAGGTATCCGAAGTTTCCGGTGATGAACATGATGGTGAGGATTAGCGCGCCGGCTCATCTGCATACTGGAAACCCCGACCTGAGCGGGGACATGGGACGGCTCTACGGAACGGTTGGCTTCGCCATAGAAAAGCCACGCCTCGAAATAGAGGTCAGAGAAGCTGAAAAAGACTGCTCCAACGACGAAGATGCGTTGAAGTTCTTGGCGAGGCTCCGCGAGCGCTACGACTTCCCGCCCGTTGAGGTTACGGTGAGGAGCTACATCCCGAAGTGGGTTGGAATAGGCTTTCATACCACCCTCGCCCTGAGTATAGGAATGGCCGTGAGCGAACTATATGGCCTAAACCTCTCGCTTGAGGAGGTGGCGTTGGCTGTGAGGCGCGGTCTCATAACTGCCCTCGGCTTCTACGCCCTTAAGGTCGGCGGTTTCATCTACGAGGGTGGCTTCCCTGTGGACAAGCGCGAGAAGGTCGTTCCACCGCTGATTTTCAGGGGCGACTTTCCAAGCGATTGGCTCTTCGTTGTGGCAATCCCCGAGACCCCGAGGAAGACCCTCGCCGAAATCAGGAAGCGCGAGGACGAGATACTCGGAAACCTCAAGAAGATGCCACCGGAGCTGGCCGACAGGCTGTCGAGGATAGTGCTTATGAAAATCCTGCCCGCGTTCATCGAGCGGGACATAAAGACCTTCGGGGAGGGCCTCTACCAGTTCAACCACCTTCTCGGGGAGTTCTGGAGCGACTACCAAGAGAACGTTTACTGTTGCGAAATCGTGAACGAGGGGATAAGGCTGATGCTGAAGGAAGCCTACTGCGCCTGCCAGACGAGCTGGGGGCCGACCTTCTACGGCCTCGTCAAAGGTCAGGCTCAGGCGGAAAGGCTAAAATCCATCGTTGAGGATTTCCTCCGCGAGAACGGCGACGGCGGAGAGGTCTTCGTTACGGGCGTTGACAACAGGGGGATGGTGGTGGAGCGTGGTTAAGGCAGTTGGTATAGACTCCGGGACGAAGAGCATGGATTTGTTCGGCTTCGACGACGAGACCGGGGAGGTGATAGTCGACGTCTCCGTGGACAGGAACAGGGTAACCGAGAACCCAGCTATAATCGTTGAACTCCTCCGCGAGGTTCAGGAGGAGCACGGGAAGATTGATGCCATCGTCGGTCCCTGTGGCTACGGGATACCGCTCAAACCCGCGAGGGAAGCCACCGATGCCGAGATAGCTTTAGCTACGTTCATAACCGAGGCCGATGTGAGGAGAAGGCTCAAGATAGTCGGTTTGAGGGAGCTCATGCTCCTCCTCAGAGAAGCTAAGGACCTCAACGTTTACTTCACCCCCGGCGTCATACACCTCCCGACCGTCCCGGAGTGGCGGAAGGCCAACAGGATAGACCTCGGAACGGCCGATAAGGTCTTCACCGTTGCCCTCGCGATGGTGAGGGAAGCCGAGAGAAAGGGAATCCCCTACTCCGAGACAAACCTCATAGCGGTTGAGGTCGGCTTCGCCTACACCTCCGCGATGGCAGTCAAGAACGGCCAAATCGTTGACGCCATGGCCGGAACGGCCGGCTTCCCCGGCTACCTCGGAATGGGCTTCATGGACGGTGAATTAGCCTACGCGCTGGCCAACGCCCTCGACGACTTCGGAAAGCTCGTCCTCTTCCAGGGCGGTGCGTCCTACGTTGCCGGAATAGACCCGTTCTCGGTTTCGCCAGAGGAGTTCGTAAAGCTCGCGAAGGAGGATGAGAATGTCGCGAAGGGCTACAGCGCCATGATAGAGGCCATCGTCAAGGACGTCTTCTCACTGCTTCCCTCCGTCAGGCCTGAGAGCATCTACATCAGCGGTCGCTTCTCGCGGATTCCGGAGTTCTTCAGCGACGTCAAGGAAGCCCTTGAGGATGCCTTTGGGCGCTACGGCTTCTCGGTCGAGGTTCTCAAACTCGAGAGCAGGGCGAAGGCTAAAGAAGCGGCCGAGGGGAGCGCGATAATAGCCAACGGCATAGCAGGTGGAATCTACAAAGAACTCGTTGAGAGCCTCAGGTTGGGGGAGAGCAGTGGCTCAATCTTTGACTGGGTAAACATCAAAGGCCGTGAAAAGCTCAGAATTTTCGAGGAGCTAATCCTCTGAGCGAATTTTTTTGAGCTTAGCTTTTTATTCTCCTCCTCCAACTCCCTAAGGTGGTGCTCATGGAGTTCAACCTCATCATTACCGGAGTCGGCGGTCAGGGGGGTCTTACCCTTTCGAGAATCGTTGGAAACTCTGCTATGGTCGAGGGCTACAACGTTCGCATCGGCGAGACCCTCGGAATGAGCCAGCGCTACGGTAGCGTTCTCAGCTACCTCCGGTTCGGAGAGGAGGTCTATTCTCCCCTCATCGAGGAGGGCAAAGCCAACCTCATGCTCGCCCTTGAGCCGGCCGAGGCGTTAAGGAACGCGCGCTTTCTCGGAAAGGACAGCGTTGCCATAGTGAACGCCTACCCCATTCACACGGCGACGACCCTCGTCGGGAAGGAGCGCTATCCGGAGCTCGATGAAATCGAAAAAGCCCTCGGAAGAATCTGCCCGGTTCACATGATGAACTTCCAGCGTGAGGCAGACAGGATAAACCCGAGAACTTTGGGCGTCCTGATGCTCGGCTACGCCTACGGAAAGGGCCTGATACCCCTCAAGCGCGAGAGCCTTCTTGAGGGAATAAGGCTGACCCTCCGCGAGAAGCTCTGGGAGATGAACTTTAAAGCTTTTGAGCGCGGTGAGGAGCTGGCCAAAGCTTGATTTCTGGTTTTTTCCGCCCGGTTTTCTCATTCTTCGTTGTGCTTTATGAAGAAGGCGTAGAACAGCCCAGTCGCGAGGGCGTAGAGGAGCGCGGTGGCGTAGAAAGGATAGGCCAATGAAACCGCGAAGAGGGTCCCGCCGAGTGAGTTGCCCACTCCGCGCATGAAGGTCGAGAAGGCCTGCCTTATGCCATTGGCTGTTGCTTTTTCCTCAGTCCTGAAAAAGCCCATCATGAAGGAGTCGTTTATTGGCCAGATGATGTTCATGAGTATGGCCCTGAGGACGTAGACCGCCCCCGCGAGTGCAAACGTCTCTATCGAGGGAAACACAGCGAAGAGGAAGGTGGCGAGTCCTTGAAATGACGTTATGACCTTTACTGGGCCCCATTTCCTAACGAGTTCTGGTAATCCAAAGGAGCCGAGACCCATCGCCAGTTGCTGGAAGAAGAAAATCCAGCTTATCGCTTGGAGCGTTTCCCCAAACTTGAGCTTGAAGTAGATGCTCATGAATGGTATAGTTATCCCCGCGCCGAGGCCTATGAGCGCGCTCGGGAGCGAGAACTTGAGGATTTTGAGGACTAAGCTTCTCTCCCACTTTATCCTCTTCTCCCTGACCTCAACGTCCCCCACGAGGAGCAGAGCCGGAACGACGAAGACGAACTGGAGTATCGAGAGTGAGAAGGTTATCCTGTAGGCTGTCTCCTCCGCCAGCGACAGCCCCATGAGGTAGCCCGGCAGAAAGCCAGCCAAGAGAACGCCGAGGGAGTTGAAGAGCGTTCCCAGTCCAAAGCTCTTGGAAAACGCCTCGTGCCTCCTTTCATCGGGCACCAGCTCGCTCAGGTAGGCGTTGTAGTTCGGCTGTCTCAGCCCCATGTTGATTCCCACCAGGACGAAGCCGAGGAAGAGGACCGTTGCGTTCAAAGCGAGCACCTGGAGGAGCCTTCCGATGAGTCCGATGAGTGCGCTCAGGAACAGGGTCTTTCGGTAGCCGAGGCGGAGCGAAAGGTAGCCCGCCAGAAGAAAGAAGAGGCCACCGACTATCGTCTGGGCTGAGAAAAATGCTCCCATAGCCTTCATGTCGTAGCCGAGGGCCTTGAGGTAGAAGGGCATTATGAAGAACGAGAACCAGAGGAAAGTTTGACCTAAGGCGTTGGCCGTAATGAGTATCTTCGCGTCCCTGCCGTACTCCGAGAGCATGATGAAACGTCCCTCATAGCGTTTATAAGTCTATCGAAGTGAAGCCTTTAACGCCTACCACTATATAGCGTTCGGTGCTGGCTATGGAGTTCAGGAAGATACAGTTTACAGGGCGGAGCTCATACATAATTTCTCTTCCAAAGAAGTGGGTCAAGGAGCACAACCTCAAGCAGGGCGACACAATACCGCTGACTATAAACCCCGACGGCAGTATAACCATCTTCCCCAGCGAGCCCAGAGATGTGAGCGAGAAGAAGATACTGCGCCTCTCCAAGGAGTTCTCGCCGGACATGGCCATAAGGCTCGTGATTTCCGCCTACATTCAGGGCTACGACGTCCTTGAGATTCACTTCACGGAGGAGATGCCCATCTACAAGGTCAAGATAAGGAAGGTTCTCCAGAGCCTCCCTGGCGTTGAGATAATCCTCGACGAGCCCAGCAGGATAGTGGCGAAGAGCCTCCTCGACGAGGACGAGGTGAACCTCGTTGAGCTCCTCAGGCGGATTCGCTCCCTCGTGGTCTCGATGCTTGGCGACCTCGAACTGCTCATTCAGGGCGAGGACGGCGAGATAAGGCGCGACATAAACGACCTTGAAAACGAGCTTGACCGCTTTTACTTCCTCATCGTCAGGACCGTTAACAGGCTTCTCAGCAAGCACACGGTTACAGAGGAGAGCGGAATCGTCAAGAGGACCTTTGACCTCATGGGAATCCTCTTCATAGCGAGGGAAATCGAGAGGATAGGCGACCACATCATCAGGATAGCCGAGAACCCCGGCGAGGTTGACGTGCCCTACCTGAGGGAGAAGTTTGAAGCGATGGTGGCCCAGATAGAGAAGCGCGACCTCAAGGCGATAGACAAGCTCATGCTCGAACTCCGCGCCACGATTAAGGCAACCGACTACAGGCAGTCCATAGCCAAGGAGAGCTTCCGGAGAATCCTCGAGTACATCGAGAACATCGGCGAGACGATAATCAACATGGCCCTCAGCTGATTTCTTCTCGTTTCCACAACCCTTTTAACCCTTCGAGGGAACTTTTTTCGGTGGTTTTCATGGCCGCGATAATAGTTCACGGGGGAGCGGGCACGATAAGGAAGGAGGAGAGGATTCCAAAGGTCATCGAGGGCGTTAGGGAGGCTGTTTTAGCGGGCTGGCGCGAGCTGAAGAGGGGTTCCGCTCTCGATGCGGTTGAAGAGGCCGTTAAAGCCCTTGAGGACAACCCGATTTTTAACGCCGGAACCGGGAGCGTTTTAACCCTAGACGGCAGGGTCGAGATGGATGCCGCCATAATGCGCGGGAAGACCCTTGAAGCGGGAGCCGTTGCCGGAATCTGGGGCGTCAAGAACCCGATAAGCGTCGCGAGGAAGGTCATGGAGAAGACCGACCACGTTCTTTTAATCGGTGAAGGCGCCGTGAAGTTCGCTCGCCTTCTCGGCTTCGAGGAGTACGACCCGGTAACGGAGGAGAGGCTCAAGCAGTGGGAAGAGCTGAGGAAGAAACTTATTGAAAAGGGCGAAACGAGGCACTGGAAGAAGCTCAACGAGCTCATCAAGGAGTACCCCGAGGTTCTAAGGAGCACCGTTGGAGCGGTTGCCTTCGACGGTGAGGAGGTCGTTGCCGGAACGTCAACCGGTGGGGTCTTCCTCAAGATGTTCGGTCGCGTTGGCGACACGCCTATAATCGGTGGCGGAACCTACGCCAACGAAGTGGCTGGAGCTTCCTGCACCGGCCTCGGCGAGGTTGCCATAAAGCTCGCCCTCGCTAAAAGCGCCACCGACCTCGTCAGGCTCGGCCTCGACGCCCAGTCGGCGAGCGAAGCCGCGATAAGCCTCGCCACGAAGTACTTTGGCAGAGACACCATGGGCATAATCATGGTTGACGCAAGGGGCAACGTGGGCTTCGCCAAGAACACCAAGCACATGAGCTACGCCTTCATGAAGGACGGCATGGACGAGCCGGAGGCTGGTGTTTAGTGGCCTCGATGAGGAACGTCTGGCTCCTCAACATCTCGACCTTCTTTTTCTTCCTCGGGATAAGCGTCGTTACCCCTGTCGTTTCCCCGTTCCTCGTCAGCCTTCACGCCGAGCCCTTTCTCGTCGGCCTCGTCGCCGGCGTCACTTCTTTCCTCGCCCTCGTCTCCAAGCCCATAGGAGGTGCAGTCGGCGACAGAGGTTATCGCTTCCACGCCCTCGTCGGCGGGAACCTGCTCGGCCTTCTCGCTGGAGTTCTCTACGTGGTCTCGGCAATAAGTGCCAACGTTTACCTCTTCGCCTTCGCAAGGGCCATTCACGGCTTCTCGATGGGCCTCTTCTTTCCTTCAAGCCTCTCAACGGCCGTTGATTTAGCCCCAGAGGGAAGGGTTGGCGAGACCCTCGGCTGGCGTGGCATGATGTTCTCCCTCGGCAACATAATCGGGCCGGCCATAGGTGGCTACGCCTCCGACGTAATAGGCTTCGCCGGAGCTTTCGCTCTCACCGCTCTCTTCTCAGGAGTTGGAGCACTCTTCGCGCTCACAGCTTGGCGCGAGGCAGGTGAAGTCGTCAAGCCGAGGGAGCACGAGAAGGCCAACTACCGCGAGCTGTTAAGGGTAACCTTCGTTTCCGCCTCGCTGACGCTCTTCATGTTCTCCGTTAGTTACGCGGGGGTTACCACCTATCTACCGGCCCTTTACAAGTCCCTCTCCCTGCCCCAGAGCCTCTTCGGCTACTACATGATGGTCATCGGAATATTCTCCCTCATGACGCGCGTTGTTGGCGGTAAGAGCGCCGACAGGCGCGGGCCTCTTCCAGTGATAACCCTCGGCCTCACCCTGCTCCTCCTCGGCTACGTCCTGCTCAACCTTTACACCCTCCCGCCCCGCTCCTACGTCAGCGCCGCCTTAATCGGGGCCGGCTTTGGCTTGGCGGTTCCCGCGATGCAACTGATGGCCCTCGGCAACCTTCCGAGGAGAATCAGGACGATGGGTTCGGGAATCTACACGATGTTCTTCGACCTCGGAACGCTCGCCGGTCAGGTCAGCCTCGGCTACGTCGCCCAGCTCTACGGTTACGCCGGCGTCTTCCCGCTCCTCCCGCTCATCCTGGGGGTCGGGTTTATAACCCTCTACGCGCCCGTCATCTGGGGGAAGGTCAATGCTCGTTAGGGTCTCCTACGGAACGGCGATAGCGATGGGCCTAATCAGGGCGAAGCTCCTGGCCAAGCCGACGACCGCGTATCTGATGACCTACTGGCCCGGCAAGTGCGCCAACGACTGTGCCTTCTGCGCCCAGGCGCGCTCCAGCAGGGCAAACCTCGACAGGCTCTCCCGCGTCATCTGGCCGGCCTTTGAGCTCGAAAAAGTCGTTCAAGCTCTTCCCAACGGCCGTTTCGGGAGGATATGCCTCCAGACGATAGACTACCCCGGAATGCTCGACGACGTTCTGGCACTTCTGAGGGCGTTCAAGCCCCTCGGCTTGCCGGTCTCGGTCTCGATAACGCCCGTTTCGAGGGAAACGCTTGAGGAGTTCAAAGGGCTCGGCGTCGATTACGTTGGAGTTGGCCTTGACGTTGCGAGCGAGAGGCTCTTTAGCGAGATAAAACCCGACTTTGAGTGGGATGAGATGTGGGACTTTGCGGAGAGGGTAGTTGACGTCCTCGGTCATGGAAAAGCTCTGATTCACGTCATAGTCGGCCTCGGCGAAACCGACAGGGAGCTGGTAGAGGTCTTCAAGAGGGCCTACGCTATTGGGGCTGATGTTTCACTCTTCGCATTCACCCCCCTGAAGGGAACGGGGCTTGAGAACCTTGAACCGCCGAGTATCGAGCGCTACAGGAAGGTCCAGCTGGCGAGGTGGCTCGTTGAGAAGGGCCTGGGCGACAGGATAATCTTCGACGGGGACTCGATAGGGGGCTTTGATTTAGCTGACATCGAGGTTTCGCCGGCGGTTTTCGCAACGCACGGCTGTCCTGCCTGCAACAGGCCCTACTACAACGAGAGGCCAAAGAAAGAGCCCTACAACTTCCCATTTCTGCCGGAAAAAGAGTACGTAAGGGAGTTCCTCACTCGATTAGGCTCTCGAAGACCTCGTTGAACTCGGGCAGGATGAACTTCTCCCTCACCCTTTCTCCCCTCGCGAGCTTCACGAGGGCGAGCGTAAAGCGGTGTAGCTCCTCGTCCTCCTCGATGAGCCTGAGCGTCGCGTCCATGTTCTCGGCCAGCTCCCCCAGGCGGTTCTCCTTCTTGATTATCGCGAGTATGTCTCCTAACCTCTTCACGCCGAGCCTGTAGTGGTCTTCGCTCGGTGCCCTCAGGATGGCCCGCAGGGCGCACTTGACCGCTCCCCGGTAGTTGTCCTCCTGGAGGAATATGTCTGCCAGGCGGAAGCAGGCCTCGAAGTAGAACTCCGGCTCAACGTCGAGGCTCTCGTGAAGTATCTCGTCGAGCTTTTTCTTCGCGGTTTCGAGGTCCTTCCTGTTCTCGGCCTCGATTGCCTCGCGGAAGAGCTTAACAATCCTCTCGCGCCTGTTAAGGGGTTCGTACTTAATCGTCATACCCCTCCCCCCTGCTCTCGTGCCAGGCCCTCTCGAAGGCCGGCCAGATTTCATCAAAGCTCCTCTCAACCCGCCACCTCCGCTTGAAGGCGTTGATTATGACCGCTAAATCCCTCTTCAACAGCTCGTAGCTCTCCGGATGGGCGGTGGTCAGGTGCTGGGCCCAGTCTATTATCAAGATGTCGTCGCCCGTTAAAACGACGTTGAACTCACTTAAATCCGAGTGGACTATACCAAAGCGCACTATCTTGAGGTACTCCTCGAGGATTCTGTCAAGGACGTTCTCTGCCTCTTCCCTCGTCAGCTCGTCGTCCCTCAGCTCCGCCAGCTCGGTTCCCTCAACGAACTCCATGACGAGGACGTGCCTGTTCCAGGCTATCGGCTTAGGAACCCTCGCAATCGGACTGAGCAGAACCAGAGCGTCGTATTCCTTCTTCGCGATGAGCCTTGAGACGTAGAGCCAGCTCGTGTGGTGCTTATCGGCGAAGACGTGGGAGTGGTAGGTAGCCCTCCGCGAAGCCGTTCTGCCCCCTATCCTGTTGAACTTAACGGCAACTTTCTCGCCGGCTGGCGTTATTCCGACGTAAACGTCCGCGTCCTTTCCAACGCCAATCTGCGTCGTGCTTATCGCCTCTACGACGCCTTTCCTCGCGAGGGCCCTTATGGCTAAAACGTCGTAGCCGTGTATCGTGAGCTGGTAGCCGATGTAGCCTATGTCGCTCCTCCGCCTGACGAGGGACATGTCATCGAGCTTGCCGAGCCTGAACGATGCGGTCTCAACGTCCACCCTGGCGAAGCGCGCTATGTCCTCTAACGGCACCCACTTGTGGTGCCTCATGTTGAGCTCTACTCCCCTGAGGATTCTGAAGTCCAGGTCGCGGAGGCTCGGATAAGCCTCGAGCGCCAACAGCTTGCTGACCATTCGCTCTCTCCTCCCCCGTTACTACCGCTCGGATTCTTATAAACTTTCGTCGGCCACCTTTGTCCAACAAACTTTTAAGCGCTCAATTCCTCATCGAAACATGCTCGTTCCGCTTATCCTGATAACCCTCGGCTGGATATTCAACTACGCCCACAGGATGGCCGTTTCCCCGCTCCTTCCAATGATAAAGGCAGAGTTCCATCTGAGCAACGCCCAGGCGGGACTTCTAATGACTGCCCTGCTCCTCCCCTACGCTCTCATTCAGGTTCCAGCAGGCTACCTCGGCGACCGCTTCGGGAGGAAGAGGCTCCTCGCTTTGAGCATATTCGGGTACTCAATCTCCTCCGCGATGCTCTTCTTCGCTTCCCAGTACTGGGAAGTCCTGGCCTTTAGAGCGCTCTACGGCTTTTTCTCTGGCCTCTACTACGCCCCCGCAACGGCTTTGATAGCCGAAACCTATGGAACGAGAAAGGGCTCCGCCCTCGGCGTCTTCATGCTCGGCCCGCCCGTCGGTTCCGGAATAGTTCCGCTCCTCGTCGTGTCTGTGGCTTTGAACCTCGGCTGGCGCTACGCCTTCCCGATTCTGGCCGTTATGAGCCTAACCGTTGGAGTCCTGCTCGTAATCTCCCTCAGGACCCTTGAGGAAAGAAGCGGTAAGGCGAGGCTCTCAATCGAGGTCGGCTCGGTGAACTTAGCGATTGCGAACTTCCTCGCCCTGATGGCCTTCTTCGGCGTTCTAACATTCCTCGTTGCCTTCCTGACCTCAACGGGGATGGGCGTTGAAAAGGCTTCTTACCTCTTCTCCCTCCTCTCGCTGGTCGGCATCGCGGGTTCCCTCACCGGAGGAGTCCTCTACGACAGGCTCGGAAGGAAGGCCCTTGAACTCGCCTTCCTCTCAAACGCGCTCCTAATCGTTCTCCTCGTCTTGAAGCCAGGCTTCCTCTCTGCCCTCGTCCTCGGCCTGACCTTCTACTCGGTCGGCCCGATGGTTACGGCTTTCACCGCCGAAACTGCAGGAAAGGACAACCTTGGACCGGTTATGGGCTTCGTTAACATGGTGGGCTTCTTCGGGGCAACGGTCGGACCGTACTTCACGGGCTGGCTTATAGACAGGCTTGGCTACAGGGAGGCCTTCTTCGCCATAGCGGTTCTCTACGCCCTGGCGTGGAGTGTAATAAAGGGAACGAAGAGGGCAGAAAAGGTCAGCCGTACATGACCTCGTGCATCGCTATCGCCTGGGCGAGCCTCTTCTCAGCTCCAAGAACCTTCTCTACAGCCCTGAGGAAGTCGTCCTGTGTAACGTATTCGCGCCTGTCCCTGATGGCGAACATTCCAGCCTCGGTCGCTATGGCCTTCAAGTCCGCTCCGCTCGCGCCCTCGGTGAGTTCCGCTATGATGCGCAGGTCAACGTCCCTCAGGTTCATCTTCCTCGTGTGGACCTTGAGTATCTCGAGCCTTCCGCGGAAGTCCGGGAGCGGGACTTCAATCAGCCTGTCGAATCTTCCCGGCCTCAGCAGGGCTGGGTCGAGTATGTCGGGCCTGTTGGTTGCCGCTATGACCTTGACGTTCCCGCGCGGGTCGAAGCCGTCCATCTCAGCGAGGAGTTGCATCAGGGTCCTGTTGACTTCCCTCTCGCCACCGGTCGTCTCGTCCATTCTTTTAGCGCCTATGGCGTCAATCTCGTCGATAAAGATTATCGTTGGGGCCTTCTCCTTGGCGAGCTCGAAGAGCTCGTGGACCAGGCGAGCACCCTCTCCGATGAACTTCCTGACCAGTTCGCTTCCAACGACGCGAATGAAGGTTGCGTTGACCTCTCTCGCGAGGGCCTTCGCCATGAGGGTCTTTCCACAGCCAGGTGGCCCGTAGAGGAGGACTCCCTTCGGGGGCTCGATTCCAACCTTCTCGAAGAGCTCGGGGTGCTTGAGGGGGAGCTCTATGGCCTCGCGGAGCTCCTGCAACTGCTTGTCGAGACCGCCGATGTCCTTGTAGGTAACGTTGGGCCTCTCTATGACCTCGAAGCCGAGGACGCTCGGGTCCTTCTCCGTTGGAAGGAGCTCGACTATCGCCATCGTCCTCTGGTCCAGGGCGACCCTTGAGCCGGGTTTCAGCTTGTCCCTCTCTATCCAGGGGGCGATTCTGACGACGAAGCGTGGACCGTTGTAGTTCTGGACTATGGCCCTCTCATCGTCGAGAACCTCGATGACGTTGCCCGCGAAGGCAGGGGGCTGGCGAAGCCTCGACATTTCCATTCTGAGCCTCGAAAGTTCCCTCTCAAGCCTCTCCTTATCGGCCTCGAGCGTCCTCACCTGGAGCTCGAGTTGCCTTATGCGTCTCTTCAAGAAGGTGATGTAATCATCGTAACCTTCGTGAATGTTTGCATCCTCAATGCTCATGCTCTCTCACCTCTCCACTGTGTCATTATCACCGGAGTCCTTTTTAACCTTGTTGGGTCGTCTGTTGTCTCTGCTGGTGTTACTTGATATTCAACATCCATTGCTGACTCTTTAGAGTTGTAACTGAATCGACGTTTGACATGCGAAATTCTTATTAACCTTGAGTTCCAATTCTTCCTGGTTGAAACCGGGGTGGGGTGGAATGAGAATCGAAATCAAGCTGAGACCCGCTGAGGAAGGAACGATACTGCCCTTCAACTACAACTACGAGGTCTACACACAGATTTTAGAGAAGATATACCTCGTTTCTCCAGAGCTGGCCCACGAAGTAGAAACAAGTCACGCGGACCACTTCACGTTCTCCCGTATTATGGTTCGTAAGAGAGAGCTTCTTCCAGAGGCTGGCATTAAGGTTCTCTCGGACGACGTTTCCCTCTACGTCTCGTCCCACTCCGGGGAGCTCATCAAGGCCATCGCCGAGGGCTTCCTCGACGACCCTCTCCTTAAGATTGGGGACGCGACGTTCATAGCGGACAACGTTAAGGTTCTCAAAGAGCCCGAGCTCAAGGACGAGGTCCTGTTCTCGACGCTCAGCCCGATAATGGTCAGGACTGTCAAGTTCGTCAACGGAAGAATGAAGATATGGGACCTGTATCCCGGCGACGAGATGTTCTTTGACAAGCTCCGCAAGGTAATGCTGATGCGCTACTCGGCCATCTACGGCCACATGCCTGAGGACAAGGAGTTCAAGCTTGAGGTTCTCAAGTTCAAGCCCGTGAGGATTCTTGTTAGGGACACCTACTTCAGGAGCTCCCTCATGGTGTTCCGCTACACCGGCTCGCGGGAGCTCGCGAAGTTCGGCTATGAAACCGGCTTTGGAGAAAAAACGAGGTATGGCTTTGGAATGGTCAAAGTAATTGACTCAGAGCCCAGGCGAGAAGACCGAGTGTGAACTCTATTCCCCACACGATTGCCACGAGCTTCGGCTCCGTTACCCTGACCCTTCTCATTATTGTTCCCAGGAAGCTTGGATAGGGTGGGGCCTTCAGAGTCCCGTCCGGCATTACCTCCGTTCTCCCGTGCCTTCTCACACCAAAGCGGACGCTCAGGGCCTTTATCGTGAAGTCGAGGAAGTGCGGAATCAGCAGGATGGCGGTATAGACCTCAACCTTGCCGAGGATTCCGACGAGGCCTATCAAAGCTCCGAGGCTGAGCGTCCCAGTGTCGCCGGGGAAGACCCTGGCTGGATACCTGTTCCACCAGAGGAAGCCGAGGGAAGCTCCGAGCCCTATCAACGCGAGCTCTCTTGCCGTTCCGTCCGTCATCAGCGCGAGGAAGCCGAGTGCGATGGCGCTCGTGCCCACCTCAAGTCCGTTGAACCCGGCCAGCATGTTCACGAGGTTCGCCGAGCCTGTGACGAACAGAACCGCGAAAACCGGATATAGGATTCCGAGGTTGAGGTTGTAGCCGAAGATGTCAACGCTCCTCCCCACGTCCAGGAACGCCACCGGAATCGAGACAAGGAGTGAGAGGACTACCTTGTGGGACTGCCTGAGGGCAGTTAGGTCGTCTATGACGCCGACGAGGCCAAAGAGCAGGAAAACTGGGAGGACGTCGGGCTTCACCAGCGCTCCGAGGACTCCAACGGTCAGGACTATAGCAATTCCCCCCATCTCGGGAACTTCCGGCCTTTCCGGCTTGTGGATGTCCCTGCCAACGATTCCCGCTTTCCTCATGAGCTCCCTGACGTATCCAGTGAGGACGAGCGAAAGGATTAAAGCTATAAGCGCGAGGAACGTTATCATCTCTGACACCGGCTTCCCTACGCGGGAGCGAAAATAAACCCTTCGGTGGTAGCATGGACATCAGGGCGGTCCTTTTCGACCTCGATGGAACCCTCGTGGGTGCGGAAAAACCCTTCAGCGAGATAAAGTCAGAGCTCAGGGAGAGGCTAATCTCCCTCGGAATCCCTGAGGAGCTCATAGGCGACCTAACGCCGATGTACGAGGGCCTTATAGAGCTGTCTAAAAAGACGGGTAGGCCCTTCGAGGAGCTCTACTCGATTCTCATCGAGCTTGAAGCCGAGAGAATGAACGAGAGCTTCGTCTTTGAGGGTGCGAGGGAGCTCCTTGACTTTCTCAGGAATCGGGGGATAAAGCTCGCCCTTATGACGAGGAGTTCAAGGAAGGCCACGATGAAGGCCCTTGAGCTTCACGGCCTCAAAGACTACTTCGACATAATCT
Organism: Thermococcus nautili; assembly: GCF_000585495.1. Classification (NCBI taxonomy): domain Archaea; kingdom Methanobacteriati; phylum Methanobacteriota; class Thermococci; order Thermococcales; family Thermococcaceae; genus Thermococcus; species Thermococcus nautili. The sequence goes on from NZ_CP007264.1 coordinate 1,116,983, forward strand.
CGACGCGGGACGACGTTCCTCCGGAGGAGCTGAAGCCCAACCCCGGCCAGCTGGGGAGAATCCTCGACAAACTCAACGTCCCGCCGGAGAAAGCGGTTGTCGTTGGAGACCACGGCTACGACATCATACCAGCTAGGAAGCTCGGCGCGCTCAGCGTTCTCGTTACTGGCCATGACGCGGGCAGGATGAGCTTTCAGGTGGAGGCCGAGCCCAACTTCGAGGTTGAGAACCTCCTTCACCTTAAGGAGCTCTTTGAAAGGCTGTTCTCAAGCTACGTCGTGGTGCCGGCCTACAACGAGGAGAAGACCATCGGCGCGGTCATTGAGGACCTTCTCCGCTACTTCAGGCGGGACGAGATAATCGTCGTGAACGACGGCTCCCGCGACAGGACGGAGGAGATAGCACGTTCCTACGGCGTTCACGTTTTAACGCACCTCGTCAACAGGGGACTCGGCGGTGCCCTCGGAACGGGTTTCGCCTACGCCGTCAGGAGGAACGCGAAGCTCGTCCTGACCTTCGATGCCGACGGTCAGCATCTCCTAAGTGACGCGCTCCGCGTCATGAAGCCGGTCGCTGAAGGAAAGGTGGACTTCGCCGTCGGTTCGAGGCTTAAGGGGGACACGAGTGAGATGCCCTTCGTGAAGAAGTTCGGCAACTTCGTTCTCGACGCGGTGACCGCTGTTTTTGCCCGGAAGTACGTCAGCGACAGCCAGAGCGGGCTGAGGTGCCTCAGCGGGGACTGCGTGAGGAAGATAAGGATAACCTGCGACCGCTACGCCGTGTCGAGCGAGATTATAATCGAGGCCTCCAAAGCCGGTTGTAGAATCGTCGAGGTTCCGATTAAGGCCGTCTACACTGAGTACTCGATGAAGAAAGGAACCAACGTTTTGGAGGGTGTTAAGATAGCGCTCAACCTTCTCTTCGACAAGCTGAGGTGATGGGAATGTACGTCGTTCAGATGATTACACTTGTAATCGTGCTCGCCCTTATGGTCTATGTCCTCGGTAAGTACAGGAGGGGCGATTTTGAGTGGGGGGACTTTCTGTTTTGGGAAGTTCTTCTTCTGGGTTTGCTCCTAGTTGCCCTGTTTCCCCTTAGAATTGCCCTTGAAATTAAGGACATCCTAGGCCTCGGCAGGGGACTCGATGCCCTCTTCGTCGTGGCGATTGGAGCGGCATACCTGATAATCTTCAAGGTCTACCTCGCGGTGGACAAGACCGAGCGCGAGATAACCGAGCTGACGAGGAAAGTTGCCATAGAACTCGAGGAAATAAACAGAAGGCTGGAGGAGATTGAGAAAAAGCTCAAATGAACTCCCCGAAGAGCTCTTCAAGGAACGCCCTAACGCGCTCCTTCGGCAGTTTGAACTGCCTTATCTTCACTATCCCCTTCTCCTGGGCTTCCTTAAGCAGTATCTCGGTGGCCTCGTTGGGGTACATCTCCTCGTAGACTATCTCCTTGATTCCCGCGTTGATGACGAGCTTGAAGCAGGTGTCGCAGGGGAAGTGCGTGACGTAGAGGGTAGCGCCTTCGAGGCTTATTCCCTTCCGAGCGGCCATCGCTATGACGTTCTGCTCCGCGTGAACCGCCCTGTGGCAGTGGCCGTCAACTATGAGACAGCCCACGTCAATGCAGTGGTCCATTCCCCTCGGTGCGCCGTTGTAGCCGGTGGCGAGTATGTAGCCGTCCTTCACAGCCACTGCTCCGACCCTGAGCCTCGGACAGGTTGCCCTGAGCGAGACGAGCTTCGCTATGAGCATGAAGTACTCGTCCTTTGTTGGCCTGATTCGCCTTATCCTCTCGGCTTTCTCTGGGTCGAGGAAAATCTCAACCGTCATATCACTGCACCTGCTTCATCCTCATCAGGTTGTTCATCTCAAACGTTATCCTAAGGATTCTTTCCTCGTAGCTTGGGTGGGTTTCGGTGAAGAACGCGAAGCGCTTTTCCCTCTCTATGCCCGGCTCTATGCTCGGAACCGCGTTGACCTTGACGTTCATCCTGAGGTCTTCGTAGTACTTGAGCTCCTCAAGGGCCCTCTTGAGACTCATGGGTATGGTGAGCAATCTGAGGGCCGTTTCATCTGCCAGGAATTCCCTCTTCTTCATAAAGTCGCTCCTTGCAAGCTCGTACGCTATGTAGAGGACAGTTGCAGCCCCCTTGACCGGGATGCTTCCTGCTATGAGGAGTGCCAGCGTTGTTATCATCATGAGGCACCTTCCGTAGGTTACCATCGGGAACCACTTGGTGTCGCGGTTCTTTATGTGACCCAGCTCGTGTGCGGCGACGGCGATTATCTCATCCTCGTCGAGCACTTCAAAGAGACCCAGGGAGAGGACTATCGTGTTGCCGAAGGAATACGCGTTGGGTATGTAATCATCGAGCAGGTAGACCTTGGGCATTGGGACTTTGGCTTTCTCGGCGAGCTCGGCTATGCCGTCGTAGAGCCAGGGCATTTCCTCCCTCTCGAGGGGAATTAGGTTCTCTCCGAACTTGTGTCTCGTTGCCCAGATGTAGAGTGCACCAAGGAACGCCATTGCGCCGCCGGCCATCGCAACCCCGAGGTCTCCGAGGGCTTCAACGACTAGGAGAACCTCAAGGGCGAGTATCACGTAGAGCATCGCCCATCACTTCTTTATCCTTGACAGGTAGGCGTAGGTTGCCTCCCTGAAGTTCGTCATCAGAGCGTCGAGGATGCTCTGGACGACCTTCTGTTCGAACTCCTCTCTCGTCGTCGTTATTGAGTAGACATACCTCATACCGCCCCTGCCTTTCTCAACACTTCTCTGGAGGAGCCCTTTCTCGCAGAGGCGGTTCATCAGGATGCTTATCGTAGAGCGCCTTATCTCAGGGTGCTTCTCCTTCATGTACTCGTAAACCTGGCCTGCCGTTGCCACTTTTACCTTCCACATGTGCTCCATTATCTCGGCTTCGAGGGGCGGGAGAACGGCTTTGATGCCCTCTTCGGTGAGCTTGAATTCGTGGGGCTCCATGACGTTCACCTAGTTTATTCTTCTCGCGAACTCTAAAAAGCTTTATCCCGGGTTAAGATTTTTAAGTCCCGGCCTGTATTTATCCCGGGGTGGGCCGGTGGCTTAGCCTGGATAGAGCGTCGGCCTCCGGAGCCGAAGGTCGCGGGTTCAAATCCCGCCCGGCCCGCCATAGAAACTTTGCTGGGCAAAGTTTCATCAAAGTTGGTAGCTCCTTCTGGAAAGCTATTTTGAGTGATTTTCTTATTGAATGGCCACTTTGAGAGTGAGAACTTTTCAAATTGCCCCTTGCTTATGGGTTTACATTTAAAATCGACGCCCGAAGGGCGTCAAGAAGAGAGCAAACCCTCTTTTGTAGGTGTTCTTTGGATGTGTTCTCTATTGAGGATGCGCGATTTTGTGAGCAAAATCTGCTCTACTTGAGCCCTCGAGCAGGAGCTACTAACTTTTGGTGAAGCTTTTTTCAAAAGCTTCCTGTGCAAGCGCTGGCGGAAGGTTAGGTGCTTTTTTGGAAGTGCAGGTTTTGAAGGGGTTTCTATTGGATTTGCTCCTTTTTGTGAGGATTTTCTCTCTTTGAAGGCGTCCGAAGGGCGTCGGTAGGAATTTGAAACAATCTCAAGGAGTTTTGGTGTTAAACCCTGTATGAACTTGCTCTTCGTTAGTGCACGACTGTTCTTTGCTCTTTTGGAACGAAGGACGCTCATTTCATCAGCCCTTCTCAAAGGCTGTAGGCAAAGTTTCCTTGGTCACGCTTTCTCAAAGGCCGTTGTGAATCTTGCCCGGGGAAAAGCTTATAAATCGGCCGGGCAACGCTCACCAGAGATTTAAAAACCACCTTTCTTGGAGGTGTTCGCAGTGGAGATGAAGTTCGAGATACCCGTATGCACCTCATGCGGAAAGGAGATAACCCCAAGGGAGCACGCCACTCACTTCGTCTGCCCGAACTGTGGCGAGGCGATAATCTGGCGCTGCGAATCCTGCAGGGTCCTCAGCGTTCCCTACAAGTGTCCCAAGTGCGGATGGGAGGGGCCGTGAACTAGGAGGTGAAAAAGATGAGCGACTACAATATGGTTGCGGTTGTTAAGGTCATGCCGACCGACCCCGAGGTCAACCTCGACGAGCTCGAGGCCAAGCTCAAGGAGGCTCTTCCTGAGAAGTTCGGTCTTGCCAAGGTCGAGCGCGAGCCCATAGCGTTCGGTCTCGTCGCCCTCAAGTTCTACGTCCTGGCCAAGGACGAGGAGGGCTACGACCTCGACCAGGTTCTCGAGGCCTTTAGGAACGTCGAGAACGTCGAGAGCGCCGAGGTCGAGACCGTTTCGAGGATTTGAATTCCCTCTATTTCTTATTGAGTAACATTTTTGAGCTCTTTTTGTGATTTGCTCGTTATGAAGATTAGATACGACCCTAAGGCCGATATTCTCTACATTCTCCTCAAGGAGGGCCCGGTAGCGGATATCGATGAGGTGGATGAGGACATCTGGTTCGAGTACGATGAGCAGAGAAACGTAATCGGGATAGAGATTTGGAACGCCGGCGAGAACGTAATTCGGAGGAGTCTCCTTGAGATAGAGCGTTATGCAAAGGGATTGAAAGAAGAGGCAAAAACTTAAAGCCCCAAACTCAGGCTCAGCTTCGGCCTCTTCCACTCGTCGAGTATCGAACGAAGCTCCTCGTTTTCCACCTTCGCGTAAAGCTCGTCGAAGCGCTTCTTTGCTTCCTCGTCCCCAGCGCGCCAGCGCGCCAGCTCTGCTATTGCCCTGAAGAAATGCCTTGTGTCGTCCTCGAAGAGCTCGGCAAAGGTCTCCATGTTCCTCGCTATCGTGTCGTAGGCGTTCTCGTTGAACAGCCCCTCGATGAAGTCAACCAGCGTGTCGAAAACGACGCCGAATATATCGTCGCTCACGTTGATTGCCTTCAGCAGGGCCTCGCGAAGGGCCTTGAAAGCTTTGTCGTAGTCCTCTCTACCAGCGTGAATCTCGGCCTCGACAAGCTTGGCGTTTATCTCAATCTCGTCGTCGCGCGGGTTCCTTAAGACTTCCTTAATCAGCGCCTCTGCTGTGTCGTAGTCCCCGAGCTCGTAGTGGAAGTGCGCCAAGTCGAGGAGGCTTATGAGCCTGTTCTTCTCGTCGTTTATGCGCTCGAATATCTCTCTCGCACGCTCCATCAGCTCTATGGCCTTCTCCGTTTCGCCGAGCTCGTCGTAGTTCACCGCGAGGTTCGCTAACGTCAGCGCTATCTCCTTGTCGTTCTTCAGGATGTTCTCCTCGTGCTCAAGGAGTTTCTGGTACGTCTCTATCGCCTTCTCCGGCATTCCGAAGTGCTCGTAGGCATCGGCGAGATAGTAGAGCGCCGTCGCGTACTCCTCGGGGTCGTCCTTCTTCTTCTCAACGACCCGCTTGTAGAGCTTTATCGCGCTCTCGACGTCGTCGAGGTGAGCGTAAACGTGTCCAATCTCGTGGAGCAGGTCGTAGGGGTCGTCGCACTGAACGGCAACTTCTCCAAGCCTCTTGAGCTCTTCCCTGAGCTCCTCCTCGGTCTCTATCGAGTCGATGTAATCGTCAAATAGCTCGAGCAGTTTCTCGCAGTCCTTCTCGCTCAAAGCTTTCTCCCACTCTTTCTTGATGTCCATTTCACATCACCGCCCTTCGGTTGGCCGAACCCGTTAAAAAGCTATGGTATCCATAAAACCAAAAAAGTTTGGTAAAATTTTCGAGCTAATTTTGGATATTCGACAAGTTACCGTCGCATTCACTCCCTCAACCCGACAGGATTGTCATTTTGTTCGTCGTCTGTTCATTGATTTTTTACTCAGTTCATCGTTTCACCGCACTTCTTCCCGGGTAATGGATATTATGTCCAAGTATCCAAAGGGAAGGGTTATAGGCCGTGGCCACAATTCAGGAACCTGGACAATTTATCCAGGTGGTCGAGATGGAGGCAGTAAAGAAGGACATCATTCAGGAGTACGCGGGCTGGAGCAGTCTGGACGTTCTGGAGAACGCCAACCGATACCCTGGCCCGACGGGTTTCTTCGCCTACGTGATGGAGGAGGCCTTAAAGGAGAGCATCTCACTGGTCCCGAAGGAGGGCAGGGAGGCGCACTTCTCTGGCGATATATACATCCACAAGCTCCCCTACAGCCTCTACATCCCCTACTGCACTGGCCACAGCACCGCGAGGCTACTCGAAAAGGGCCTCAAGACTCCGACCATAGTCTCAAGACCTGCCAGGCACTTCGACACCTACGTCGACCACATAGCGAACTACCTCATAACGATGCAGCACTACTTCAGCGGTGCCCAGGCTTTGAGCTCGGTCGAGTGGTACGCTGGGCCCTTCATCAGGAAAGAAAGCTTAGACAGGCGTAAAATCAGACAGCAGATTCAAAGGCTGGTTTACAACCTCAACTACCCGAGCAGGGTGGGGATGCAGACTCCATTCACTAACTTCACCGTAACGCTTGACGCTCCCAAAAAGATGCTCGAGGGCGACCACGCGGTTTACGCTGGAGAGAAGGCCGAACCCCTCGGCGAGTATGAGAGGGAGGCGAAGGAGTTTTTCATAGCCCTAACTGAGGTCCTCCGCGAGGGAGACGCGCTCGGCCAGCCCTTCACCTTCCCGATTCCGACGCTGATGGTCACTGCCAAGATGCTCTGGGACGACCCAGAGATATTCGAAGCGGTCTTTGCGACGGCGTCGAAGCGCGGGAGCTTCTACTGGCTGAACACGAACGTCGTTGACCCGGACGCGAGCTACGCGATGTGCTGCAGGATTGCAATAGACAAGACCGAGATGGCCTTTGCCTTCGGAGTCTCAGGAAAGAACGCCGAGGAGGAAGCGCTGGAGAGGCTTGAAAGGGGGCGCTTCGGCGGGCTCTGGGCGATGCCCGACGTTACAGGCTCGGTGAACGTGACAACGGTAAACCTCCCGAGGCTTGCCCTTAAGGCGGGAGGAGACGACGATAAATTCTGGGAGGAGTATGAGAGGGTTCTCGAAGTCGTGAGGAGAACAACGGACTGGTTCAGGGAGCGCTACGTGAGGCTTATCACCGCCTACCGGCACATGTACAGCATGATTCACCTCTACCTCGAGGAGTTTCCGAGCAGTCACTTCAACACCGTCGGAATCCTCGGCCTTCCGGAGGCGGCCTCGATTTACCTCAACGAGCCGAAGCTCTGGGAGGAGGGAACGAGAAAGGACTGGCTGAGAGCGGCCGAGCTGATGAAGGAGATGGTGGAGTTCGCAACGACCAAAGCGAGGGAGTGGATGAAGGAAACGGGAACGCCCTGGAACGTCGAGGAGGTTCCCGGTGAAAGCGCCGCGGCGAAGTTGGCTATAAAAGACCTCCGCGAGTTCCCGGAGCTTAAGGAGTACCTCAGCGACCCGGAGAACCCCATTTACTCGACCAGCGTGGCGCCCTACTACGGCTCTCTGGAGCTGGCCGACAGGATAAGGGTGGAGGAGAAGGTCCAGAGGAGCTTCACAGGTGGAGTGATGATGCACATCTTCCTCGGCGAAGAGCCGGACCCCGAAGCCCTTGCAAAGCTCACTAAGAGGCTCATGAGGACGGAGCTCGTCTACTGGAGCTACACTCCCGCAATAACCGTCTGCAATGCCTGCGGGTACTCAACGACGGGCCTGCACACCCACTGCCCGCGCTGTGGAAGTGAGAACGTCGAGGTGTGGAGCAGAATAATCGGCTACTACAGACCGCTCAAGAACTGGAACCCATTCAGGAAGAAGGAGTTCTGGACGAGGAGGCACTACTCCTCCTGATTTCTTTTCTGGAGGTGGTTCCATGCTCACGAGCGGGTGGAAGAGCGTCAGCATGGTCGACGTTCATGGAAAGGTTACCTTTACGCTATGGCTCTGCGGGTGTAATCTGAGGTGCCCCTTCTGCCACAACTGGCGCATAGCTGAAGGCCTCGACTGCTTCCCCCTCGACAGAAAAGCCCTCCTCGACGAGCTTGAGGCGAGCGCGTTTCTCATTGACTACTTCCACGTCACCGGGGGCGAACCGCTGATGCAGTGGCGAGAGCTAAGCTCGCTCTTCGCGGAGGTTAAGCTTCTGGACGTCCCAGTAAGCCTCAACACGAACCTCACCCTCGTCGGACCCCTTGAAAAGCTCCTGAAGGCTGACCTGGTGGACCATATAGCGACAGACCTCAAGGCTCCTCCGGCACTATACGGTCTCCCCGAAAAGCCCGCGGAAAAGCTCTGGAGGCTCTTCCTGAGGGGTCTTGAGGTCGTTTCGGACTACGGAATCCCTCTCGAACTCAGAATTCCTGTGGCGAAGGGCTTTGACGCGTGGCCTTACATTGAAGAGGGTCTTAGGAGGGTGAAGACTGACTTCTACGTTGTCCTGAATCCACTCGTTGGAAGGCCTTTAACGAACCCCAGGGACGAGGACTGGTGCTCGGAACACTGCTGGCCGGGGAGAGAGGTAGAGGAACTGCGGGAGAGGCTTGAGGAACTTGGCATTGCCGTTCATGTTAACCAGTTTATGGAGGGTTCCCCTGGACAGGCCCTTAGCAGTTCCGTGTAGCGCTCCACAACGCGCGCTTTCAGCTTTTCGTAGTCTTTTTCTCCCCGATACACGATTTCTATCTCGACCCTGACGGTGCTTGTGCTGAAGTTGAAGTAGTCCGGGTACCTTGCGACCACTACCGCCTTCCTTAGCCTCCCGTCCGAGACTGTTAAGTTGGCCCTAATCCAGTCGTTCACTGGGATTTGCAACGTCTGAGGGCCGTATTTGGTGTCATTTATTGTGACGTTCTCGTAAGGTGGAACTCCGGGTTTTCTGACGAGTGTGACCTCAATCGGGTTCCCCCAAGTGACGTTCCTGTCGTAGAGTGGACTTCCGTTGAGGACCGGAAGGAGGTAGTTCATAAAGACAATCGGCCCCAGAATCTCTTGGGTTCCGTTGTTCTGGCCGCCTCTGCCGCATATCGTCCACCTGACTGTCTTCCCGGTCCCGTTGAACAGGCTCCATATTCCCGATGCGTCGGGTTCTTCAACCACGAGATAGTGATTTTCCTCTTTGAGGACGAGGGTCGTGAAGTTGTCTACTCTGACGACGGCTACGTAGTCGAGGTTTTGGTTGATGTCCTCAAGGTATTTTTCCAGCCCGCCAGCTTGAAATTGGCTATACGCTACCAATGCCACGGCGAGGGTGAGTACCACAATTGGGATTAGCTTCCTCATGCTCATGATTACTCTTTCTAGTAGGGATTTATAAGTCTTGTCTGACAGTTCACCGAAAAGCTTATAAATAGGCCAAAGGAATGATAACGCGGAAGCACTTAAGGTTACTAAAAGACCTCATCCCGCAAAAAAGAAAAAGGGAGGGGGTGAGGGGAGATGGCCCAGCTCGCTGGACAGCCGGTCGTTATTCTGCCTGAGGGAACCCAGAGGTACGTTGGAAAGGACGCCCAGAGGCTTAACATCCTCGCCGCTAGAATCGTTGCCGAGACCATAAGGACCACACTCGGCCCGAAGGGTATGGACAAGATGCTCGTCGACAGCCTCGGAGACATCGTCATCACCAACGACGGTGCCACCATACTTGACGAGATGGACATCCAGCACCCGGCCGCGAAGATGATGGTTGAGGTCGCGAAGACCCAGGACAAGGAGGCCGGTGATGGTACCACCACTGCTGTCGTCATTGCTGGCGAGCTCCTCAAGAAGGCTGAGGAGCTCCTTGACCAGAACATTCACCCGAGCATAATCATCAAGGGTTACGCCCTTGCCGCCGAGAAGGCCCAGGAGATTCTTGAGGGCATCGCCAAGGAGGTCAGCCCGGACGACGTTGAGACCCTCAAGAAGGCCGCTGTGACTTCAATCACCGGAAAGGCCGCCGAGGAGGAGCGCGAGTACCTCGCCGAGATTGCCGTTGAGGCCGTCAGGCAGGTCGCCGAGAAGGTCGGCGACAAGTACAAGGTCGACCTCGACAACATCAAGTTCGAGAAGAAGGAGGGTGCCTCCGTTAGGGAGACCCAGCTCATCCGCGGTGTCGTCATCGACAAGGAGGTCGTTCACCCCGGCATGCCCAAGAGGGTTGAGAACGCCAAGATTGCGCTCATCAACGACGCCCTTGAGGTCAAGGAGACCGAGACCGACGCCGAGATAAGGATTACCAGCCCGGAGCAGCTCCAGGCCTTCCTCGAGCAGGAGGAGCGCATGCTCAAGGAGATGGTTGACAAGATTAAGGAGGTCGGAGCGAACGTCGTCTTCGTCCAGAAGGGCATTGACGACCTCGCCCAGCACTACCTCGCCAAGTACGGCATAATGGCCGTCAGGCGCGTTAAGAAGAGCGACATGGAGAAGCTTGCCAAGGCCACCGGCGCCAAGATTGTAACCAACGTCCGCGACCTGACTCCTGAGGACCTTGGTGAGGCTGAGCTTGTCGAGCAGAGGAAGGTTGCCGGCGAGAACATGATATTCGTCGAGGGCTGTAAGAACCCGAAGGCCGTCACCATACTCATCAGGGGTGGAACCGAGCACGTCGTTGACGAGGTCGAGAGGGCCCTCGAGGACGCCGTCAAGGTCGTCAAGGACATCGTTGAGGATGGCAAGATACTCCCGGCCGGCGGTGCTCCGGAGATTGAGCTCGCCATCAAGCTCGACGAGTACGCCAAGGAGGTCGGCGGCAAGGAGCAGCTCGCCATCGAGGCCTTCGCTGAGGCCCTCAAGGTCATCCCGAGGACCCTCGCCGAGAATGCCGGACTCGACCCGGTCGAGACCCTCGTCAAGGTCATCGCCGCCCACAAGGAGAAGGGTCCGACCATCGGTGTCGACGTCTTCGAGGGCGAGCCGGCCGACATGATGGAGAAGGGCGTCATCGCTCCGCTCCGCGTTCCGAAGCAGGCCATCAAGAGCGCCAGCGAGGCGGCAATAATGATACTCCGCATCGACGACGTCATCGCCGCCAGCAAGCTCGAGAAGGACAAGGAGGACAAGGGCGGAAGCAACGACTTCGGTAGCGACCTCGACTGAAGGCTTTGATTCTTCTCCCCTTTAACTTCCAAAATCCTTTTTAGTTCCGCGAGAACTCTTCTCGTATGTTCGCCGTTGAGGTTCAAGGCCTTTCGAAGTTCTACGGCCCAAAGGTGGCCCTCGACCGCGTTTCCTTTTCCATCGAGGAAGGCGAGATAGTCGGCGTAATCGGGCCGAATGGTGCTGGAAAGACGACGCTGATACGAATTCTGACGTGCCTCCTGAAGCCCGACTCTGGAGAGGTTAGGGTTTTTGGAAGGAACCCCTGCGAGGCGAAAGAACTCTTCGCCCTCCTTCCGCAGGACGTCAAAGCCCACTTCTACACGCTCACGCCGAGGGATTACGTCTATTACTATCTCAGAATGCGCGGCGTTGGGAGAAAAGAGGCTCGAATAAGGGTTAAAAGGGCGCTCGAGGAGTTTGAAATAAGCTACGCGGACGAGGCCGTCTCAACGCTCTCCGGCGGTATGATGAGAAAGGTTCTCCTCGCGATGGTGCTATCTACCGATGCCGGGCTGTACTTCCTCGACGAGCCGACCGTTGGCCTTGACGTGGAGAGCAGGCTCAAGCTCTGGGAAGTTCTCCGCGAGAGAGCTAAGGGAGCGACTATAGTTCTCACCAGCCACTACCTCAACGAGATATCCAGCGTCTGCGACCGCGTTCTTCTCCTAAGGGAGGGAAGGGTTGAGGCCTTCGGAAGGTCGGAGAGAATTGCGGGTGAATACCTCAGGGGGCTTCATTCAAAGGTCGTCGTCTTCGGCGAGGTCCGTCTTGATGGCTTCCTGACGAGGAGGGCCGGGAGGAATACCTACGTCTACACCCGCTCGAAGGCTGAGGAGAGAGAAGCCGTTGAGGTCCTTGAAAGGGCCGGCGTGCCCTTTAAGGTCGAGGAACTCACCATAGAGGACGTTTTCATTGCGGGTGGTCTCGATGGTGGCCATCGTTGAGTACTACGCCAGGGCACTCACGAGGGGCAGGTTCTCGCTCCTCAGCTTTGCACTTCAGCCCCTCTCCTTCATCTTCATAGTCTACGTTGTCAGCGGGGGAAGGTTTCTTAACACTGCCTTGGCCGGTGCACTTGTGAGCTTCGTCGTTGGAGTTGGTATAGCGGACCTTGCGATAGAGCTTGTCGGGATGAAGACCCGCTCGCGGTTCTACGACATAATCATGAGCCTACCTGGAAGCAACTGGAGAAAGGCCCTCGGCATTTCCATCGGGATGAGCGTTCCGGCTTTGCCCTACGTCGTCCTGTTAACGGCGATACTCGTCTGGAGGCTCGGAGTTTGGGCGTTTCCAAGAATGCTCGCGGCGATAGCGGCGCTGTGGCTCTGGAGCGCCGGAATTGGCTTCCTCCTGGGCGTTAAGGGAAAGGAGCCGATTAGGGTGATGAGGCTCTCGAACCTTCTCGTTGCTGGACTGACGGTCTTTCCACCGGTTTACTATCCGGCGAGCGTCCTTCCGGGGTGGCTTGCAAAAATCTTGGTATTCCTCCCGACCGTGAGTGCCTCCCAGGTTCTCTCTGGGACGGGAGGAAGGGCATCCCTCATAACAACGTTCCTCTGGGGAGTTCTTGGTCTGGCATTCCTACTCAGGTTCGCGGGGATTGAGGAGTGAAAACGGCTTTAAAACCGCTTTTCCAATTGAAGTTTGGAGGTGTGTGGATGTCCGTGCCGAATTTCAAGGATATATCCACAGGAGACCCCAAATGGTTTGGTCTTTCCAAAAGGTACTGGAGGATTGTCCTGATTGAACTTGTTATTTCGCTCGTTCTCTCGGTGCTCTCCTCGGGCAAACCCCAGTTTCCGTTTATCAGACTTAACCTTGACACGCCCTACGGTCCCGTTCTGGTTACTATCGTTGGAATCATCGTCTTTGCCAAGCCCGCAACTAACCTCATTGAGAATCTGGAGCGCTGGAGGAAGGAAGATTCACGTTCTAGAGAGGCCAATCGAGGCGTTGAGCTCTTAGGTATCCCCAAGGAACGTTTAAAAACATGGGAGTACCATGATAAAATTGTCCTGGGTTCTGTACTCGTAATGATTGGTGTTATCCTTCTTGACATCCTTCGTTTGGGTCTCAGCGGCTGGGTGGACTTTCTTGGTTACCTTTCCCCGTACGTTAGGGCCTACGCTCCTTGGGCGTTTTATCTTCGTGTTATCCTAAGTCTAACCTACTACGCCCTTTTGGTGTGGATATACGCATACTGGGCCTCATTTATGGCGTATTTTGTTGGTTACCTCTCTGTCATACGGTCCCTGAACTCGACAAAGGTTTCACCCGTTGTGGAACTCGGTAAGCTTGCTGATTCAAAGAAAAGCCCCTGTTTGATGACTCCCACCAACTGTATCAAGCCTTTGACGAATATCGCCGAGAGTTTTGTTGAGCTTGGAAGGCAGATTAAAATGCTGTTTGGACCAGGACTTTCGGTGGCTTCCGCTCTGCTCGCCGTTTCAGTACTCTCGGCTGTTTACGTGGTGGTTACAAAGTATACGAGCATACCCCAAAACGATGCAGGACTAATCTCCGGTTGGGGCTTTTTATTGGGTTCTTTAGTGCTCTTTGGGGTGCTAATGCACATGGCGTCGAGTTTTGTCTCAGCGATAAAAGAAGAGACCATTACTTACCTTCACAAAATCAGGATTGGCTTAATAAACTCCGGTGGGAACGAGAAGGCCTACGAACTGCTCGACGAAATCGAGAGGGCTCTTGAAACGATAAGGGCAATTCCCCTGCGCTCCGATGAGCTGCTGGAACTCGTTTCGATAGCGATAAGCGTAATAATGGCCCTTCTTACTGGCTCTGGCTGAGCTTTCCAACCTCTTCCTCCAGTCTCCTCAGCTTTCCCTTAAACCTCCTCAGCTGGTCGTTCGCTATGCCCACAATTCTCCTGATGTAGTCCTCGCTCACCCACAGCTCGCCGTCCGCGCCGAGCGGGACGTCCATTCTCTCGGTCGAGCGAATCTCGACGAGGAGCTTCCTGTGGCTTACGCTCTTGATGTTGCTGTACTTGAAGCCCAGCCCTATGGCAAGGTTGAGCAACTTAACGGCGTCCTCCAGAGTTCTCGCCCCAACGTGGAGGATAGGACTCCGGACAAGAAACCAGAGCTGGCCGGACTTGTGCTTTCCAATCGCTTCAAAAACCTCTTCGATGGTAACTTCCCTGTGCCACTTGCCGAGCCAGACGGAATTGACCTTGTCGCCGAAGTGGGGCATCTCCATGACCGAAATCCTGCCCGAGCAGGAGGAGGTTGTGAAGTAGTTCTCAAGCGCGTTGATTTTCTCGAGCAGGGTTATTATGTCCTCGTCAACCTTGCCCTCCGCCAAGGCCTTGCTCAGACCCTCCATCGCCTTCGCCTTCTGCTCTTCGAAGTTCTTCGTGTAGAGGAACATGGTTTCGAGTTATGGAAGAAGTTTAAAGGCTTAACGTTTGAGGAGAATCAATTTCAGAGAAGAGACTTTCGCTATCTCTTCAAAGTCGGAATCGTATGTTATCAGCTCTTCGCCCCGATTAATACATATAGCCGCTATGAGCAAATCTGCAAAGCCTTGAGGACTGCCTCGCTTGAGGAGTTTTTCCTGAAGCTCATGAGCGAGAAGATAATCGTCAAGGTTTGGAAACAGAACGTCCCCTTTAAAGCGTGAGTACCTCACAATCCTCGGAAACTCAACGAATGTAACCCCGGTTATGTTCTCGTGGATTTTCTCTCCCCTTCTGAGACGCTCTATGGCAACGTTTGTGTCTATGACAGCCATTTAACCCGCTCCCGGTCCTTTTTTCTTAAATTCTCAACCCCTTCAGGAACTTCGATTTCGTCTTCGGTCTCTTTAATCCCGAGTAACTTTCTCAGCTCCTCCCCGTTCATTCTCTCGGGGGTACTCTCAAGTAACGCCCTCATAAAGGCCTCCCTGAACTTCTTCTCATCAACCCAGTCTGGAACGGAGAGAGTTATGATTTTCCCCATCTCAACACCCATAACAACTTTGCTCTATTTGATTTTAACTTTTCCTATTAACCTTTTGGCATCAACCACCGTCTCCCTCTCCCTCACGAACTCCACCAGTCTCCTGTAAGTCGGGTGCGAGCTCAGCGTCGAGGAGTCGCCTATCAGAATCAGCTTTCTCTTCGCCCTCGTCAGCGAGACGTTCAACCTCCTCAAATCCTTCAAAAAGCCCAGCTCACCCTTCCTGTTCGAGCGGACGAAGGAGAGAACTATGACTTCCTTCTCTCTGCCCTGATAGCCGTCCACCGTCTTGACCTCTATTTCTTCAGGCAAAAGCGAGCTTATCAAATCGCGCTGGTCGTCGTAAGGCGTTATGACGCCAATCCATTCAGCCTTAACACCGAGTCTCAGGAGACCCTCAACGGCTTCCTTCACGAGCCTCGCCTCGAGCGGGTTCTCCCTGCTCTCGCTTCCATACCTCTGCCTCTCGAAGCGGTCTTCTCTTCTGGCAGTATCTATGAAGACGAGCACGTTCTCTGGTTTAAGCACCTCAGCCCATGCATCTCCATCTTCCGGCGATTTCACTCCCAAATCGGCTAGCGTTATTCTCCTGATGCTCTCGTCCGCCTCGATTCTACCGTCGTAAAATTCCCTGCTGGGAAACTCCATTAGGCGTTCGTTCATTCTGTACTGGACGGTCAGCATCTCACTCTTTCCGGGATAACGCTCGATTAAGCCCTCGAAGAGAGTCTTGCTCAGCTCCTTTGCCTTCTCGCTGAGTATCGTGGGGGGCAACTGCTTGTGGTCGCCTGCCAAAACGAAGCGCCCTGCGCGGTTGATTGGGATGAGCACGCTCGGTATCGTCGCCTGCGTGGCCTCGTCTATTATCGCAACGTCATAGGAGCCGTAGTCAACCACTTCCAGCCCGGCCGAAGAGTTCGTCGTCAGAACGACGTCCGCTTCCCTTATTATCTCCCTCGCTATCCTCTCCTCCAGCTTCCTCGCATCGTCGAAGGTCTTCTGCACCTGCTCGTTGATTTTAAGCCACTGGGCCATCTCGCGGATTAAGCGAGCTGGAACGCCCCTCGTTCCTATTCCCTTCTCGGCCAGGCGGAGAATCTGCCTGTCGGTCAGCCCGCGCCTGTACTTCGGAGCGGGCTTCGTGAAGGTGTCTCGCTTCTCCTTCAGGTTCTCCCCGATTACGCGAAGCTCCCTCAGCTCGCCGTAAAGCTCGTGCTGGGTCATTAGGTAAGCTAAGGTCGTCTCGTGCAGGCCCCTTGAGACCCTGCTTGGGTGTCCGACGCGGACGACCTTCAGACCGGAATCAACCAGTCTCTCGACGAGGTTATCAACGGCCACGTTGCTCTCGGCAGTTGCTAAAACCCTGTTCCCCCTCGCCACCTCCTGCCGTATCAGCTCGACGAGTGTCCTCGTCTTTCCAGTCCCGAACGGCCCGTGAATCAGGAAGAAGTCCGGGCTTCCAAGGGCCTTCGCTATTGCCCTCCTCTGGCTCGCGTTCAAACTCTTGTCAAAGGGCGTGAACTCGACTTCCTCACCCCCTTCAGGCTCCCTCAGGCCGAGGTAGAGCTCTAAAGCCCTTCTCCCGCTCTCCCGGAGGTTTTCAAGGTTCTCAAGCCAGCGCTTGAAGGTTATGTCGTTGGCGTAGAGGTCTATCCTAACGCTTTTCAGCGCCCATTCCGGGACGGTCTCCAAAGCCACTGTTATGAACCGCTTCCCCTTCTCGACGACGGTTCCAACCAAATCGCTCTTCAGCGGGTCTCGTTTGCTTATCACGACCAAGTCGCCGACGCTTATCTCCGTCTTGATTTCCCTCTCGCGCCCGTATCTGACGAGGAAGTAGCCGAGCTCCTCGCCGATTACCTTTCCGTTGAGGCCGAGAACAGCCCTTCCAACCTTCTCCCTCTCGCGACCGCTGAGCCGTCTCATCTCGGCTCTCATGGCCTCTATCTCAGCCTTCCGCTCCATCTCGATGAGAACCTTGAGCTTGGCGATGAACTTTGAGAGCTTCTCGTTTTCGTTCATTTTTCTTCCCGAAGGGCGAAGAGAAGAGCCGTTTAAAAGGTTGAGGGTGGTCAGCCCATGCGAGTTTCCTCACCGCTCGGACGAAACTTCCCTCATCATCCCTGAGAGGGTAGAAGGAAGGGGTTAAAAAGCTAAGCCCCGTCCGTCTCTATCACCGAGACGATGTCCCTGTGGAAAGACCTGATTGCCCTGACGTGCCTTTCCTCAACCCTGCCGCAACAGGCGACGCGCTCGTAGAACCTCTCAAGCTCGTCGAGAAGCCACTCGAGCTGTCTCTTGGAGCTCTCGCCCAATCCGTTGCCCAGCAACTTTCCCCTCAGAAACGGCATGACCTCCGACGGTTTTCCGAGGGCGGCCCAGAAGAGACCTTCCTTTAGAATCTCGAAAAGCAACTCCTCGGACCTTGCGCTAACGAATGGTTTGGCCCTCCCCCCTGAGCTTTTCTGAAGCCCTCCTTTGAATTTCGTAACCCCTCCTCATGGCAATCACCGTAGAGCGGACTACAATGTTCTATATTGGTTTTTCGGGAGCTTTTTTGTACACTAGACGGAATCTTCACCGAAAATCCTACCCCCTTTGTCATAATGTCACATTACTGCGGTTAGACGTGACGAATTTACAGGCCATCACTCGCTCGAAACCCTTAAAAATGCCCTCCAAGTTCATGTTAAAAAGGACGCGGAGGTCCGAGAGGAATGGGGAAGTTTGAACACAAACTTGTTAATGCTATTAAGGGCTACACCTTCGACGACGTTCTTCTCATACCCCAGCCGACCGAGGTCGAGCCGAAGGACGTTGACGTCTCGACGAGAATCACGCCGAGGATAAGGCTTAATATTCCAATTCTCAGCGCCGCGATGGACACGGTGACGGAGTGGGAGATGGCCGTCGCGATGGCGAGGGAAGGTGGACTAGGAGTAATCCACAGGAACATGAGCATAAGCGAACAGGTCGAGCAGGTCAGGAAGGTCAAGCGCGCCGAGCGCTTCATCGTCGAGGACGTCATCTCGATTTCACCCGACGAGACGATTGACTACGCCCTCTTCCTGATGGAGAAAAACGACATCGACGGCCTGCCGGTTGTCGAGGACGGAAAGGTCGTGGGAGTAATCAGCAAGAAGGACATAGCCGTCAAGCCTGGAAAGCTCGTGAGGGAAGTAATGACCGGCGAGCCGATAACGGTTCCAGAGAGCGTAACGGCAGAGGAAGCCCTCAATCTAATGTTCGAGCACAGGATTGACAGGCTTCCTGTTGTGAACTCTGAAGGGAAGCTCGTTGGCATAATCACGATGAGCGATTTGGCGAGGAGAAGAAAGTACAAGAACGCCGTCAGAGACGAGAACGGCGATTTGGTGGTTGCTGCTGCTGTTGGTCCATTTGACCTTGAGCGTGCAAAGGCCCTCGACAGGGCTGGGGTTGACGTCATCGTCATCGATACCGCTCACGCCCACAACCTCAAGGCTATCAAAGCCATGAAGGAGATAAGGAAAGCGGTCGATGCAGACCTTATCGTTGGAAACATCGCCAACCCGAAGGCCGTCGATGATTTAACCTTCGCCGACGCTGTTAAAGTCGGAATAGGACCGGGAAGCATATGCACCACCCGTGTCGTCGCTGGCGTCGGCGTCCCGCAGGTTACAGCGATAGCGCTCGTAGCGGACAGAGCGAGCGAGTACGGGCTTCACGTCATCGCTGACGGCGGAATCCGCTACTCCGGTGATATAGTCAAGGCCATAGCGGCCGGAGCAGACGCGGTCATGCTCGGCTCTCTCCTTGCTGGAACGAAAGAGGCGCCGGGCAAGGAGGTCGTAATCAACGGACGGCGCTACAAGCAGTACCGCGGAATGGGATCGCTCGGGGCTATGATGAAGGGCGGGGCCGAGAGGTACTACCAGAAGGGCCACATGAAGACGAGGAAGTTCGTCCCGGAGGGTGTTGAGGGCGTCGTTCCCTACAAGGGAAGCGTGAGCGACGTTCTCTACCAGCTCGTCGGTGGCCTGCGCTCGGGAATGGGATACGTCGGGGCGAGAAACATCGAAGAGCTAAAGGAGAAGGGCGAGTTCGTCATCATAACGCAGGCGGGAGTTAAGGAGAGCCACCCGCACGACATACTCATCACAAACGAGGCCCCGAACTATCCGCTTGGGAAGTGATTCTCAATCCCTCTTTGTTCCACTTCTTTTCTCTGGAAGTCTTAAAAGATTAAAAGAAAAACAATTCAAGAATCATGGGCATGCTAAGAAATTCAAACGCCAGAGAGGAGGAATGAGAGTGCCCCGGGCCAAACACGTGCTCGTCCCCCTGTCTCTGCTTGCGCTCCTCTTCGCCTTTTACCTTGCCCAATCGCACGTTCCACCGAAGCCGGACTTTCAGCTCAACCTCTCCCCGGTTTCCGAGTGCTCCGGCAACGTCTGCGTCGAGGTGAACCCCTACACCGAGCTGACAAACGTTGTTTTCCACCTCGCTGGCTGGAACTCCAACAACGCTACTCCCTACTCCCGGGAGGCTGGGTCTTACTTTTCCCCCTACGGAAATCACAGGGCGGTGCTCCTCGCTAAAAAAGCCCTGAGGGAGGGTTTGGGGTACGACGCCATTCCCAAGTTTGCAATGGAGCTGAACTCCACGGAGTGGAGTGCATACCTAGTGAGAAGAGTTCACGGGGATAAAAAGCTCCTCAACGAACTCGCCACAGCCATAAAAGATTTCGCCCGGGACTCGAACTTTTCAGCCTTCTACGAGAGCCACAAAGAGTTTTACAGGGAGCAGATAGGGCTGTTCCTTAAGGAGAATCCGGACGTTTTCAGCCTCCCCCGCTTCGAGGAGAATTTCTTTAGGGAGAAAAAGAGCCGCTGGATTTTTGTCCTTCAGCCTCTGGAAGTGTACTACAGCTACGGCGGGTGGACGAACAATACCGTTTACGCGTTCCTCGGCGTCTGCTCGTTCTCCAACGGGACTTATTCCTACTGCAGTGCTTCCACCCACGAGCTTGCCCACAGCTTCGTCAATCCCGCGGTGGGGAGACACTACCGGGAGTTTAAGGAGTATGAGGAAATGTTCTCGCCGGTGAAAGACGTCATGACTTCTATGGGATACGCCAGCTGGAAGACCTACCTTGATGAGACCTTTGTCCGGGCGTTTGAAGCTTACTACATCCTCAAAACGGAGGGAAACCAGAGCGCTGAGAGGTTCATAAAGGGCCAGGAAGCCCTTGGGTTCTACCTCGTTGGGAGGGTTTATCGGGCGTACCTAACGGAATACATACCCAATAAAGAAAAATACCCCACCTTCGAGAGCTTCATGCCCGAGCTCGCGAAGCTTATGGGGAGCTGGTATAAGGAGGGCTTCTGGAGGAACGTTTCCCCGGAACCGACCATTAGAATGGCCTTCATGGCGTTTAAAACGGAAGGCGTTAAGCTGTACGTTGCCGGAAATCTCTCGAACAGCGAATACGTTAAAAGCTACGTTGAGACCCTCAAAAAGGCTGGTTTTAAGGTAACCTTCACGAAGGGGCTCGAAAGCGGCAACGTTATTGTCATCGCACCTCTGAACTCCCCCGCTGTCAGCAAGCTCAAGGGATACATGGAGATACGGGGTAATTCTGTCGTTCTCGATGGGGTTGAATATTCTAAAGGAGTTTTCCTCGTTGAGGTCCTGAGGAACCCGAAGGGAGGGGGTTATATCCTGCTGATAACCGGGACGCCTGATGTTTTCAACAGAAAGCCCTCGGGAAACAGCAGCGAGGACCTGATGAACTACCACTACTTCGTCTATCTAACAAGCCTAAAGAGGGCCGTTGCGTTCGGGTGAAAAAGGGAAGCGGACACACAAGAAACGCAATTCTTATAAGTAATCCTATCCAACTCTCAGTCTGACATCTTTGGAACCCCCAGAGGTGGGCGGAGTGTCCAGCGAGCCTGCGGTCCTCGTGAGAAACCTCGAAAAGGCCTACGGGCGCGTTTGGGCCCTGAAGGGTGTGAGCTTCTCCATCCGGGAGGGCGAGATATTCGGCCTCATCGGGCCGAACGGAGCAGGGAAGAGCACCACCCTGAAAATCCTCGCAACGCTTCTCCCGCCGGACCGGGGAAAAGCTGAAGTGATGGGGCACGACGTCGTTAAGGAGCCTGAGAAGGTCAGGAAGCTGATAAGCTACCTGCCGGAGGAGGCGGGAGCCTACAGGAGCATGACGGGGCTTGAATACCTCCGCTTCATGGCCGGGCTGTACTCCCAGGCGACAGGAAAAGACGCCGGTGAGATGCTTGAGCTCGGAATCGAGATAGCGGGCCTCGGAGCGAGGCTCTACGACAGGGTCGCGACGTACTCGAAGGGAATGGTGAGGAAGCTCCTCCTCGCGCGGGCTTTAATGGTCAAACCGGAGCTGGCCATCCTCGACGAGCCGACGAGCGGCCTCGATGTGGCAAACGCCTATGAAATCAGGAAGCGTATAAGGGAGTTCTCCAGTGAAGAAGGCGTTTCAGTCCTCGTTTCGAGCCACAACATGCTCGAGGTCGAGTTCCTATGCGACAGGGTGGCAATAATACACAGGGGGCTGATTGTGGAAGCCGGGACGCCGGAGGAGCTGAAGGAGAGGCACAACGCCGAAAACCTCGAAGAGGTCTTCATGAGGGTCTCCGGGGGTGTTGTCAGTGGGTGAGCTGTGGCTAATGTTCCGGAAGGAGCTTATGGACATCCTCCGGGACAGGCGTCTCGTCACGGCCGTAATCCTCCCCCTAATCCTCCTACCAGCTATGTTTGGGGTTTTCCAGTCTTCCTCGCATTCATCTCGGCTTGCCATCGGCGTTATCAACGAGGACTCCGGGAAGTACTCAAAGGCCCTCGTCGCGTTCCTCGAAAGGAACGGAATCGCTATCGATGAGAACTCGCCGGTTACGCTCGTAATCCCCGCGGGCTTCTCCGAGGCGATTGAAGAAGGTCGCTCCCCGCACCTGCTCATAAGGACGAGGCTCTCGTCCGTTTTTGATTTCAAGACTGTCAAGCTCGCCGGCACGCTGAAGGCGCTGGTTCTGCGCTTTGGGGAGGGCGTTCTGCCATCGATACGGCCCGAGTTCAGGCTCTACGTCGGAAACGATGTCCTCAGCATAGAGCCATCACGCTACGTCTCAGCCCTCCTTAGGGGCGCCTTCGCGGTTCCCTTCGTGCTCTTTGCCATTGGAATCTACGCCGCCCAGGCGATAGCGGCCTCGGTCGCGATGGAGAAGGAGGGCAAGACCCTCGAAACCCTTTTCACGCTCCCGGTCTCGCGCAGGTCAATAATCCTTGGAAAAATCCTCGCCTCTGTGGTTTTTAGCCTGCTCGTGCTCGCTTCCTTATCAGCTTCGTTCTGTCTGGCCTCGCTGTTTTCAAAGCATTCTTCAGGGCACTCCGCCGGCGTTTCGGTCGGGACAGTTCCTCTAATCTTCCTCTCCGCCGGGACCTTCCTGCTCTTCGTCCTGATGCTCCTGACGAGCCTCTTAGTTTCCCTCTTCACCCTCGACGTCAGGAGCGCCCTCAGCGTGGCCGGGCTCGTCGAGGTGCTCTATCTCATCCCCCTCTTTGTCATCTTCATGGGGCTCGACGTTTCTGGTGTGGCCGCTCTGCTCGTGAAGGCCGACCCCGGCTACGCCCCGATACTTGCGTTCCTGAGCGCAACGAGTGGCAACTACATAACGGCCCTCGGGGCGCTCATCTACCTCCTCCTGTGGAACGCGGTGGTGCTCAGGCTCGCGGTGTGGGTCTTCGAGAGCGGCGCGCTGATGACGAAGAGCATAGACGCGGGCAAGCTCAGGTGGCTGGTAAGGGTGAAGATTTGATGTTCCGGAGGAATTATGCATAAAAGAAGCTTCATATCATAAATCTTATCTGTGGTGATGACCGGTGAAGGGGTGGAGGTGTTTCCTTGTACTTTCACTCGTTCTGGTGCTCTCTCAATTTCAGTTTGTTTCCTTACCTGGAGTTTTGTCTTCGGAGGAGAGTTCCCAGAGTTCCAGCGGATGCTATGTGGCCCCCTCCATTGAAATCAACCCCAATCTTGAGCTCTTCGCCGTCCTTTACATTCTCGCCTTCAACGGAAGCGATTACTTTATAACGGCGCCAAAAGACTATATCAACGATGTTTTGACGTATTTCGCGCCTTACAGGGACGACCCGGCCGTTGAGTACATCCGCGAGGTCTTCAACAGCTCCCTGCCACTCTATGCTAGAGATAACAAAATCGCGGAATTCAGTAGCAGACTGGCCCTGATGGGTTACCTACCTAACGAGACCAACCTTGGTGAACTGGAACTGCTGGCGAATTTTGCCCGAAAAAGCGATTTCATGGCCTTCTACAGCGCCCATCGGAGTGAGTATGAGGAGATAACCCGCCCTCTGGTGGGATACCTTGAACGTGCCCCAGAGGAATACGAAAGGCTCTTTGGCCACACCTACGAATCCTTCAAGGTTGAGGCCTCGTATTCGCTTCACATACATCCTCACGTCGTCTTTGAGAACGGGACGGTGTACTACGTTGGAGGGCTATACTACAGGAACAACGTCGTGATGCTTTCGTATGTCGTGGCGATACTCCACGAGTTCACCCATCCGTTTGTTCGAGAATTTCTCGACCGGAACTTCAGAACCTTCGAGAACATGAGCTACTACCTCCAGGAAGTGCGGAACGAACTTCCAACCACCACGACCTACGACCCGGCTCACTACGGTTCCTTTTACACGTACCTCAACGAGCTCTTCACCGAGAGCATTGCGGAGTACATTGCCCTGAGGTGTGGGGTGCCAAGGGATTACGTTCTTTTTAGGGCTAAGGCAATGTCGGCCATGTTCCTGCCCTTCTGGAACCTGTTTGATGAGTACAGAAAGGCGGAGGAGCTCAATGAGACCCTCTACCAGTATGCACCAACTCTGGCCCGGCGCATGGGTGGGTGGGCAACTCCCGAGAACGTGAGCGCATTTTACAGGAAGGTTGCTCCCGTTGTGGAGCCCAGCGTACTGGACAGGGCAAGTTACCTGGGAAAGCTTGTCATCGTCTACGGGACGCAGAACCCCGACGAGAGCGGGAACGAGTACGACAGGGAGACGGCTTACTCCCTCGCCGACCGCCTCAGGGAAACCTACATGAGGCTCTACGGTGGGGCCCATTCAATCGTGGTCAAGGCGGACGGAAATTTGACCGATGGGGATTTGAGGGGCAACCTTATACTCATCGGCGGTCCCGTTGCCAACGCCATAACCGCCCGGCTCAACGAAAACCTGCCCGTGCGCTTCGCCTTCAACGGCTCCTGGGTGCTGGAGAGGAACCCGAACGCGGTGGAGAACTTCACGGCCTTTCGGGTAACCGAGAACAACATAAGCGTAATCCCACCCAACTCGTCAGTTCCTTTGGGGGTCTTTGGAGTTATTGAGACGATTCGGAACCCCTGGAACTCGAAAGAATACGTACTCATTATTGCGGGTCTCGACCGCTACGGAACCAGGGAGATGACCAAGTGGATACAATGGCAAAGCTATATGATTAGAGGGGAAACTTATTGGGAAGTTGGGTTCTACTCGATGGGCTGAGCTTGGCCGTTCCTCCGAGAATCAGAAAACCGTTTAAGCACCTCTCCTCTTCTTTCCCCGGGTGGTGGGATGAAAATTGGAATCGTTGGCGATGGAATAGCCGGTCTGACCTCGGCCATAGCGCTCGCCAAGAGGGGTTTTGAGGTCACTCTCATCGGCCCCGGAATAAAGCGAAGCAACTCCTACCTCGCTCAGGCCGGGATAGCCTTTCCGGTTCTCGAAGGCGATTCGCTTGAAGCTCATGTTCTCGATACAATCAAAGCCGGAAAGTATATCAACGACCGCGAGGTCGTTTGGAACGTAATCTCGAAGGGGAGCGAGGCCTACGACTTCCTGCTCTCCCTCGGCCTGAAGTTCGAGGCGAGCGAGACTGAAGGTGGCCACTCGTTCGGCAGGGTCTTCACGATTAGGAACGAGACCGGCAAGCACATCACAAAGCTCCTCCACCTCCGCGCTAGGGAGCTTGGTGTCCATTTCGTCAGAGGAAAGGCAGATGAGCTCGTGATAAAGAGGGGAAAGGCCTACGGCGTCTTCGTCGAGGGTGAGTTCCTCCGCTTCGACGCGACTGTTATAGCTTCCGGCGGTTTCTCGGGGCTCTTCAAGTTTACAACGGGCTCCCCGGAGAACACCGGCCTTCTCATCGGCGACGCGCTCATGAAAGGCGTCCCCGCTCGCGATTTGGAGTTCGTCCAGTTCCACCCAACCGGGTACATCGGAAAGAACGGCGTCTTCCTGATAAGCGAGGCCGTTAGGGGAGCCGGTGCTAAGCTCGTAACGGACGAGGGAGAGCGCTTCGTGAACGAATTGGCGACGAGAGACATCGTGGCGAGGGCAATCTACCGCCAGATGCAAACTGGAAAGAAAGTTTTCCTCGACGCGACCGGGATAGAGAACTTCAAGAAGCGCTTCCCGCAGATATACGCTTTCCTGCGGAGGGACGGGATAGACCCCTCTAAGGACCCAATACCCGTCTCACCGATAGCCCACTACACGATGGGGGGAATAGCGGTTGACCTCTGGTATAGAACGCCCGTGAGGAACCTCTACGCGATAGGCGAGGCCATGAGCAACGGCTTCCACGGGGCAAACAGATTAGCGAGCAACTCCCTCCTCGAGTGCCTCGTTTCCGGCCTTGAAGTTGCGAGGACGATAGCGAGGGAAAGGCCGAGGTGCAGGGAAGTTAAGGAGCCGGCATATCACGGCTACGAGCCCGGGGACGTTGACGCGCTGAGGGAACTGCTCTGGAATCGCGCCGGAATCGTCAGGAGCGCGAAAACCCTCAGGGATGGCCTCAGGGAACTTGAGGGAATCGAGGCCGACCCGAGGCTGAAACTGCTCGCGAGGGGGCGTTCTCGAGTGTGCACTCGCGAGGGAAGAAAGCAGGGGAAGCCACTACCGCGAGGACTTTCCGGCTATGAGAAAGGCCTTCGAGAGGCCGAGCTTTTTCGATGGGAAGTGCAGGCTCTGACCATTCACCTTTTAAATTCTCAAGTCGAAGTTTCGATGGTGAGAAAATGCCTAAGGTGATTGAGGCCGTTTATGAGAACGGTGTTATAAAGCCCCTCAAACCCCTCTCGCTTCCATCAAAGCGAATAGTGATTTACATTGAAGAGAAAAGGTTCTCTGAGCTTATTGATGAGCTGGAGCTTGAGGCTAAGGAGAACGTTGATGAAACCATTGATTCTGTGAGGGGTAGAGATGAGGGTGATTCTTGACACCAGTGTCTTGGCAAAAGCTCTGTTACTCCCTCGGAAAGGTCTGCCTGAGGATATTTATCAAAGAGAGCTGGAAACACACAGAAAGGCAAAACTCGTTGTTAAACTGTGCGATAATCACAAGGTCTCTCTTCCAAGAGCCGGGCTTGTGGAAATTGCCAGCGTGCTCAGGAGAAACGGCCACAGAGACGTCATTCCTCAAGTTGTTGAATCCCTTTCGATTTCTTACTCAGTAATTGGAGAAGATGAGATTTTTGAGGAAGCCCTCGATGTTGCCTCCCTTACTGGAGCTTCTGGATTCGATACATACTTCATTGCACTTGCAAAGCTAATGGGTGGCCTTCTGATAACCGATGACGTTAAGATGGCAAGACACGCGGAAAGCATTGGGGTCACCCCACTGCTCCTGAGGGAGACCACAGAAGAACATCTCAGGGATGTCCTGAGTCCCCCATAACCAAAGGTGTCCAAAAACCCTTTTAATTCCCCTCTTCTACCCCCGCTGAGGGGTGGGAAATGGACAAGGAGAAGCTGATTGCCGAGATTGAGAGGCTTAAGGAGGAGCGCAACGCGATAATCATGGCCCACAACTACCAGCTCCCCGAGGTTCAGGACGTAGCGGATTTCCTTGGGGACAGCCTTGAGCTCGCGAGGAAGGCCATAAACGTTGATGCCGACGTCATAGTCTTCGCGGGCGTTGACTTCATGGCCGAGACCGCTAAAATCCTCAACCCCGAAAAGACCGTTCTCCTGCCCGAGAGAAGGGCCACCTGCGCGATGGCCAACATGCTCAAGGTCGAGCACATACTTGAAGCTAAGAGGCAGTATCCTAACGCTCCCGTCGTCCTCTACGTGAACACAACCGCCGAGGCGAAGGCCTACGCCGACGTAACCGTCACCTCGGCCAACGCTGTCAAAATCGTCGAAAAGCTCGATTCCGACGTCGTCATCTTCGGCCCGGACAAGAACTTAGGAAGCTACGTCGCGAGGATGACGGGCAAGAAGGTAATTCCAGTCCCTCCCAACGGCCACTGCTACGTCCACAGGAAGTTCACCGTCGAAGACGTCGAGCGCGCGAGGAAGCTTCACCCAAACGCCAAGCTCATGGTTCACCCCGAGTGCGAGCCAGCTGTGCAGGAGAGGGCCGACATAATCGTCTCCACCGGCGGAATGATACGGCACGCGCCGGAGTGGAGCGAGTGGGTCGTCTTCACCGAGAGGGAGATGGTTTACAGGCTGAGCAAGCTCTACCCGAATATAAAGTTCTATCCCGCGAGGGAGGACGCCGTCTGCGTTGGAATGAAGGCGATAACGCTCCAGAGCGTTTACGAGTCGCTCAGGGACATGAAATACCGCGTGGAAGTGCCAGATGAGATAGCCGAGAAGGCCAGGAAGGCCATCGAGAAAATGCTTGAGATGAGCTGAGGTGTTAAGTTGAGAGTGCAAGATTCCTGGATTTTTGTTAAGTTGAGAGGGAAACTTTTTAAGGATTTTTACCTTTTCATTTAACATGAGCCGTGAGGAAGTCATAGCCCAGGTAGTGATGGACTATCTCAATCTCAGCGTCGATGGCATCGAACGTGAACTCAATGTCCCCGATGACCTGGCGGTGAACAAGGCAGTAACTATAATCGGGCCGAGGAGGGCCGGAAAGACATTCTACATCCTACAGAAGTTCTCCAGGCTGAGGAGTGAAGGTAAGGCGGCCATTTTCTTCCCCCTCGACGACGACAGGATATATCCGCCGCGCCTTGATGACCTCTCGACCCTTGTAAAGGTCTTCTACGAGCTCTTTCCCGATGCCGAGGAGAAGTATCTCTTCCTCGATGAGGTTCAGGAGGTTGAAAACTGGGAGCTCTTCGTCAAGAGAGCCCTTGAGAGGGACGGCTTCAGGGTCTATCTGACGGGTTCTTCTTCAAAGCTCCTGAGCAGGGAAATCGCAACGGCACTGCGGGGAAGAACGCTTACCTTTGAGATGTTTCCATTCTCCTTCCGTGAGTTCCTGAGGGCAAAGGGCTTTAACCCGGGCAGATACCTCTCCACGAGAGACGAGGCAAGGATAAAGGCCTTTCTGAGGGAGTACCTTGAGTTTGGTGGCTTTCCCGAGGTCGTTCTGCTCGATGACCCCTTCCTAAAGAGGAAGACCCTATCTGAGTACATTGACGTGATGCTCTACCGCGACGTGGTCGAGAGGCACAACGTGAAGAATCTGAAGGCAATTCGACTGTTTTTGAAGCTCCTCATGGCATCCTTTGCCAAGGAGTTTTCGGTAAACAAAACGGCCAGATACATGAAGGGAATGGGGGTCGAGGTGAGCAGAAACACCCTCTACAGCTACTTCGAGTACTTTAAAGAGGCCTATCTCGTTTTCCCGCTCAGGAAGTTCTCCCACAACCTTAGGGAGATTGAGAAGAGCATCCCAAAGGTTTACATCATTGACTCCGGTTTGATAAACGCTTACTCCCCCCGTTCGGGAGGGAGCATCGGTAGACTTATGGAGAACGCCGTTTTCCTTGAACTCAGGAGGCGGGAGAGGGAGCTTTACTACTTCAAGGACGAGCGGGGCAGGGAAGTTGATTTTGTCGTGGTTGAGGACGGCATTGTTTCCGGGCTGATACAGGTGAGCTATTCCATTGACGAACCCGAAACGTTTGAGCGGGAGGTTTCGGCGCTTATGAGCGCCTCTGAGAAGCTCGACTGTGACAGCCTAACGATAATAAACTGGGAGCGAGACGATACCATCGAGGTGGAGGGGAAGAAGGTTCGGCTCTTGCCCCTTTGGAAGTTCCTGCTGGGAGGTGAATGGGAATGATGCTGGTTTCATACCTGCTCAGATTTCTTGAGGAAGATGCCCCCTTTGGAGACGTCACGAGCGAGGCTGTGATTCCTGAGGGAACCAGAGCCAAAGCGGTAATCATCGCAAAGCAGAACGGCGTTATAGCGGGCGTTGAAGAAGCTAAAGCCCTCTTCGAGCACTTTGGCGTCAAGGTTTCGGTCAGAAAACGCGACGGCGAGGACGTGAGGAGGGGAGACGTAATCCTCGAGCTTGAGGGAGACGCGAGGGCCATTCTGCTCGTCGAGAGGACAGCGTTAAACGTCATGGGCAGGATGAGCGGTATCGCGACCGAGGTCAGGCGGCTCGTCGAGAAAGTTAAGGCGGTAAACCCGAAGGTCCGTGTAGCCGGCACGAGGAAGAGCCTTCTCAGGCCGATAGACAAGAGGGCCATTCTCATCGGCGGTGGAGAACCTCACCGCTTCTCGCTGAGCGACGCGATACTCATCAAGGACAACCATCTGGCTTTAGTCCCCCTGGAAGAAGCAATAAGGCGCGCTAAAGCCTTCAGCGTTTACAAGGTCGTGGAGGTCGAGGTCGAGAGCCTTGAAGATGCTCTCAAAGCGGCAAGGGCCGGGGCGGACGTGATAATGCTCGACAACATGAGCCCCGAGGAGATAGCGGAGACGATTGAGGCTCTAAAGCGCGAAGGCCTGCGCGATAGGGTGAAAATCGAGGTCTCTGGGGGCATAACGCCGGAGAACATTGAGGAGTATGCAGGGCTCGACATCGACGTCATAAGCCTCGGCTACCTCACCCACTCGGTTAAGAACTTCGACGTGAGCCTTGAGGTTCTGTCAAAACTTGAGTGAACCTTTTCGGCTTTTCGTGCCATTTTTTGAACATTTTTAAAAGCCTCGCCCTTTAGGGTGAGGATGCTGTAAACCACCCGACAAGCCATAAAGCAGGAAAGCAACACTCTTTTAAAGCCCAAACTCCATACCATACTTTGAAATGAAGAGAACAGTAACAGTAAAACTTCAACCATCAAAAGAACAAGCAAAAATCCTCCACCAGTTAGCTGACCTTGGAGTAAAAGTCTGGAACAGGGTAAACTACCTGAGAAGGCAACAATTCTTCAAAGAGCAAATCGTGGACTTTAATTCAACCGAGAAGACTATTTACAGAGAATTCAAGCGGGAAATCGGTTCTGCAACCATCCAACAAATCTGTCGTAAAAATGCGGAAGCTTGGCGAAGCTTCTTTTCGCTCCTCCGGAAGAATAGGAACGGGGAACTCCCTAACTGGCTCAAACCAAAACCACCAAACTACCTGAGAGAAGACGGGAAGAGAAAACCCTTAATCATTCTCAGAAACGACCAGTACAAGATTGAAGGAAACAAGCTCATTCTAAAAGGCCTTGGGAAGTTCAGACGCCTCGAAATTCAATTCAAGGGCAGAATACACTTGAAGGGTAAGCAAGGGCGGTTGGAAATAACCTTTGACCCCATAAAGCGAAAATGGTATGCTCACGTGAGCCTCACCGTTGAGGAAAAACTTGAGGACGAGGAATGGGTTAGTGTTCCAAGGCAACCTAAAGGAAGCCTCTCAGCAGGAATTGACTTGGGCGTGAACAATCTCATGGCCGTTTATGTGGAGAACGGACAAAGCTTTCTGGTCAATGGAAGACCGCTTAAAAGCATTGACTTCTACTGGCGGAGAAAAATCGCTGAGTATCAGTCAAAACTCAACAAGTCTGGGGCTAAAACGAGTAGGAAACTCAAGAAAATGCATGAGAAGGCCAAACTTCAGGCTAAACACTACATCAACACGGCGGTGAGGCAAACGGTTAAGAAGCTCTATGATTTAGGCGTTTCTAAGATTGTCGTCGGCTATCCGAAAGGAATAGCGAGGAATTCTGATAGAGGCAAGAGGCAGAATTTTCTCCTTTCCCACGTTTGGCGGTTCAATACGGTTATCAAACGCCTTACAAAGGTTGCTGAGGAGTATGGTATTCGTGTTGTGATTGTTGGTGAGGCCTTCACTTCGAAAACCTGCCCTGTTTGCGGGAAGCCTCATGAGGGGGCAAGGTTTGTTAGGGGATTATTTAAGTGTCCCGCAATGGGGCTTGTTTTTAACGCGGATTTAGTTGGAGCGTTTAACATTTTGAAGAAGGTTGTGGAAACCATAACCCCGAATCTGAGCGGGCTTTACGCTCAGAGGAGGGGTAATTGGCCGAAGGCCCGGCCAGAGGGGTTCGAAGAACCCGTTCCAACGGGTTCCTTAATGAGAACCCCTCAAACCTCCCCGCCGTTGGCGAGGGGTTGAGCTGAACCCTCGCCCTTCAGAACGGGGAGGAGGTCAGCCTTCCAAGCCTTTTGAGGCTCTTCCAGATTTTTCCGGTGAAAAGCATCGCCAACATGAAGCCCGCCGGCCAGTAAACGAGGTTGAACTTCCAGCTTGGGTTTAGAAGGCCGATTATCACGTAGTACAGGAGCATTATCGATGACCACACCGCAAAGTTCATGGCCCCGTATATTTTCCCCGCGGCTATGAGTCTGCCCTCCACGCGCTCAAGGACACTTTTGAGTTCTTTAACATCCTCCATTCTCACCACCGGTAGGTTATTCGCGCTTAATCTATTTATAACGTGGAGTTTTTCTGAGCTTCAGAACGGTTAAACCGGCAAAGTTCGCTGAGGAGTGCAGGATGAAGGCCGGAACCAGTCCACCGAGCGCGAAGAAGTAGCCCGCCAGAGAGCCGATGACGAAGGCTCCAAGCACGGTATAGGCCCTTTCTCCTTTGCTCCCCTCGACGGCCATCCAGTGGGGCAGGGCGAAGAGAAAAGCGGAAAACAGGATAGCGCTCCAGAGGTGGCCGTGGCTGAGTAAGTAACCTTCCACGAGACCCCTGTTGAAGACCTCCTCACCAAGCGGGGCGAGCAGTAAGAGAAGGGCGAATCTTCCGATGCCCTCAGGCAGAAACTCCGGAACTCCAGCGTCCCTCTGGGACAGGTTCAAGACGAGCGAAACTCCGAATCCGAGGAGAAAAGCAGGGAAAACGAAACTCCATCCCTGGAAGAGACCGAATTTCCCGGGCCCGCCCATGAGCCATATTGCCGCCGTGGAAATCAGGAGCATTGAGACCTGCATAACTGAGCCGGCCCTCTGCGGGTTTCTTTTCGCTGTGATGGAAGCCAGCATGGAGGAGGGCACGAAAACGGAGAGCCAGAGAAGGAGTGCGAGGAAGAACTCAACCATCCCCAACCGCCTCCCTCAGGACTCTGAGGACTTCGCTCAGCTCCTCAACTCCCTCTTCCGTCAGCTCGACGAACTTCCTCGGCCTCTTCCCGAATCCGTAGTACGTCCTTACAATCCCGGCATCTTCTAGGGCCTTTAGATGGAACTCAAGGTTCCCCGCGGTGAGGTTCAGCGCCTTTCTCAGGCCAGCGAAGGTCGCCCTCTCCCTCGACAGCAGGTAAAGGGCTATCGCCAGCCTCGTGGGGTTGCCGAGCGGTGACTTTGAGAGCTTCGCGAGTTCTTCAATCATCTCACTCCCTCATCGCCTTCCTGAGCACCAGGTAAGCGCCGAGTGCGAACGCCAGCGACAGTACGAGCGTCGCGTATGCGCCCTTAGTAATTGAAACCCTCCCGTACGGAACGCTGAGGAGCAGAATCGTTGCTCCAACAATGGCCTTGTCCCAACCCCCCCGAAGGAAGGCGTAGTCAACGACCGCTAGGGCGAGCATTCCTGAACCTATCGCAAGGAGTGAGGAGAGCCAGACGTCCTCGACAAGAACGCCGGCAATCACAATCACGACCGGCCAGATGAGAGCTTGGGCGAGTAGGTACCTGCGGTTGAGTGGCGTTTTTCTCCCGAGGGCCTTTTCTATCCCCCTTACCTTCTTAGATGCCTTCAGCTCCTCGAAGACGAAGAGCAGTATCGCGAGGGCCGAGAAGATAACCACGAGGGAATTCGCGGACGCCCCCGTGCATGCTGAGAGTATTGATGAAGTCAGATAGACGACCGGGAACGCCACTGCCCAGTAGAGGTAGACTATCGAGTTGTAGGCTTTCCTCGCGAAGTTGAGCTCCCTCTCGATGGCCTTTAGAGCTTCACTGAGTTCCTCCATGCTCCCACCGAGAAAAGTTTGAGTGAACCTTTAAATACCCGCCCGGAAGTTTGGGGCGCAAACTAACCGCCGGCCCTCGCCAGGCGGAGCTTCCCCATGAAGCGCTCGATTTCCGAGGGAGGGCCTTCCAGGAGAACCCGGCTAAGGGTTATCCCGTTCCTCTCGAAGGTTTCGAGGAGGATTAAGCTGACCCCTGCCCCGCTTTTTCGCCTTATCTCCTCCAGCTCCTCAAAGGGAACGGCCGTCTCGATAATCAAGGAGGAACCTCCACTGAAGTTTGACAAGTTGTTCAGTATACTAAACAAGTCTTTATAAATAGCTGTTCAGTTTACTCAACCCTGAACGTCAGTCCCCTTTCCCTCGCCTTCCTCTCGACCTGAAGGCGGAACTGACAGGCCTTGCATATCTCGCCCGTCGTCGGCTGGCCGCATATCTTACAGCGGTTCAGCTCGCTGGTCTTCTTCGTGTATGTCTTCGCTATAAGCGGGAAGAGCTTGTCGTAGCTCCTGAGTATCTGGTACTTCGTTCCCGGGTGCCTCTCCTCCATCTCGTTGAGCCAGTCGCGGATTTCCGCTCTGAAGGCCTCGACCGCGTAGGGGCACTCGCTCAAATCGACCTCTATGTTGTTCAGAACCGCGTAGAGGACTATCTCCTTCTCGGGAATCTCGCGGAGGGGCTTTATCCTCGGGACGAGCTCCGGGTGAATTTCCTCGTAGTAGGGGCCCGTTCTTCCCAGTCTCGCTATATCGCCCCGGAGGATGTTCATTATGAACATCTGCACCTCGTCGTCGAGGTTGTGGCCGACGGCCAGCTTGTCCGCCCCGACGTCCTTGGCCGCGTAGTTGAGGAGCCAGCGTCTCCAGACACCGCAGTAGGAGCAGGCACCGACGCGCTCGCCCCTCTCAAAGCTCCCCATTATCTCAACCGTCTCGTCGAGGGTGAATCCGATGTATTCCTTGAAGGAATAAACGCGGTGCTCTATTCCGAGCTTCTTCGCGTTCCTCTTCGCTATCTCAACGCTTGGAGGTCGGTAACCGGCTATGCCTTCGTCAATCGTTATCGCGACCAGCTCGAAGGGGAACTTCTCCCGGAGTTTAGCCAGGAGATGCATCAGAACTACGCTGTCCTTTCCTCCGGAAACCCCAACCGCTATCCTCTCGCCCTTCTCGATGAGGCGGTACTTCTTCACGGTCTCCTTGAACTTCTTCTCGACCATCTCGTTGAAGTGCTTGTGGCAGTAGTATCTTCCCGTGTAGCGCGCGTGGTAGACCGCTGGACGACCGCACTTGGAGCAGACCGCTGGCATGGGTTGCCCTAAGAAAAGGCTTTTAAAAAGGTTGGGTGCCCATTCAATTGGGAATGGTTATGGGGTATAAGGTTTTTAGGACTGGTGTTGGTGCCCTTGACGAGATGCTCGGTGGGGGTATAATCGAGGACGGAATTCTTCTCGTTGTCTACAACACGGGTTCTTATGGCTGGGCGCTTGGAGTGGAGGTTTTCAAAGCCTTCCTCTCTAGGGGCTGGTACGGGGTTGTAACGGATTACTCCCTGCCATACAGCATCCTTAGAAAGTACGCGACGGCCGTTCGCTTTGCCCTTCAGACCCTTGGCAGGGAAGACCGCCTGGCCGTCGTTGACGTCTTTGGCTCCGTTAACGGTATCCAGCCGAGGGAGCCCTTTGTCTATACGTTGGGGAGGGTTGATGGGAGCACATTCCTTCCGAAGATTCTTGCAATCTACAAGAAGCTGATTGAGGGAAGGCCGAGGAGAATAGGCCTCGCCGTTACGATGGACGGTTTTGTTGAAGTCTTCGGCGAGGACACCGGAATGAGGATTCTGAAGAAGAACATGGCCCTGAAAGAGAGCTATCCCCGCTCAGAGGGGGAGGAGGTTCTCAACGTTTTCCTCATAAACAGGGACAGAGTCTCCCCGAGGTTCCTCTCGTGGCTCTCACAGTACGCGGAGCACATAGTCGAGCTCAGACCAACCGAGAGACCCGGCGTTGAGAACATGCACGTTGTTAAGTCCCTGCTCCCGGACTTTGAGCCCTCAACCGGAATCTTCAGGTTCAAAAAGGGAAGGGTGGAAATCCGGCCTACTTCGCGAGATTGAGTATCGCCGGCAGGACGTTCAGGGCCAGAAGGAACAGGCCGATTCCTATCGTTGCGTACCGTATAGGCTTGGCAACCCGCTCTGGTAAGTACTCCTTTATCACGTCGTCGAGCATTCTTCCTCCGTCCAGCGGAACCAGCGGAAAGAGGTTCATGAGGCCTATTCCTATGTTGAGGAGGTAAATCCAGTAGAGGGAGAAGAACAGCGGCAGGATTATTCCGTCGTGCCCCACCTTGGAGGTAACGTGCTGGTTTGGACGTATCCCTATGAAGCCCTTTCCAGGGTTGTCCGGGTTTTCCGCGAGGGTTAGCTTAAGGTTCAGCTCCTTTCCATCCCTCAGAACCGTGAGCGCTATGGTTTCGCCGGGCTTCGTCTTGTTCATTAGGGCTATGAACTCGTCCATGGTTTTGACGCTCTGGCCGTTTATCGCGATTATTACATCTCCCTTGTGGAGAACTCCGTCGGCGGGGGCGCCTTTTATGACATCCCCTACCTCTATGCCGTTCGGCACGAGAAGGGGAGTTATCGCGTAGCT
Organism: Thermococcus nautili; assembly: GCF_000585495.1. NCBI lineage: Archaea > Methanobacteriati > Methanobacteriota > Thermococci > Thermococcales > Thermococcaceae > Thermococcus > Thermococcus nautili. Next base: position 1,152,771 of record NZ_CP007264.1, read on the forward strand.
CAGAATGAGCGCCGTAATGATTGCCGTCACGACGTTCGCCATTGAGCCGGCTCCGTAAACACGGAGCCTAGAGCGTAAGGGGGCCTTCGATAGCTTTTCCTCGTCGGGCTCGACGAAGGCACCGGGAATCACCGCGAGGAGAACCAGACCAACGGACTTCAGCGGGAGCTTTTCAGCCCTCGCGACCACACCGTGGCTGAGCTCGTGGACGACCATGACGACGGCAAGGCCTATCAGTCCGTACCAGAGGGGAATCGTTACGCCAGGGATGACGAGCTGAACTCCGGAGGGGCTCTTCTTCGTCTGGAGGGTTTTCAGCGCGGTCATGAAGAGCGCGTAGAAGACGTAGGCCATGCCCATGTAACCGAGGGCAATTCCAATGTCGCCGTAAACTTTCCAGAAACGCCTATTAACTCTGGAAAGCCGGTCTATAAAGCCGAGGAGTCTCTTGGTTCTCCACATAGCCACGAGGAAGTCAACGCTCAGCCCCTCTTCCTTCTCCACCGGCTCTCCCGTTTCGGGGTCTATCTCTTTCTTCCCGAACAGGGAGTATAGAACGAGCCAGAACGCAGTGAGTGCGACTACTACGATGACCGCGGTGCTCACCATGGTTCAACACCCTTTTTCCGCTGGGCTAACTTCATTAGATGGTCTTATAAACGTTAGCGGACAACCATGTGGCGATGGAGAGCCTCAGGATAGCCTTCGTCTACGACGTCATCTATCCCTGGGTCAAGGGAGGGGTTGAGAAACGGATTTACGAGCTCGCGGTCAGGTTAGCCCGGTTTCATGAGGTCCACGTCTACGGCTACAAACACTGGGAAGGAAAAGATGAAATCGAGCGGGATGGGATTCACTACCACGGTACCGTTCGCGTTGGCAACCTGTACTCCGGCGGGAGGCGTTCAATCATTCCTCCCCTCCTCCACTCGCTCTCGCTCGTTTCCCGGCTCAAGGGCGAGCGCTTCGACGTCATAGACTGCCAGGCGAGCCCTTACCTCCCAGCTTATTCGCTCAGGGTTCTCAAGGAGAAGAACGTCTTCATAACCTGGCATGAGTTCTGGGGAGACTACTGGCTCGACTACCTCGGATGGGCCGGTTTAATCGGGAGAGCCACTGAGAGGGGCCTGTTCTCCTTCGAGAGGCACATCTCGGTCTCCCAAAAGACAAGGCTCGACCTCTTAAACGCTGGCCTCAGGAAGCCAGTTTATCTCGTTCCCAACGGCATAGATATTAGCCTGATTCGCTCGGTGAAGCCGTCGTCGCTGGAATCGGATTTTCTCTTCGTCGGCAGGCTTATCCCGGAGAAGGGGGTTGACTTCTTCCTGCGCTCCTTAGCTTTACTCAGGCGCGAGTTCCCGGACTTCAGGGCGCTCATAGCCGGCGACGGCCCCGAGAGGAGGAAGCTTGAGCGCCTCGCACGGGAACTGGGAATCGGTGATAACGTCACATTCACGGGGTTTTTGAAGGATTACAGAGACGTCATCGCGCTCATGAAAGCGTCGAGGGTCTTTGCGTTTCCATCCCGGAGGGAGGGCTTCGGCATGGTCGTCCTTGAGGCTATGGCCTCGGGCCTTCCGGTTGTCACAGTTGAGCACACGATGAACGCTTCCATGCACCTCGTCGAGAACGGCAAGACAGGCTTCGTCGTCCCCATAAACGAGGAATCCTTCGCCAGGGCGTTGATGCTCGCCCATGAGAACTCCGCGAGGCTTGGAGGGATTGCGGGGAGAAAAGCCGAACGCTACGACTGGAACGAGGTCGTTGAGGGGCTCCTTGCTGTCTACAGGGGTGGTTGAATGAGGGTTTGCCTAATCGTCCGACGCCTGAGCACCAAGGCCGGTGGAATAGCGGTTTACACCCGCAACTTAATCAGAACCCTTGAGCGTGAGGGGCACGAGGTTGAACTATCGTCCGGCGAGAGGTTTTCATACCTTCTCTGGCAGTTCTTCAAGGTTCCCCTCTGGCTCGTCCGCTCCAGGTGCGACGCCTACCATGCGGTTGGTGTTATAGAGAGCATAACCCTCCCGCTTTTCAAGCCAAAGGCAGAGAAGAGGGTAACCATCCACGACCTCATCCCGCTGAAGCACCCGAGGAAGGGACTCAAGGGCCTCTTCGAGCGCTTCTTCATTCGCCTCGGCCTTCTCTCGGCGAGGAAATGCGATGTGATTTATGCTGTCTCACACCTGACGAAGGTTGACCTCGTCCGCTTTGCGGGAATCCCGGAGGATAAGATAACCGTCATTCACCAGCCGATAGACGAGCGCTTTCTCATCGAACCGCCCCGCGCTGGAAAGTTCCGGGAGCCGGGGAAGTTTATGGTGGGCTACATTTCAAGGATGGACTACCACAAGAGGCACGCCCCCCTCGTTGAACTGTTTAAGCAATGGGACAATCCGAACGCGAGGCTCCTTTTAGCTGGAACCGGAGAGGAGTTCGAACGCGTTAAAAAGCTGGCTGAAGGTGATGAACGGATAAAGCTCCTCGGCTTCATACCCGATGAGGAGCTGGTTGATTTCTACGACTCGCTCGACGTCTACGTCCACGCCTCAAAGTACGAGGGCTGGGGCCTGCCGATTGTTGAAGCGCTGGCGAGGGGAAAGCCGGTTATCGTTTTCGACGATGCGGAGATACCGAAGGAGGTCAAGGAGTTGTGTTTGAGGGTCTCTTCACTCCGATTTATGGAGGCTCTAGAGGTGCTCTATCTGAACAGGAAAACCCTGAGAAAGCTTCTTGCCAGAAAGTCCCGCGGTGGTGACGATGAGATTCCTGTTCGTGAGTGAATATTACCCCCCAATGCATATGGGTGGGGCGGAGATAAGCCTTAAACTGCTTGTTGAGGGACTCGCCGAGCTTGGTCATGACGTTACCGTGTTGACGCCCAACTACAGTTCCCCTTCCACCTCGGTTGAGAGAATGGAGCACCTTCGCGTGATAAGGTTCAAATCCCCAAGAAGGCTCCTGTTCAGGGAGAGGGCGAGAAAGGCCTCCTCCGAGGCTTACAGGGGGAACAGGCCCCTCTTTTATCTTCAGCTTGGGCAGTACATCAGGTTCTCGTCCGCGGAGCTCATGAGGAGGACGATGGAGCTCCTTAGGAGAGAGGATTTTGACGTTGTTCACGCCAACAACCTCGAATCAATTCTGGCGGTTTCTCAAATTGAAACCAACGCCCTGAAGGTTGCCCATCTCAGGGATTTTGCCCTCCTCTGCTGGAACAGGGGACTAAACAAGGGGGGAACCCTGTGTCCGGGCTGTTCAGCTGAGCAGGTGCGCGAATGCATGGGTGCAAGGCTAACCGCGCCGCTCCTCTCGTATCAAATTCACCGCAGAAGGGCGGTTCTGGAGAACTTTGACGTCCTTATTGCCATAAGCGAGTTCGTAAAGGGTCAGTTCATGAGGAGGCTGGGGATGAAGTCTTCCAACATTAACGTTCTTTACAACCCAGTTGGGGATAGAGTTCTCTCAAATCTCTCAAAGGACGAGGCAAGAAGGTTACTCGGGCTTCCTGAGGATGGAAAAGTTGTCCTTTTCGCCGGAACACTGAGCGAGATGAAGGGGGCCCACTTGGTACTCCGTCTTGCTGAAAGGCTTCCTGAGTATCTCTTCGTTGTCGTCGGGACTGGTCCCCTAAGGAGTGCCTTTGAAAGTTCCCGTCTGCCTAACCTTCTTTACGTGGGGTATAAACCAATAGAAACCCTGAGGCACTACTACAGGGCTTCCGATGTTCTCGTGGTTCCATCGCTCTGGCATGAGCCCTTTGGCAGGGTGGTGGTTGAGGGACTTGCCAACGGGAGCTTTGTCATAGGGAGCAACAGGGGGGCTATTCCAGAGGTAATCCGCTGGGCGGGTGGAGGTGTGGTTGTTGAGCCCGAGGTCGAGAGCATCGGCAGGGCCGTTGAATCGTATTTTGACTCCCCCGTCTCAGTAGAGCGCGCCAGAAGGCGGGTGTTGAAGTACTCAGAGGAGTATTCCCTGAGATTCACAAGGTTGATGCGCTAAAGCCTCTCAATGATGGCGTTCATGACTTCCTCAAGGGCTCTCTCCTTTGAGTCACTCTTCACCCTCAGGTCGAAGACGTTGCTCATGAGCTCAAAGTCCCTCAGCTGGTTTTCAATAAGCTCCCTCGACAGTCCCTTTCTCCTTTCAACGAGAACGTCGGGGTCGTTGTAAACGTAAACCACGAGCGTTGGCTTAGGGAGCAGTTTTGATAGTGTTCTCGTCAGGCCCTTTGATGCGTTTGGGGAGGTTATGAGGTCGTAGAACCATCTGTCAGTAACGACAAGCTTGTATTTTAGCCTCTTCGGATAGATACAGAGCGTTCTGAGCAGGTATTCGATGTAGTAGATGAAGGGTATTACCAGACGAATAGCTCGGGAGTTATACCGCACTATCTCCTTTTTCCTTCCTCCATCGACTGCGGTCTCGACGTTCTTTGCCTCTTTTTTTGCCTTGCTTCTTGCCCAGTTCAGGGGTTTGAGGCATCTGAAGGTATATCTCCCTCCATACTCGTAGTAGGGCTTGAACTTTCCTTTCTTTGCAACCTCTACCACTGCCTTTGCGAGGGTCGTCTTCCCGCTTCCGTTGGGTCCGAGGAAGACCACGTGGGGTGCGGGGTGAAAGAGCCTCCAGAACCAGCGCAGGGTCTTGAAAAGGGTGTTCCTTCCAAAGTACAGTCCCCGGGTAAGGGTGTGTTTCAGTCTGTGTTCGGGCTTTAGCTCATTGAAACGTTCTCCCTTGAGCTTGTCCACGAGTTCTTTGCTGTTCCTGAAGTAAACCCGTAGGTAACCCTCAAGCCTGTTGAAATCAACGCGCGGAAGGTGCATTTTCATGTACTTCTCGTACTTGGTAATCGGCTCCCCCAGCCCAATGCGATAGATGTAGTAGAAAACCTGTCTCGTTGGGTCGAGCCAGTAACTTTCCCCGAAGCCGAGTATCTCTTGGGAAACTCCCTCATATTTTCCAAGGTGGACATCAAGGAGGATTATATCGCCGCTTCTGTAGGTAACGTAAAACCTCTTCCATGGGGGGAACTTAGAAAGGAATCTGAAGCCCATCTTTCTCGCGATTTTATCGAACTTTTCGGTATCTTCTCTGTGAAGGCACAGGTCAATGTCTCTCCCCTCGTCTATCCAGCGTTCATCGAGGAAGAAGAACCTAACGTTTTCCCGCCTGAGTTCTTCTGCCATATCAAGGATGAACTCAACGTTTGACTTCTCCATGTTAATCACCGATTTCTTCATAGAGGTTTAGATAAGACTGGAGCATGGTTCTTTCGTCGTAATTTTTTCTAACAAGGTGTTTTGCACGCCTCCCTAGTTTCTTCCTGACCTTGGGATTCTCTATCAGGTACTGAACCTTCTTCACGAAATCGGCAACGTTACCTGGCTCTGCGTAGAGGACGGCGTCTTCTCCAGCCTCCTTAAGGTGTTCTATACTGGACGTAACCACCGCCACTCCACAGGCCATCGCTTCGAGCAGAACGAGAGGCGTTGCTATACTCGACAGCTCGTGCCTGTATGGAAGAATCAGAACGTCAATGGAAGAGTACATGGCTTTTAGGTCCTCCTGGGGTCCCTTAACCTCGATGTCCCCGTCAGTTCCCGTAAGTTTTTCGGCTTTAATCCTTGCGGGATTCGAGAGGAACAGAACCTTCCTGACGCCCTTCAGTTTCTTCATAATCTCGACTACCTCAAGGATGCCCTTGCTTGTGGAGGGGTGACCAACGTATCCAATGGTTATGCTTCTTTTCCTTTTTTTGGGACACTCTTGGAATTTCCTGAGGTCTATTCCTATCCTGATAACCCGTCCGTTTCTAGCCCCTATCCTCCTGGCCGTATACCTGTTTGAGAACACTGCCACACTAACGGTCTTCTCAACGAGCGACCTTATGAATGCAGTGGGCGTTGAACATACAGCCATTGTGAGGGCTGTTCTAATGATTATGTTCTTCAGCGAGTTTTCTCTAATCTCCGGATTCCGAATTCTCAGAAAATCGAGTGTGTCCCTAAGCACGTTCAGGGGGTTCGTTTTCAGGTTGGAGTACAGGGAGTAAATTTTACGCTCTTGGGGGAGCTTTGAATATTTTATCAGCTCAAAGATGCCGGAGGAGTTAATATGGATGATTGAGCAGTTCTCAAGGTTCGTCGAGACAGGTATCCCAGATTCCTGAAGGAATCGGTAGAGGCGGGCTATCATCTTCGTTCTGCCCTCGTGCTTCTTGTTGGGCTCATCGAAGCTGGGTGCAACTATACAGACCTTTCCCCTTTCTTTAGCCATGAATTTCACCCTACCAGTCCGAAAACCCTTCCAAGCTCCATGTTGGCCTTTAACCATCCTTCGGGTGTCCCGACGTCGTATCTCCTCCCTTCTATTATCCTAGCGTACATACTCGCTCCACCCTTCACAAGAATCCTGAGGGCATCTGTGAGCTGTATTTCTCCCCTCTTGTCCGGCTTAACCTCCCGCAGGGCGTCGAAGACCTCTGGTGTTAGAACGTACCTACCAACAATCGCAACGTTACTCGGGGCTTCCTCCTTTTTCGGCTTTTCAACGAGGTCCCTAACTAGGTACAGGCCATTCTCGATGTTCTCAACGTCCACAATGCCATACTTTTCGACGTCTGCCCATTCAACGGTTTCCACGCCGAGAACTGGTGCCTTGAACCTGTCATAAACCTCGACCAACTGGCCGATTCCAGGTCTCTCACTCATGATAATGTCATCTCCTAGGAGAACGGCGAAGGGCTCTCCGTTTACGTGTTTCTCCGCGTGGAGTATTGCATCTCCAAGGCCGAGGGGCTTCTTCTGCCTGACATAATAGATGTCAACCATTTCGCTTATCTCCCTAACGAGCTTGAGCTCCCGTTCCTTTCCCCTTTCCCTGAGGTAGTACTCCAGCTCAAAGTTTCGGTCAAAGTAGTCCTCAATTGCCCTCTTTCCCTTTCCCGTTATTATAAGAATGTCATCAATGCCTGCCTTAATAGCCTCCTCGACAACGTAGTGAATAACCGGTTTGGTGCCCACTGGTAGCATCTCCTTCGGCATTGACTTGGTTATCGGGAGCATTCTCGTACCGAGGCCTGCGGCAGGTATTATCGCCTTTTGAATCTTTGCTTTTCCCACGAGTTTTCACCTCGCCATTTTATACTCTTGTACCAAATATGTTTTATAGCTATCTCCAACTGGATACTCTGGCGAGTGTTATGAAAGTAATAGCCTCCCCAGCGTATAGCAATAGGTTGTTAAATCCATACAACTACCTCCTCTATAGCCATGTCTCAAAGTTTGGGGTTGAAGTAGAGGACTTCTCGGTGTCTCGGATTTTGCTAAGCCGCTGGAATGTATGGCATCTTCACTGGCCCGAGGGTTATTTAAACAATCCATCACTTTTAAAGGCTAGTTTGTTTACAGAAGGTCTGTTGGCCCTTTTACGCCTTTCCCGGAAGCGGGGAATTAAAATAGTCTGGACCGTCCACAACTTGCGTTCTCATGAGCGCTATCATGAGCTTCTCGAAAACAGATTTTGGAAACACTTTACGAGTCTTGTTGATGGGTATATTGTACTGAGTGAAACTGGACGTAGAGAACTTCTAAAACACTATCCCCACTTGGAAAACGTCCCTGGTTTTGTTATTCCCCACGGACATTACAGAGGTGTGTACCCCAACGAAATCTCCCGCGAGGACTCTAGAAGGTTGCTGGGTTTGCCTTCTGATGCTGTTGTGATATCATTTATTGGTCAGATTCGAGCTTACAAGAACGTCCCGCGTCTAATGGACGTTTTTATGGAGCTCAGCGATAACAACGTCTATCTTGTCATAGCAGGTAAACCTAGGAACTCTGAGATTCGTAGTGTTATAGAGCATAAGGCAAGACTTTGTCAAAGGATTAGGCCATATTTGGGATTTATCCCTCCTGAAAAAATCCAAATTTTCTTGAATTCTGCAGATTTAGTCGTTTTGCCTTATTCGGAGATTTTCCACTCTGGAACAGCGTTGCTGGCGTTGTCCTTCAACAGGCCAGTTCTGGTACCCAATCGTGGTGCCATGTATGAGCTTCAGCGGGCTGTTGGCAGGAAATGGGTGATGGTTTACGAACCCGAATTAACACCAGATACTCTGGAGCATGCTATAAACTGGGCACTTAAAACTACCCGCTCGAGGGAGGCACCTTTATCCAAGTTTGAATGGGAAAATATAGCGAGGGAGACAGTGAATGCTTACCGCGTGATACTCCAAAAATGAGCCCTACCAGCATACCCCCTCATAAATTTCAGCCGTCTCCTCGGCCTTCCTTACACGCCTCCCGTCAATCACGATTTTCCCAGAGTAATCCAGCTCCTCAAACTCCCTCCACTCGGTTACAATGAGAACGGCATCACTCCCCTCAAGAACTTCTCTTCCAGAGCTCGCGTACTCTATCTGCTCACCAACGTCCGGATAAAAGCGCTTGAAATTCTCCATTGCCTGTGGGTCGTAAGCAACAACCCTCGCACCCTCCTCAAGGAGCTTCTTGATAATAACATACGCCCTCGTCTCCCTAACATCATCCGTGTCCGGCTTAAACGCCAAACCGAGAACGCCAATGGTCTTACCCCTCAACTCGGGGACATGCCTCCTGAGGAGCTCAATCAACTTCAACGGCTGCCTCTCATTAACCTCAACAACGGCTTTAAGGATGATGGGATTCTCTCCAATTTCTTCCGCCTTCCTGATGAGTGCCTTAACGTCCTTCGGGAAGCACGAGCCACCCCAACCAATTCCCGTCCTGAAGAAGTACGGACTAATCCTATGGTCCAACCCAACACCCTCAAACACCTTCCACGAGTCAATGCCAAGCCTCTTACAAATGTTCCCAATCTCATTGGCAAAGCTAATTTTTGTTGCCAGGAAGGCGTTTGAAGCGTACTTAATCATCTCAGCAGTCTTAATGTCCGTGAAGAGTTTAGGCGCGTCAATAGGCGCGTAAAGCTCCCCCAAAACCTCCCTCGTCCGCTCATCCAGGACTCCAATTACAATCCTATCCGGGTTGAGGAAGTCCTTCAAAGCCACGCCCTCACGCAGGAATTCAGGATTCATCGCAAGGCCGAAGTCTTTGAAAGCCTTTTTGCCCGACTCCCTTTCGATTATGGGTTTAACAACATTCTCTGTTGTCCCGGGAAGGACAGTGCTCTTGACGACGACAACGTGATAGTCATCCTTCTCGCGGAGGGCTCTTCCGATTTCCCTCGAAGCCTGCTCGACGTAGGTCAGGTCGATTGACCCGTCCTCGCGCGATGGAGTTCCAACGGCAATAAAAGTCACGTCCGAGTTGAGGATGGCCTCACGGTAGTCCTTGGTTGCCCGGTACTTTCCCCTGAATTCTCTCATGAGTTCTTCGAGGCCTTCCTCGTAAATTGGGGGTTGAGCCTTGTTTATCATCTCGATTTTCCTCTCGTCAACGTCCACGAAGATGACTTCGTTCCCCAGCTTGACAAAACCCATCCCAGTTACCAGACCAACGTAACCCGAACCGATAACCGAAACCCTCATCAACCACACCCTGGGAAGGTAGGGGATTAGGCTTAAAACTCTTCACGTGATGTTCTACCGAGTATCCTTATTAACCAGTCTACCGGCACGCCGTATTTCTCGCCCGCGCTCTTTATCAATTCAACGTCTTCTTTCTCGGGAACGCCCACGAGCACGGCGATTCCATAGAACAAGAGTGTTGCAACTGCAGTTGCAACGAGAGCTTGGATTATTCCAGTGACTTTAATGAAGTGGAATATTGCCAAGATGACCCCGGCATCTGCGAGGAGGAGGGCGTGCCGTTTTCCGTAGGGTTTAATCCCAGACCTTATTAAGACTGAGAGTTTGTACGTTGTTGTTGTCGCGTATGATGCGAAGGTTGCTATGGCGGCTCCAATCATTCCAAACGACTGAATCAGAGTGTAGTTTAGGAATATATTCAGCATTGCCCCCATAATGTCGCCTTTCATGTTGTCTACAGTTTTTCCCATCGTTACTAACGTCTGGATGAGAGGGCCGGCAATTGCAACGAGGGCAAACCCGAGGGAGAGGATAACGAGAACCTTAGAGGCCTCCGTGTAGCTAGGTCCAAACAGCGTTCCAATGACCTGCTCGGGATATTCAACGAAGAGGAACAGTAGGGGAAAGGTCAAGAGGACTGACCATTTAGAGGTTATAGCGTAGAACCTTTCCACGAGCTCAAGTTTGCCCTCGGCGAAGAACCCAGTAACCACTGGGGTATAAATCGTCATAAGCGCCATCACAGTCATTGAGATAAATCTCGCCAGGGGGCTGGCTGAAGTGTAAAGTCCAACCACCCCGCTTCCGAGGTAGTGTCCGAGCATCAGGGAGTCAGTCCACGTGAGAACCATGGCCACTATGTTGGACGTCAGTAAGGGGAGGGAGAAGAGAACAATAACTCCTACTAGGTCTCTGGAAAAGGAGATTCCCGGCACGATTCCTGCCCTTCTGAGGTCCCTTAGCAGCATCATCAGGATTATCAGGTACGACACGACGTAGGCAATAATAACTGACCTCAAGCTCCCTATAACGTATACCGCGAGGAATGCAAGCACCAGATACGTCAGGGGAAATCCAATTTTGCCGTAGTAGACGTATTCGCGTACCCTTTTGTACCCCTGGGCAACGGCTATGAGGGTGTTCATGAGGGCCGCAAAGGGCAGTCCCAGAAGCACGAGGGGAAGGAGGGACTTTAGCAGCTCCCTACCTTCAGGATTTGCGGTTAGCAGGCCGGCAAGCCTCTCCGTTAGTGGGAGAAGGATTGCAAGTGTCAGCGTTGATGTTATCGTTACTAGGATGAGTGTCGTTGATACGAGTTCCCCCACCCGTTTCCTGTTCTTCGTGAAGAAGTACGAGACCTGCCTTGGAAGCCCCGTTGGCAGGCCGAACATTGCCAGAACGAGTGCTATCGAAAAGACCGTGAGGGTTAGGCTATAGGCACCGTACTGTACCGGTCCGAACGTTCGTCCCACTAACGCTCTGGCGAGGAAGGCAAAAATCGCCGACGCGACGAGTCCTATTAGCGAGAGCACTCCTCCCCTTGCAACTTTCCCGAGTTCGCCCTTTATTCTATCACTCATCCCGTTTCCGTTGAGCCCGTGTCGTCTTAAACCTTTTCTTTCCTCAATATCAAAAGGGTTTTAGAGTTCACAATACTAGGAAATGGCCGTGGTGATGTTCATATGAACCTAAGAGGGATGCTCCGAGGATTTCGGTACCTGGTTTCGGAGACGAAGAACCCCCTTGAACTTCTTCGCCAATACCGCCGGGGAGGAACACTTCAAGTGAGATGCAGGGATGGTTTTGAGTTTGAAGTGGAATCCATGGATGTGTACTTTGTGTCGTCTGTTGCGGCACTGTGTAGTCTTCTTAAGAAAGGCATCGTTGAGCTTCGAGAAGGTGTTCCTGTAATTGGGGACTGCCCTGTTAACGTGAACGTTGGGGTTACGATGTTGGAAATCTCTGAGAGTTCAAGGTTCCTGTGCGTTAGTGGCGTTCCCTTCATTGAGTTCACTTATAGAGAGCCCCTTCGGTTTATGCTTCTTCCGGGGTTTATGGGACTTCAAGGCATAAAGGAGACTTTCTTTGAAGGCAACTATGGAGTCTTTGACTTCAATAAAAAGCGAGTTCTTGACGTGGGGGGATTCATAGGAGACACGACGGTATACTTCGCTAAAAGTGGCGCCAGAGAAGTCGTGGCAGTTGAACCGCTTTTCCATGAAGTTCTTGCCGAAAACGTTCGACTGAATGGAGTGGAAGAACGCGTAACTCTTGTGAAGGGAGCTTTTAGCAACGCGCCCGGAACAACGACGGTTCACCTTAATGAGAACTGGGCGGGAGCATCGTCCGAGTTTATTAATCGGCTCAGGGGAGATGGAAGGGAAGTGATAGTTCCAAACGTCCCCGCCACCGAATTTTTTGAAAAGTTTGGAGAATTTGACATTGCGAAGATTGATTGCGAGGGCTGTGAGTACCGTGTTCTGGGGGAGGTCCTCATGCATGTAACTGAAGGTGCTGTTGTTGAGTTTCACTTCTGGACGAATGAACTGAGAAACCTGTACAACAAAACGCTGGCTGAGCTCAGGAGTAGAGGGTATTCGGTTGAAGTCTACAGGAAGTCGAGTTCAGTTTCACTGGCTAGGATAATTCCCCGATGAATCTCAAAGTGCTATCCCACTGAAACCTTTTTATATTCCTGCCGTTGATTATAAATCCAGCGATGTTTATAATTGAGGTGGTGCACATGTTTGAGGACGTGAACGACTTTGAGACGGCATTCAGGAGGCTCCTCGACGAGGTTCTTGAGTTCGACCTCAGCAACCCCTTCGACGAGGTGGATAAAATCCTCTGTATCGAGCCCCATCCAGACGACTGCGTTATAGGAATGGGCGGAACGATAAGGAAGCTGACCGAGGCTGGTAAGGATGTGGTATACCTCTGCCTCACAGACGGCTCGATGGGGACGACGGACGAGAACGTGAGCGCCCACGAGCTGGCGTTAATCCGGAAGCGCGAGGAAGAAGAGAGCGCCAGAATGCTTGGCGTGGACAGAATCATCTGGCTCGGCTACAAGGACACGGAGCTCCCCTACACCGTTGAGGCGAGGAACCAGATAATCAAGGTCATCCGGCGGGAGAAACCGGACGCCGTTCTCGCCCCCGACCCCTGGTTGCCCTACGAGGCCCATCCGGACCACGTGACCGCTGGAAGGCTCGCCCTTGAGGCGGTATCGTTCTCCCCGTTGCCAAACGTCGTTCCGAGCGACGTCCAGCTCGGCATAAAACCACATCAGGTCGAGGTCTTCGGCTTCTACTACACCGCCAAGCCCAACTACTTCGTCGACATCACCGACGTTATGGAGCTCAAACTGAAAGCAGTTAGGGCCCACAGGAGTCAGTTCACCGACGATGTGTGGGAGCAGTGGGAACCGTTTTTGAGAACGATAGCGCTCTACTACGGGAAAAAAGCGGGAACGAAGTACGCGGAAGGCTTGCGCTTCATGCCCGGCTTGTTCCTGCACATAACTCCCTTTGCGGAGCTCATTTGAGTTCCTTCTTCACTATCCTTTCGAGCTCGCCGAGGAACTTCTCAAGGGGCATCGTGTCGAGGCCGAACTGCCTCATCGGCTCGTAGCGCTTCGGGTTGTCTGTTATCAATAGGCTGTTGGTGCATATCGCCGTCGATGCCGTCAGCACGTCCTCAAGGTCGAGCATGACGCCCCTCTGGAGGAGCTGGCCCTCAATTTGGGCTCCCTTCGCTATTATCCTGTCGTCGAGGGGGACTATGTTGTAGATGTCCTTGAGGACTTCAAGCTCCCTCTCGACGTTCCTCTTGAGGTAGGCCTTGGCCGAGAGGTAGCGGTAGACGGTGATGATTGACAGGGAGACGTTGAACTTGGCGAGGGTTATCTCGAGCTGTCTCTTCCTCTTGGCGGTATGCATCTTGAGGAGCGTTATGCTGTCGAATGTTATGTCCGGTGGCAGTGGCATCTTCAACTCCCCTTCTTCTTTTCGAGTATGCTAATCAGCGTTTCAGCTTCTTCCTCGTCAACGACGACGTTGTCGACCTTCTTGTCGAGCTCGACGAGGTGCCAGGTCTCTATGAGCTTCTGGAGAACCTCATCGTAGGAGCGGGCCTCTAGCTTGTCCTTGAGCATCTTAATCTTCTTCCAGGTGGTCTCGTCAACGGCTATCGTCTTCATTCCACTCCCTCCCTCACGACCTTACGGTAGGTTTCAACGCTGTTCCTCCTCGGTATGCGCTCCTTGGTTATCATATCGACCTCGTAAAGGCCGAAGCGAATCTTGAAGCCCATCGCCCACTCGTAGTTATCAGTTAGAGCCCAGTGGAAGTAGCCCCTGACGTCTATACCGTTTTCGAGCAGTCTCTTCACTTCCTCAACGTGCTCGATTATGTACCTCGGGCGGAGTATGTCCTTGGAATCGGCCACGCCGTTCTCGGTTATGTAAACCGGCCTCCCGTATTCCGCCCCCTCGGCGGTGGAGTCGTATAAACCTTTCGGATATACCTCCCAGCCGAAGTCGCTCGTCGGGTTGTTGTCCGGGGAAACGCCGTTCGGGTTTCCGGAGTAGCCGTAGCCCTCGACGCCGACGAAGGTAACCATTGGAAGCTCCTCGAAGCGTGGCTCGGTCCATTTCACGACTTCCCTCGTGTAGTAGTTGTTGCCGACCCAGTCGTTCCTCTCGAGGTGGGGAATCTTCACAGGATTCCAGTCGAGCTCCAGGTCGACCCTTCCCCTGTTCAGGGCCTCTAAGAAGAGCCTGTTGTGGAAGTAGTCGTAGTTCTCGGCCGCCTTAACGTCCCTCGCGTCGTGGGGGTTGAGCGGGTAAGCGGGGATTATGTTGAGGATTATTCCCACCGGCGCCTTCGTGTGCTCCTTTATGGCGTCGTAGGCCCTCGCGTGGGCCACCATCTGGTTGATGATAACTTTTTTGGCCGCCTTCGGGTTAAGGATTCCCGGGGGCCAGCCGACGTAGGGGGCCAGATAACCGAGCTCGACCGTAACCATCGGCTCGTCGAAGGTGGCCCAGAAATCAACCAGTTCGGAGAACTTCCAGGCGGAGTAGGCTGAGAACTTGACGAACTCGATGATGTTCCTCTCGTCAACCCAGCCTCTCGCTCTGCTTCCCTCGAAGTCGCTCCTCGTCCAGAGCGGGTCGTGAACCCATACCGGCAGCGTCTGGTGGTTCAGCGTCACGAAGGTCGTGAAGCCGAGCTTCTTCAGGTTTTTAAGGACTGCTAAGTAGTGGAGAACCTCCCTCCTGTTCGCCAGGCCATCGAGTTCCTCAAGCGCTTCCTTCGGAACCTTCACGCGCTTTATCAGCCCGTAGGAGTCCCTCTCAACTTTCACCTCGACGCCCCAGGTCGGGCAGGGGAAGATTCTGCTCCACTCGATGGTGAGCTGGTAGGCATTCAGCCCGAGGTCTTTGGCCAGGCGGTGGTCTATCTCGTAGAGCTCGTAGTTGTTTATGCCCTCCTCGGGCAAATCACCGCTCACGAGGTCGTTCTTGATGTTGAATGGGTCGCGAACCCAGTGCCACCAGTCGCTTCTGGCATCTATGTTCCGTCTGAGCGGGTCACCCATCTCGAACTGAAATGCAGACTGCACAACTCCCCAGATGAAATTGGACATGCCTGTTCACCGCTCCCCTACTTTATAACTTTGTATGAATTTGTGGTTTTCATGGTTTTTATAGTTTTTGAGTGGGGCCCGGGAACACCTTTGTAATTTGCACACAATTTATACATCCGGGGACAGTGTCGTCCACCAAAAAGCTTATATAGAATCCTCGAATGTTATAAAATTGACATCCTTTATAATGAGGTGACGAACTATGAAACGGTACCTGGCCGTGGCCGTTATGGCCCTGATGCTCGGGAGCGTTTTTGGTTTTGCTTCCGTTAGCGCCGCTTCGGACTATCCGAGGAACGAGACGCTGTACACCGCCAACAGCGCCCCGCCGACCAACGCAAACCCCTTCCAGGGTGGCAACATCATTGGTCTCGACGGTCTCATCTTTGAGCCCTTGGCAATGCTGAACTTCATGACCGGTGAGCTGAAGCCCTGGCTCGCCGAGAGCTGGAAGTGGGTCAAACCAAACGTTTTCGAGGTTAAACTCAGGCCCGGACTCAAGTGGCAGGACGGTCAGCCCCTCACAGCCGAGGACGTTAAGTTCTCCTACGAGTACTACCAGGAGATTGGCCTCAGGAACTGGACAAAGCTCGGCCTCAAGGAGATAAAGGTCGTTGACGACAGAACCGTTGACTTCATCTTCGACGGTACCCCCAACTACCAGCTCTGGCAGCTCCAGCTCTTCTACGGATGGGGACAGGGCGCCCTCATAATCCCGAAGCACATCTTCCAGAACATTGACCCCAAGCAGATACCCAAGATGACCTTCCTCGGTGACGAGAAGAAGTACCTCGTCGGTTCTGGCCCCTACAAGCTCAAGGAGGTCGTTCAGCAGCAGAAGGCCATTCTTGAAAGGAACGACGACTGGTGGGGCAACAAGGTCTTCGGCAAGCCTGCTCCGAAGTACATAATCCAGCTCTACGTTAAGGACAACTCCCAGGCCGCGAACATGTTCATCAAGGGCGACCTCGACGTCGGAACCTACTACATAGACATCGTCCAGGCCAAGAAGCAGAACCCGAACCTCGTCAGCTGGCTCGACAAGCCGCCCTACTTCCCGCCGGTGGCCCCTGTTCTGCTCTACTTCAACACCAAGAAGCCCCCGATGGACAACCCGCAGTTCAGGCGCGCCATAGCTATGGCGATAAACCCCGAGCAGATAACCAAGAACGGTCCGATAAGCGGAAAGCCCGCCGAGATTCCCTTTGGAACCGGTCTCCTCCAGAAGTGGGCCGGCAAGATAGGGCTTGACGACCTCGTCAAGAAGTACGGCTGGCAGTACGGTAACATCGCCGAGGCCAACAAGATACTCGACCAGCTCGGCATGACCAAGAACGCCGACGGCTGGAGAACCTACAACGGCAAGGTCATAGAGCTCCACCTCGTCACCTGTGCCGGCTGTTCCGACTGGATTTCGACCGCAGAGATAATCCAGAACCAGCTCAGGGCCCTTGGAATCAAGGTCGTCATTGATAAGTACGACTGGGGAGCGATGATGGACAAGTACCACAAGGGTGACTTCGACCTCGGTCTCCACTGGGCCGGAACCTTCCAGCCGACCGCCTACGCGGTTTACAACGCCCTCCTAAGCAAGGATGGTGCCGCCAACTTCGGTGCCTACTACAATGAGCAGGCCGAGAAGATACTCGACGAGTTCGCCAAGACCACCGACCCGAACAAGGAGGCCGAGTACATAAAGGAGCTCAGCGAGATATGGCTCAAGGACGTCCCGGCCGTTCCGGTTTACATGGCAACGCTCTTCTACGAGGCCAACACCAAGTACTGGACCAACTGGCCCAACGAGAACAACCCCTACGGCGTCCCGATATTCTGGGCCAAGTACGGAACCTGGGGAACGGCTCTGGCACTGCTCGGTGTCAAGTCTGCCAGCGAGGCTCCGGCAACTACCAGCCAGCCGGCAGAGGAGAAGACCACCACTCCCACCAGCTCAACCAGCAAGGAGAGCAAGGGACTCTGCGGTCCGGCCTTCATCGTAGGCCTTGCCGTCGTTCCGCTCCTGTTGAGGCGCAGAAGGTGATGCCCCCTTTTTCCTTTCTCTTATCCTGACAATCAACGCGGTGGAGGGTAGACAATGGGGTTCAAGAAGTACCTCGCGCGCAAGACCTTCGTGTATGGAATTACTTTCATATTTGCCGTGACCCTCAACTGGTTGCTCCCGAGGCTCATGCCCGGAAACCCGATTGAGGCAATGATGTCCAAGAGCGGTGCCGTTAACGACGCCCTGGTTAAGTTCTACGAGGAGCTCTACGGCTTAAACCAGCCCCTCTGGAAGCAGTTCGTCAACTTCTGGGTCAGCCTCTTCCACGGAGATTTGGGCTACAGCATGCTGTACAACGCCCCAGTTTCGAGTATAATCAGGCACGCCCTCCCCTACGATATAGCAATCCTCCTTCCTGCAATCGTTCTGAGCTGGCTTGTTGGAAACTGGCTCGGTGCAATCGCGGGTAAGAACAAGAAGTATGACAAGTACACGATGCCGATATTCTACTTCCTCGCGAGCATGCCCTACTTCTGGTTCGCGATGATTCTCGTCTACGTTATAGGTGTTAAACTCGGCTGGCTCCCCTATTCTGGCGCCTACGCGCCGGATTTGGTGCCGAGCTTCTCCTGGACGTTCATCAAGAGCTTCCTCTCCCACTGGATTCTGCCCTTCCTGAGCCTGTTCATAGTCATGATTGGTAGCTGGGCAATTGGAATGCGCAACATGATAATCTACGAGCTCGAAGCAGATTATGTCCGCTACCTCGAGGCCCTTGGTGCGAGCGAGAAGCTCATGACCAAGCACGCCTACAGGAACGCAATCCTGCCCCAGGTAACAGGACTGGCCCTTCAGCTCGGAATGATGGTAGCTGGAGCGATTGCAACGGAGATAGTCTTCAACTACCCCGGAATCGGCGTGCTCATAATGAACGCGGCACTCAACCAGGACTACTTCCTCCTCCAGGGGGCGTTTCTCATCGTCGTAATCTCAGTCCTCGCGGCCAACTTCCTGATTGACATAGTCTACGCCTTCATAGACCCGCGCGTCAGGGCGAGCTACACGGAGGGTTGAAGATGGCGAGGAGAAACAAGTTCGAGGTCGTTAGAATCGCCTTCAAAAACAGGAAGTTCCAGTTCGGCTTCGGCCTTCTGGCCTTTTTCGTGATATTCGCCCTAATCGGCCCGCTCTTTACGCCCTTCGCGTGGGACGGCCTCTACTACGAGAAGGTCGGTGGAATAAAGATAGCCTCCTACGGCGAGAAGACCCTTCCGCCGATGAGCCACGAGGTCATAACGACCTACACTGGCAAGGAGGTTGAAGTCCTCCACATCCTTGGAACGAACATCAACGGTCAGGACCTCTACGCGAGGCTCGTCTACGGTCTGAGAACGAGCCTGTGGATAGCGTTCCTCGCGGCAGTCATCGGAACGATACTCGGAATAACGATAGGTCTCGTAGCCGGCTACAAGGGGGGCTGGGTCGACGAGCTTCTCATGATGTTCACCAACATAATGCTCGTCATCCCCTCGATAGTGCTCCTCATCCTGGTCGCCGCTTACCTCTCTGCAAGAACTCCCGGCATTCAGGCGGTCATCATAGGTCTCACAGGCTGGCCCTGGGTCGCGAGGGCCGTTAGAAGTCAGACCCTTTCGCTCAAGAACAGGGAGTTCGTCCACCTCGCGAAGCTCGCCGGGCTGAGCGACTTCAAGATTATCTTCACCGAGGTAATGCCGAACATGATTTCCTACATCTTCATGGCCGGAATCCTGCAGTTCAGCGGTGCAATCCTCGCCTCGGCGACCCTCGACTTCATAGGCCTCGGGCCGACCACGATGGTCTCGCTTGGAAACATTCTCCAGAGGGCCATAGCCTACAACGCCCTCCAGTTCGGCTGGTGGTGGTGGTTCATCCCGCCGGGACTCATTATAACCCTCATCATCACGGCGTTGTTCTTCGTGAACATCGGCCTTGAAGAAGTGTTCAATCCGCGCCTCAGGAGGGAGTGAGATGGCAATGCTCACCGTTGAAGACCTTAAAATCTACTACTCAACGCCCCTCGGCCACGTTAAGGCCGTTGACGGGGTTTCCTTTGAGGTTAGGGAAGGAGAAGTCTTCGGAATAGCCGGCGAGAGCGGTTGCGGGAAGTCAACGCTCGTCCACTCCCTAATCCTCAGGAAGCCCCCGATGGTGCACATGGGCGGTAAGGCCCTCTTCAAGGGCAAAGACCTCATGACGATGAGCCCAAAGGAGTCCAGAAAAATCCGCTACACCGAGCTCTCAATAATCCCCCAGTACGCGATGAACGCCCTCAACCCGACGAAGAAAATCAAGGACATCGTGTGGGACTTAGCTAGGGAGCACGGCTACACCGATAGAAACGAGATTGAGAAGCTCCTCCGCGAGAGGCTTGAGATGGTCAAGCTCTCCCCCAAGGTCGCCGAGATGTACCCCGTCGAGCTGAGCGGTGGAATGCGCCAGCGCGCGACGATGGTTGTCTCGACCCTTCTCAACCCCGACCTGCTCATCGCGGACGAGGTCACCTCTGCCTTAGACGTCACGACCCAGCGCGTCGTCATTGAGCTCCTCCATCACTTCATGAAAGAGGGAATCGTCAAGTCCATCATCTTCGTCACCCACGACTTAGCGTTGCTCGACAAGATAGCCGACAGGATAATGATAATGTACGCGGGCAAGGTCGTCGAGATAGGTCCGACCGACGAAGTCATCAACGAGCCGAGCCATCCCTACACCCAGCTTCTCCTCAACTCCCTGCCGAGGATGGGGGTGCAGTACAAGAGGCAGAAGCTCAAGGGAATCCCCGGTTACCCGATTAGTTTGCTCAACCCGCCGAAGGGCTGTCGCTTCTACACGCGCTGTCCCTACGCCCTCGACAAGTGCCCGCACGTCGAGCCGAAGCTCGTGAAGGTGGGCGAGGAGCACTACGCGGCCTGCCATCTCCTCGGGGGTGAAAGCCAATGAGCGAACTTTTGAGGGTCGAGCACCTGACCAAAATCTTCACCTCCGGCTTCATCGGTGGCTTTGAGATTAGGGCCGTTGACGACGTCAGCTTCACCATACGGAAGGGCGAGATAGTTTCCCTCGTTGGTGAGAGCGGTAGCGGAAAGACCACCACCGGAAAGCTCATTCTCCGCCTCATCCAGCCTACATCTGGCAGGATACTCTTCGAGGGTAAGGATATTCTCCAGATGAGCAAGAACGAGCTCAAGAAGAACTACTACCGCCAGGTTCAAGCCGTCTTCCAGGACCCCTTTGCGAGCTTCAACCCGCTCCACCCGATTGACAGGGCCTTCGACCTGATATTCGACTCCTACCTCCCCGACGTTAGCAAGGGCGAGCGCGACGAGATGATTGACAAGGCCCTCATCCAGGTCGGCCTCAATCCTGACCAGATTCGCGGAAAGTTCCCCCACCAGCTCAGCGGCGGCCAGCTCCAGAGAATCCTCATAGCGAGGGCCTTACTGCTGAAGCCGAAGCTCCTCATAGCTGACGAGGCCGTTTCGATGCTCGACGCCTCGACGAGGATTGACGTCCTAAACTTACTCGGCGACTTCAGGGACAAGTACGGAACCTCGGTTCTCTTCGTAACCCACGATTTGGCTCTGGGCTACTACATCAGCGACACGACCATCATCATGTACCGCGGGACGATAGTGGAGATGGGGGACACCGAGAAGGTCTTCCACAACCCGCTCCACCCCTACACCCAGATGCTCCTTGAGAGCGTCCCCGATTTGAACGTCAAGTGGGAGTTCAAGGGAATCGAGCCCGAAAAGGAGGAGGGAACCGTTTATTCTCTCCAGGGCTGCCGCTACGCCCCGAGATGCCCCAAGGCCAAGGAAATCTGCTTCAGAACCCGTCCCGAGCTCCACGAGGTTGAGAAGAACCACTGGGTTGCCTGCCATCTTTACGGAGGTGAGTGAGATGCACTCGACGATTAGGGAGATTAGGAAGACTCCAGAGGGAATAATGAAGGCCCAAAAGGCCTTTGAAGATTTCATAGCCAATCACGACTTCCGGTTACCGAGAGAGATAGTTTACACTGGCTGTGGCAGTTCACACTTCCTGTCGCAGCCGCTGGCCATGGCAACCACCCGCCTCGGGGGCAGGGGAGCGGCCCTCCCCTGCTCCGAACTTCTTTATTCGCGCGAATGGTACAGCATAGGAAACCCCGAGCTTCTGGTGGCAATCTCGCGCTCCGGGGAAACGACTGAAGCTATTAAAGCCCTAAAAGCCCTTGACGTCCCCAGGTTCGCTCTCACGGCCTACGAGAGCACCCTTTCGAGGGAAGCGGACTACGCGCTAATCGTTCCCGCCCACGAGGAGAGCGTCGTCATGACTCACTCTTTCCCGGCCTTCTACTTCGCCTACCTCCAGCTGCTCCTTCACTCGTACGGGAAGGAAACCTTGGACGCCGGGCACGTATCTTCCCTCACCGATGACGTGCTAAAGAACGAGAACCACGTGAGGGAGATTGTGGAAGGCTTTGACTTCAGGAACGTCATCTTCCTCGGCTCGGGGATACTCTATCCAATAGCCCTTGAGGCCATGCTCAAGATGAAGGAAATGGCCCTCTTCTGGAGCGAGGCTTACCACACCTTCGAGGTCAGGCACGGCTTCAAGTCCATAGCGGACGAGGGAACGCTCGTCGTCCTCCTCGTGAACGAGCCCTTCGACTGGCACGAGAAGCTGACGAAGGAATTCCAGGGGCAAAAGGCCAGGGTTCTCACCGTCGGAAGGCGCGACACCGGGGCAGACTACTTCATTAAAATCCCCGAACTGGACGAGCTTGCAAGTCCAGTCCTCTACCTCCCGATAATTCAGCTCCTCGCCTACTACAAGGCCGTATCGCGCGGTTTGAATCCGGACAATCCAAGGTTCCTCAGCAAGGTGGTCAAGTGGTGATGGTGATGAAAGTTGGCCACGATGGTAAGACTTACCTACTGGATGGGGAGCGCTTCCAGGTCTACGGGGGAACGCTCCAGTTCTTCAGAGTCCCAAGGGAGAGCTGGAAGGAAAGGCTGGAGAGGATGAAGAGGCACGGCCTCAACACGGTAGACACCTACGTCGCCTGGAACTGGCACGAACCCGAGAAAGGGAAGTTCGACTTCACCGGCGAGACGCACCCCCAGAGGGACTTAATAGGCTTCCTTGAGCTGGCAGATAAAGTCGGCCTGAAGGTCATCATAAGGCCCGGTCCCTACATCTGCGGCGAGTGGAGGAACGGCGGAATACCTGAGTGGCTCATCGATGAGCATCCAGAAATCCTTGCGAAAGGCCCCAACGGACCCCTGCCGAGGGACATCTACTACCCCCCGATTACCTACCTCCACCCTACATACCTCAAGGCCGTCTCTGAGTGGTACGATGAAGTTCTCCCGATAATCAGGGACTACCTCTACACCAACGGCGGGCCGATAATAAGCGTCTCCATAGACGACGAGCCGTCCTACTGGGAGACTATCTTCCAGCCCTTCCTCACCGACTACAACGAGGTCATCACCCGTCCGGGCGGCCTGTGGGAGGAGTGGCTTCGCTCCAACTACTCCCTCGACGAGCTGAGCGAGCGCTACGGAACGCCAATAAGTGATTACTCCGAGGTCTACGCGCCGGCGAGCGAGAACGAACCCCTGCCAAAGATACTTGACTGGCACCACTTCAAGATATGGATGACCAACCGCTACGTGGAAATCCTCTACGGGCATCTAAAGCGCTACATCGACGTCCCGATAAGCATCCTCGACCCCTACCTGCTCCTCGCGGCCTGGAGACACTTCTACCGCTACGTTAAGAAGAGAAACCTCGACATCCACCTCTGGACAGAGTTCTGGTACTCCTTCTACCGCTCCTTCGACCTGAAGGAAGACAGGCTCGGCCACATCTACTACAAAACCGGGGTCTACCGCTTCTACCAGAGGAGGCTCGGAACGCCGCCCCTCAGCATAGAGACGCAGGTTTCCCTCGCCCACACCATCGAGCCCGATGAAGCGGAGCACCTCTACTCGCTGATAGCCTCGCTCGGAATCCACAACATCAACTACTACCTCTACGTCGGCGGTGAAAATCCAAAAGGCTACGAGTCCCACAACGGCGTGACCTGGGACGTCTACTCGCCGATAGGCCTCGACGGGAGCGAGAGGCCCCACGTTGAGCCGATAAAGTGGCTCGGCGAGTTCCTGCTCAACAACCCGGACTTCGGCAATGCCGAGCTGAGGCCGAGGGTGGCTTTCGGAACCTACGAGCCCTATGAGGCGGTCTCGACCTTTGGCCTGAGGAAGGGCATGACCGAGAGCGTGAACCTCAACGAATACCTCTTCGGTGAGAGGGGCCTCTTAACGCTCCTCGCCATGAGCAACGTCCCCTTCGACGTTCTTGACCTTGAGGAGACGAGCGTTGAGGAGATGCTCTCCTACGGCCAGCTCTGGGTGTACAGCCTCGATTTCATGTCCCGAGAGGTCCAGGACAAGTTAGTTGAGTTCGTTGCGAGGGGCGGGAACCTCGTAATCCTGCCGATGCTTCCATATCTCGACGAGAACATGAAGCCATACTCCGCCCTCGCCGAGTTCCTCGGCGTCGAGGTTGAGAGGGCCGAGGCGAGGGACAACGTGAGGCTGATTCAGTTCACGAGCGTCGAGAGCGAGGGAATAGACAGAATGCTCGTCAGAAACACCGTCAGAGAGGTCAAAGGCGGCGAGCCGTTCGTCTTCCACTACGGCAGGCCGGTCGGAACGCTCGTTAGGAAGGGGAAGGGAAGCGCAATCGTGCTCGGCTTCAGGCTCCAGTACTACAACAGCTACCACGACCTCCACAGGAAGTTCGTTGACAAACTGCTTGAGATGCAGAACGTGAAGAGGGACTTCGAGGTCACGGACAGGGACATGATAGCGATTCCGCGCGGCAACTACCTCGTCCTGCTCAACCCCAGAGGCCACAGGGTCTTCGGAAAAGTGCGGTACAGGGGAATCGAGGTTCCCCAGCTCCTCGACGGCATCGAGATGGAGAAGCGCGGTGCTCTCTTCCTGCCCTTCGGCGTTAGAGTCGGAGACGTTGAGGTGGTCTACGCAACGGCCACACTCCTCAGTGGGGACGGAAAAACGCTCCGCTTCAGGAACCACCTGAGCGGTTCCAGCGAGGTCGCTTTGCGGGGCGTTGAGGAAGTCAAGGCGATTGAGGGTAGAATCGTGGACGAGAGCTTTGAGAACGGAATCCTGAGGGTCGTCGTAGAGCATGATAATGAGTTCGAGCTGGGCCTCTGACTCCACTGCCTCCTTCACTTTTTGCTTTTGAAACCTTTTTAAGGCCCCTCCTCCTATTTTTCCCCGCGATGATGAGTGATGGGCGAACCGAAGGGTGAGGAAGGAAAGGTGATCGCTGAGCAACCCTTTTAAGCGCCCGTTCCAACTTTTTTCGGGATGATGAGTTCAGCCTTGTCCGAGCTGTGACGAGGGAGTGACGGACTGACCGCCACTTTTTTAAATTAGACTAATTGAATTCGAAAACCTAATAACCTTAGGGGGCTGAAGGGAATTAGAAAGGTTTAAATATTTTGTGCATATGCACAAAAAGGTGATACGATGGAGGAGATTTACAAGCCCATATGGGTCAGCATAATCGGCAACGTCCTCCTCGCGGTTATCAAGCTCATCGTCGGTTTCCTATACTCGAGCATAGCGCTGATTTCGGACGGCGTTCACTCCCTCAGCGACGTGGTAACGAGCGTCGCCGGCTACTTCGGCATAAAGGTGGCGTCAAAGCCTCCTGATAAAGACCACCCCTTCGGCCACTCCCGCTTCGAGCCCCTCGTGGCCTTTCTCATCGGTGAGGCCCTGCTCGTTGTTGCCTATGAAATCGGAAAGGACTCCCTGCTGAGGCTCCTCCACGGCGAGACGATAGAGGTTAACTCGGTAATGCTCGGGGTCACGGTGGTGTCAATCCTCGCGAAGGAACTGATGTTCCGCTACTCCGTCTACGTGGGCAGGAAGCTCAACAGTCAAATCCTTATTGCCGACGCCTACCACCACAGGAGCGACGTTTTGAGCAGTGTCGCGGTTTTAATCGGCCTCGGCCTCCAGAAGTTCGGCTTCCAGTACGGCGACGCTTTGGCCGGCCTCGTCGTCGCGGTCTTCCTCGTTAAGGTTTCGCTTGAGATAATCCTTGAGAACGTCGGCTACCTGACCGGAAGGGCGCCCTCGTTCGAGGTCTGCGAGGAAATCAAGAGGCGCGCGCTGAGCGTGCCCAACGTCCTTGGAATCCACGATTTGAGGGCCCACTACGTTGGGAACAGGCTCCACGTCGAGCTCCACATCGAGGTTCCTCCAAACCTGTCCCTGAAAGAAGCCCACGACGTCAGCGAGGAGGTGAAGAAGAGGATAGAGGAAATCCCCGAGGTCGAGAGGGCCTTCGTTCACGTAGACATCAAGGGGGTTACGGAGTGATTTCACACTTTTAGTATCGCGATATTAAATCCTGCGTTATTAACCCTGCACAATCTCCCTCAAATCCCTCAAAAACTCCTCCAAGTGCCCCCGCCTCACGTGGGGCATCAGGACAATTCTGATGTAGCCCCTGTGCGCGCTGATTCCCCAGCCCCTCCTCTTCAGCTCCTCCTCGACCCACTCAAGGTTCTCAGTGCCGAAGGAGACGATGTTGAGAACCGGCTCGCGGATGAGGTAAACGCCCGGTATCTTCTTCAGCTCTCCCGCGAACCACCGGCTCAGCTCCATGGCCTTCCTCACGATTTCCTTGTAGCCCTCGAAGCCGAGGTGCTTAATCATCGCCCAGACCGCTAATGCGTTTGCCCCGGGCCTCGTTCCCGTTATAGTGGCCTGCCATATCCTTCCTCCTGCTAAGTAAGGGGCCAAAACGCTTATCGCGTCTATATACTTCTTCTCGCGGAAGATTATCCCGCCCGCTGGAATCGGCACCATGCCCATCTTGTGGGGGTCTATGGTTACGCTCTTCACGCCTTTAAGCCGGAAGTCAAAGTCCGGGATATCGTAGCCTAAAGCCTTCGCGAAGGGAATGACGAAACCGCCAAATGCCGCATCGACGTGGAGCGGAAGCCCGTAGTCCAGAGCTAAATCGCTCAAAGCGGGTATGTCGTCAACCACCCCGAGGCCCGTCGTTCCCGCTATTCCGACGATTCCAATAGTGTTGTCCGTAATCTTCTCCTCTACGTCCCTCACGTTGACGGTGTAATCATCGTTCAGCTCCGCCCAGACGAGTTTAACTCCGAGCATCTCGCCGGCCTTGATGAAGGAGAAGTGGGCGCTTTTCGGAAGAATCAGCTCCGGCTTTTCCACCTCCGCTAGGTTGCGGAAGGCCCTCACAGCCAGGATGTTGGCCTCTGTTCCGCCGGAAACTATGTGTCCGTAGCCCCTTTCGAGGCCGAGTAGGTTTGAGAGCATCTCGACGGCCTCTTCCTCGACTTTACGGCTCCCCGTGTGCAGGCCGGGGTCGCCGAGGTTCCTGTCTATGAACTCCGTGATGATTCTAACCGCGAAGGGATGTGGATACGTGCACATCGAGCCGAGAATCTTCCCGGAGTCGAAGGTCAGGTCTTCGGCAGTCTTCAGCCGTAGCTCGTCGAGCACTTCATCCTCGTCCGCTCCCCTCTCTGGAAACATGCTCTCACCTGGGGGCGGTAGGGTTCGTTGAATTTAAGCTTTTACCTTTTCGATATACTTCTTAAAGAATATTGGTGTCGTCAGCGCCGTCAGCATCGAGACCGTTACGACGCTTGCGAAGAGGGCTTGGTCTATTATTCCACTGCTGAGTCCGAAGGTGAGTATCGCGAGCTCAAGGCTTCCCCTTCCGCCCATTCCTATGCCGACGGTGATGGAATCGTCCCAGCTGAGGCCCGAGAGCTTCGCGCCGAGACCGCACCCGAGGAGCTTTCCGAGGACTGCCGAGAGGTAGAGGAGGCCTATGAGGGTTGGGTCGAGGGCTTTCACGGGCGGGTTGAAGACGAGACCGACGTAGATGAAGAACAGCGGTATGAAGAACTCGGTGAGGACGACCTGGAGGTCTTCAATCAGCTCGTTGAGCTTAATCCTCGTGACGACGAGCGGGTCTTTCCTCTCGCGAAGCCTGCTTATTGTGAGTCCCGCTAAGTAAGCCCCGATTATCTGGTTGAGGCCGACCCACTCCGCTATTATGGCCAGGGTGAAGGTGAGGATGAGCGTGAAGGTGAAGAAGACGTTGAGGTTCCTGACTATGGAGTAGAACCACTTGGCCCGCTTGAAGACGAGCTCCGAGACGAGGAGGGTGAAGGCTATGAAGGCGAATATCTTGACCGTCAGGATTCCAAAGGAGACGGCGTCGAGGCCTCCCTTCGTCATACCGGTTATTATACCGATGAGGTAAACCGCGACGATGTCGTCAACGAAGGCCGCACCCATGAGAATCGAGGAAACCTCCCTCTTCACCCTCTCCTTGACGAGGACACCGCTCGTGACCTCTATCGCGGTGTTTCCGAGGGTCGCGCCTATGAATATGGCCGCGGCTATTCCCTTTCCGAAGGCGTAAACCGTGAGGAAGCCGAAGAGGAACGAAAAGGCAACGCCGAGGATTGCCACCAGAACGGCCTTGCCCGTGTTCTGGGCTATCGCCGAGAAGTTGCTCGTCAGGCCCATGTAAAGCATCATCATTATGAGTCCGAACTCCGCTAAAACTTTGAGCTCTTCCCCCGGCTCAACGATTCCAAGGATGAAGGGCCCGAGGAGTATTCCGGTAACCACGTGGGCTATTATGGGGTGTATCTCAATCCTCTCGAAGGCCCACTCGAGGCTCTTTGCAACGACCAGGAGAAGGGCGAGGTAGCCGAGGTACACTTCATCCCCTCCTCGCCAGGAGAACCCCTGTTATCCAGAGGAGCATGAGGACGAGCGCGATTACTGAGGCAACGGTTACCGCGCTTTTGCTCGTACCGAATACGATGGGTATCGGGCCAATCATTATCACTCCCCCGCCCTCGACGTCGCCGCTCCCGAGGGCTGAAATAAGCGTCCCCAGAAACACTAACAGAAAGCCGATGAGTATCAGCACTATTCCCGCTCCGATGAGAACTTCTCCCTTCATCGGCGTGAAGTTGAGGTTCCGGTTTTTAAACTTTCCCGCCCACCGGAAGGGTTTAAAGAGTTCCCTCCAACTCCTAACATGCTCGTGCTCGTTGACCTCGACGATACCCTGTGCAACACGTGGGAAGCTGGAAAGAGGACGATGCTCCACGCGATTCCTTTCCTCCTGCGCAGGGGCAAGCTCAGGGCCCTTCTCTACCTCCTGACTGCCAAGTACCGCGGTCTTGAGGGTTCAAAAAAGCTCCACACCCTTGACCTTCACGAGCTCGTTGAAGAGCTTTTCAGGAGGATATACCCCAAAATAACCGAGGAGGAGCTTGCCGAGCTATCCTCATTCGTGGAGGAGCACTTCTTCAGGTATCTCCGGCTTTACGATGATGCCCTGCCTTTCCTTCGAGGCCTTCGGGAGCTCGGTGCGAGGGTCGTTCTCGTCACTGACTCCTCCACGAACTGGCAGAGGAAGAAGCTTGAGGTGCTCGGGATAGGGGCTTACTTCGACGACGTAATAATAAGCGGTGAAACCGGCCACAGCAAGTTTGAGGACTACAACTTCCGCCTCGCCCTGAAGAGGTTCCCGGACAGGGAAGTCTACGTCGTCGGCGACCGCGACGAGACTGACATGGCCGGTGCGAGAGCCCTCGGTGCCGTCGGAATACTGGTGAGGAGGGGCTACTTCAGCGGAAGAAAGGTCAGGAATGCCAACTATATTGTCAGGAACCTTTATGAGGCCCTGGAGGTGATTAAACGTGAGCATCAAAAGAGAGCTGAAGCGTAAGGCCCTTCACATCACCGGCCTGACGGTTCCGACCGTTTACCTGCTCCTCGGGAAGACATACACGCTCACCTTTGTGGGAGTCGCGTTCATCCTCTTCGTCGTTCTGGAGCCTTTCCGTGTAATCGAGGAGTGGAGAGACCGGATAAAGGAGAAGCTGAACCTCTACGTTTCTCCAGAGGTCGTGGAGAAGATAGAACTCCTCGAAAACCACATCAACGACATAACGCGCGAACACGAGAGGAACCGGGTTGCGGCGCACATCTACTTCGCCGCCGCGTCTTTCATAGTGGTCTACTTCTTCCCCGAGGAGGTTGCCATAGGTGCGATAGCACTCGCCACCCTCGGCGACGCGCTCGCGGCGATAATCGGGAAGACCTTTGGCAGGCACCGCTTCTCCAACGGGAAGAGCGTCGAGGGAAGCCTCGCCTACTTCATTACCGGAATGGCGCTACTGACTCCCCTCGTGGGTCCGGTTCCAGCCTTCGCGGGTTCGCTCGCCGGAACGATAGCGGAGTTCTACAACCTCCCGCCGGACGACAACTTCTCCAACCAGCTCGCGGTGGCGCTCGCGCTCTACCTCTTCCTCCAGCTCTGAGGGAAAAGGTTATATCACCTTAGGTGATACTGGTACTGGTGGGGGGCGTGAAGTTCATATTCGGAATCCACAACCACCAGCCCCTCGGGAACTTCGGGTGGGTGTTCGAGAGCGCCTACGAGAGGGCTTACAAACCGTTCCTTGAGACGCTCGAAGAGTATCCAAACATGAAGGTTGCCGTCCACTACTCCGGCCCGCTCCTGGAGTGGATAGCCGACAACAGGCCAGAGCACATCGACCTCCTCAAAAGCCTCGTGAGGAAGGGTCAGGTCGAGATTATCGTTGCCGGCTTCTACGAGCCGGTTCTGGCGTCCATCCCAGAGGAAGACCGGGTCGAGCAGATTAACCTTCTGAAGGACTTTGCGAGAAAGCTCGGCTATGAGGCGAAAGGTCTCTGGCTGACCGAGAGGGTCTGGGAGCCCGAACTCGTGAAAACCCTGCGGAAGGCGGGGATAGAGTACGTCGTCGTTGACGACTACCACTTCATGAGCGCCGGCCTGCCGAAGGAGAGCCTCTACTGGCCCTACTACACGGAGGACGGCGGTGAAACTGTGGTGGTCTTTCCGATTGACGAGAGGCTCCGCTACCTGATTCCCTTCCGTCCGGTGGAGAAGACGATTGACTACCTCCACTCCCTCGACGACGGCGACGAGAGCAAGGTCGCGGTCTTCCACGACGACGGTGAGAAGTTCGGCGTCTGGCCCGGAACCTACGAGTGGGTTCACGAGAAGGGCTGGCTCAGGGAGTTCTTTGACAGGATTTCGAGCGATGAGAGGATAGAGGTTCTCCTTTACTCCGAGTACCTGGGGCAATTCAGGCCAAGGGGCCTCGTCTACCTGCCGATAGCTTCCTACTTCGAGATGAGCGAGTGGTCCCTACCGGCAGAGCAGGCGAGGCTTTTCGTCGAGTTCGTGAACCTGCTGAAGGCCGAGGGGATTTTTGACCGCTACCGCGTCTTCGTAAGGGGCGGAATCTGGAAGAACTTCTTCTTCAAGTACCCCGAGGGCAACTACACCCACAAGAGGATGCTGATGGTCAGTAAACTCGTGAGGGACAACCCCGAGGCGAGGCGGTTCCTGCTGAAGGCCCAGTGCAACGACGCCTACTGGCACGGCGTCTTCGGCGGAATCTACCTCCCGCACCTCCGCAGGGTCGTCTGGGAGAACATCATACGGGCGAACAGCTACGTTTCCACTGGAACGTTCGTCCGCGACATCGACTTCGACGGCCACGAGGAGGTCTTCATCGAGGGAGAGAACTTTTACTACTCCTTCAAGCCCGGCCTCGGCGGTTCTCTCGTCGAGCTGAGCTCGAAAGAACGGGCAGTTAACTACGCCGACGTCCTGGCAAGGCGCTACGAGCACTACCACTCCACCGGAAGCGCCGTCCCGGAGGAAGAGGGCGACGGTGTCGAGAGCATTCACGAGCTTTCGGGCGAGGTTCCGGAGGAGATTAGGAAAGAGGTCGCCTATGATTCAGTCAGGAGGGTGCTCCTCCAGGACCGGTTCCTGAAGCCTGAAACGACCCTCGATGGCTTCAGGCTGAACCGCTACAAACCTTTAGCTGACTTCGCCGGAAAGCCCTACTGGTATTCGCTCGACGGAAACGAGCTGAGGCTCTGGAGGAATGAGGGAGACTTCTCGGTCGTCAAGGTCTTTAGACCCCATGAGAAGGGCTTCACCGTTGACTACACCGTCTCGGGAAGGGGGACCTTCGCGGTCGAGCTTAACGTTGCGGTCCACAGCGTGATGGAGACGCAGGGGGAGCTGGAAGGCTCGAGGGTTGAAGTGAACGACCGCTACGCCGTCGGGAGGTTTTCCATTGAGCTCGATAGAAAAGCGAGGATGTGGAAGTTCCCGGTAAAAACGCTGAGCAAGAGCGAAAGCGGGTGGGACTTCATTCAGCAGGGAGTGAGCTACACCTTCCTGTTCCCGCTCGACGGGGAGCTGAAGTTCAGGCTCTCCTTCAAAGAACGCTAGACCCTGAGGGAGACCCCCTCCATGTCCTTTCTTATTGACTTGACGACGTTGAATTCCGTCATTCTTCCCAGGGACGATACCCGGATGACCGTCGTGGCAACGTCTTCTAAGAGCCCCAAGAGAAACTTTCTGCTCTCATCTAGCAGGGACGTCTTGATGAAGTGAACCGCCAGTCTGTTCTCGTTTCCAACGTATTGGGATAGGAGGCTGAGAAGCAGGTGAACGTTTTTGGGCGCTACCTCTGAAGTCGCGAAGAGCTTCTCGATGCCCAAGGCTATCGTTAGAACGGGTGCATTTTCCTCAACAAACTTCTCATACGCCTCTCTGAACTTCCCCACGAGTATAACCGGCTCGCTGAGGTCGCTTATCCAGGCGATTACCTTTCCGGTCTTTATCTTCCCGCCTATCTTTATGACGTTAACGTTCTCAAACGTCTCCCCATCGAAGCCGGCCAGCTTGGCCTTGGCCTTGAGGAGGTGGAGGGAATCAACAACGTCCACAACGAGGATTGTGTAACCCTTGGAGAGGCCCCAGGTTATGAGCTGGTGCATGCCAAAATACTGGTCTTTAACGTCCGTTCTCTCTATCAGAACTATTTCCCCGGGTTTCAGGGAGTTCCAGAGCCCGGTGATGATGTCGCCGAGCATGCGACCACCCCTTTGGTAACTTTGGGTTAGTTTATATCGCCGGGGGTATATAAACGATTCGAAATACCACCGCAGGGGGCTAAATGAAAAAGAAGGCCCGTTTGCAAGCCGTTACTCCCCTCTAACGGTTCACGCCCTCAACCCTCGCGTGAACCTCGGATAGGGTGGCCCTCATCACGGCTCAGGGCCCGAAAGTCTCCTCATCGGTTCAGCCTGAAGTCTATCGGCTTCTCAAGCCTCCAGAACCTGCAGAACGAACAGACATCACCGCTCGACGGCATTCCGCAGACTCTGCACTCCCTCAGCTCGGCCTCCTGGAGTTCGGCCTCGAAGAGGTGCTTCTTCCGCAGGAAGCCCTTGACGAAGTTGATTTTCGTTCCGGGCCTCTTCTCCTCCATCCCGTTGAGTATCTCCTTGTACTCAATCGTCGTCGCTCCAACGGCGTGCGGACACTCCTCCATCATGTAATCGATGCCGTTGGCGAGGGCGTATGCAACAACCTCCCTCTCGGTGACCTCGTAGAGCGGTTTGACCTTCTTCACGAGCTTGCCGTTGAATTGACTCGGCGTCACCGGTCCCTGCTTCGCCAAGTACTGCGTGTTCCAGTGCATCATGTTCGAGAAGATGAAGCTCGCCTCGTCGTCGAGGTTGTGGCCGGTCGCTACGGCATCGAAGCCGTTGTCGTAGGCGAACTTGTTGAATATGTACCTCTTCGTCAGACCGCAGTAGGAGCACGTTGGTCTTCTCGTCCTGACCTCGCCGATTCCCTTCCCGAGGAGTTCCCTAACGCGGACGATGTGGAGCGGAACACCTAAGGCCTCGCACTGCTTTTTAGCATAGCTCTCGCTCTTCTCGCTGTACTCGCCGATGCCGAGGTTTATGTGAAGGCACTCAATGTTGTAACCGAGCTTCTTGAGGATGTAAGCGGTAACGGCCGAGTCCTTTCCGCCGCTGACGACGACCAAAACCCTCTCGTCTGGCTTTAGCATCTTGTAGCGCTCTATCGTCCGCTTGACCTTTCTCTCGAAGTATTCTTTGAAGTGCTCCGGGCAGAGGTACATTTTTGGGTAGTGGAGCTTGATGAAGGCTGGTTTCTCACAGAACTTGCATCTCATCGGCATTCTTTCCACCGGAAATAGAAGAGAGGGGTGGCTTTTAACGTTAACCTTTGGCCTGTTCGATGAGCTTCAAACCTGCTTTTTAAATCCCAAGTTCAGCTCTATCCCTTCCTCCTCCATCTCCGGCGATTTCAGGACCCGGAGATTTCTTTTTCCTGTGAAGCAAAGAACCCTCGTAAAGGCTTCCTCGAGGAGGGCCAAGTAAATTCCTTCCGTCATCTCTCTGTTGACGAAGTAAAAGGTTATCCGCCGGGGGTTCCCTAAGAAGGCTGATGCCATGTTTGAAAGCATGAGTATGAAGTTTCTGTTTCCATTTTGGAGGGGGACGAGCCTTTCGGGATTCATTATGACCGTGACCGTGAAGTCGCTTTTGGAGTAAACTTCGCGTATCTTCCTGCTGAACTTGCTCAGGAATATCCCCGGGTCTTTGTGGGGGTCAATCTCCAGTATTATGTTGCCCCAGTCGGAAACGCCTCCGGCCTTTATCCTCGTCACGTTTTCCGGAACACTGAGGCCCGAGAGTCGGAGCCACCTCACCGCAGGGACGCTTGAGTCTATTACGTCAACTAACAGAACCCTGTCCCAGCCGTACTTCTCGCCTATCGCGTAGAATGCAAGCGCATGCATTGACAGGGAGGTGTGCTCTATGAGAACGCTCTCTCCGGGTGAAACTTTGGAGAGGTAGTCGTTAAAGTTCATTCACCATCACCCCCGGCGACTTCAGAACGCGGACTTCCCTGCCCCTCACCCTCAGCACGTAGTCTGAATCCTGTTCCAGTCCCTTCCTGAGGTACTCCGAAGCAACGTCCGTGTTAAGGAAGAGAAAGCTTGTCCTTCCTTTGATGGACAGGTACCTTCTCGTTACGGTTTCAAAGTATCTCTCCAGCTTCGGAGGGTCGTCTATGAACGTGAAGGAGAACTTCTCCATTCCAACCACTATCGTGTGGTCCCTTGACTCCTTTGGAACCTTCTTGGCCAGCTGGCCGTAGGTTGCCAGGTGGTAGTCAAAATCCTCGATGACCT
The DNA here is from genome assembly GCF_000585495.1 of Thermococcus nautili. Taxonomy (NCBI): domain Archaea; kingdom Methanobacteriati; phylum Methanobacteriota; class Thermococci; order Thermococcales; family Thermococcaceae; genus Thermococcus; species Thermococcus nautili. The sequence continues at coordinate 1,187,187 of NZ_CP007264.1, forward strand.
CAACGTATCCCAGAACTTTCCCGACCTCAACCATGCCCCTTTCCTTTATCACGGGGATGTCATCAACGCTCAGGTCTATTCCTTCGAACCGCAGGTTTTGAAGGAAGACGTGAAGGGTGTCCCCGATGTCCACTATCAGGGGCGTGATTCCCTTCTCCCTCCATCCGTTGAGAACCTCAAAGAACGTCAGCTCAGGGTGGCCCGTTGCAGGATACTCGACGAGGAGAACGCCCTCTGTGACGTTTAAGAGGGTATCTATGATGTGAGTCATGACCTTCACCGTTTTGAATTAGTGCTTGGTGCATAAATACCTTTTCAAACTTCAAAGAAGGGGGGAAGTTAGCTAAGGGCCTCTATTCTCTCCTTCCAGTTGCCAGGCTTCCTGAAGTCTTTCTCCGTGTATAACCCTTCTTTCTTGAGTATCCCCCTCGCCGCCAGAAGTCCGGTAGCGGCCGCGTTGACGATGTCCCTGCTCAAACCGGCTCCGTCGCCAGCGGCAAAGATTCCCTCGATGCTGGTCTCAAGGTTCTCGTCGACCTCGACCTTCATGGCGTAGTACTTGATTTCCGGCGCGTAGAGGAGCGTGTGGTCGCTGGCAACGCCGGGCAGAACCCTGTCAAGCTTCTCAAGACCCTCTATGATGTTCGTCACAACGCGGTGCGGTAAAGCCATCGCTATGTCGCCGGGCGTTACGTTCTTCAGCGTCGGCTCGACGTCGCTCCTCCTTATCCTCGCCCACGTGCTCCTCCTTCCCCTCCTTAAATCCCCGAGGCGCTGAATCAGGGGTTTTCCACCGCCTATCGTTGTTGCCAGCTGAGCTATGCTCTTGCCGTAGGCCGTCGTGTCCTCAACCGGCTCGGTGAGCTCTATCCTGCTCAGGAAGGCGAAGTTGGTGTTGTTGCTCTTCTTCTCGTGCATCGAGTGGCCGTTTACACCGACGTAGCCGTCGTAGCGCTCCTCGACGACGAAGCCGTTCGGGTTGGTGCAGAAGGTTCTAACGAAGTCGTCGTAGGTGTCGGTGTAGATGTGGAACTTGGGGTCGTGGTTTATGCTCGTTATGGGCTCCATGACTATCGCAGGAACCTCGACGCGGACGCCAACGTCAATCGGACCGTGACGGGCCTTGAGGCCTATTTTCTGAGCCACCTCGTGGAACCAGTCCGCCCCACCCCTGCCGGGGGCGACGATGATGTACTTCGCCTTAATCTCGAAGACGTCCTTTCCGCGCCTTACCTTCACCCAGCCCTTTCCGAACTCCAGGGCCTTCGTCCAGAGGAGGAACTCCACACCTTTGCTCTCGAGGTGCCGCTTGATGTCGTCTATGACGTCGGGCGTCCTGTCCGAACCGATGTGCCTCTGGATTATCGGGATGAACTTGACGCCGGCCTGCGCCGCCTTTTGCTCCCAGTATCTAACCTGCTCGGGGTCGCCCTTGTAGAGGTTCCTCGGGGCTTTATGTTTCAGAAAAATCTGGTCGACCTCCCAGACGAGCTGCCAGGCGTAGTTCTCGTCGTTGGTCAGCTCGCTTAAATCGCCTCCGATGTCCGGGCGGAGGTTTATCGTGCCGTCGCTTAATCCGCCGGCTCCTCCAACGCCGCTCATTATGTGGCAGGGCTTGCACTCTATGCAGTAGCCGAGCTCGAACATGGGGCAAACTCTCTGCTTGACGTCGCCACCTTCGTCAATGACGAGAACGCTCAGGTCGCTCTTTTCAGCCAGCTCGTAGGCCGCGAAAAGCCCGGCCGGGCCGGCTCCGATAATAACAACGTCGTAGAACCTTTCGCCTCCGTTTCCGGAAACCATATTTCCCTTGCCGAGTTCTATGGGTTCCCCCTTAAAAAGTTTTTGGCAAGTTTTTGGTTAATTAATCCTTATTTTTGTTGATTTTTTGACTTTTATCTGTCAAACAATAACCGAAGCATTTAATACCCCCTGCGAGAACTCATTGGAACGTGATAGCATGGAGCGTCCGCTGAGAATTAAGGCCAAAAAGGCTAGGGTTCTCCACACAAAGAAGAAGCTCCTCAAGCTCAAGCGCAAGGAGGAGCTCAGCCACAACATCCGCTACATCGGTAAGGTTCCCGTTGATATAGTCATGGACCGCGATTTTGTCAGGGTTAAACCGACGGATTCTCTGGCGGCTCTAATCTCCCTTCTTCGCGACGAGGAGAGCTCTGCCGTCGTCGTGGACGATTCGGGAAGGCTCGTCGGCTTCGTTACCATGAAGGACATACTCCACCTCTTCGCCCCGCCGAGGCATCACTCCGTCGTTGGCCTCTCGCTCCTCAAGCGCTACTCCATCAACAGGGCCACGAGCGTCGGGGACGTCATGGTGACGAGGCCGATAACGGTTCGTTCCGGCGACACGCTCGGCCACGCTATAGAGGTCATGCTCGAGAGCGGAAAGCACCACCTCCCCGTCGTTGACGATGAGAACCGCGTCGTCGGATTACTTGAGGTCAAGGACATAATACGACTTATAAGACTCGTTTCGCTGTGAGGTGTTAGAATGGACCCCTTCCTGGAGCTCGCTTTAATCCTCGTAACCGCAAAGCTGTCCGGCTATCTGAGTTCCAGGGTGGGCCTTCCATCGGCGATGGGCCAGATAATTGGAGGAATCCTCATTGGAGTCAGCTTCCTCGATTTGGTGACCTACGGGGAGGGGATAAGGTTAATCTCGGACATCGGCGTGGTGATGCTCCTCTTCTTGGCCGGGCTTGAGACCGACATCGAGGAGTTCAAGCGTGTTGGGCTTCCTTCCTTCGTGATTGCTTCCCTCGGTGTAATCGTTCCCTTCGTCTTCGGCTACGCCCTCGCGGTCGAGTGGGGCTATCCCAAGATGGAGGCCCTCTTCCTTGGGGGCGTGATGACGGCCACGAGCGTCAGCTTGACCGCCAACGTGCTCCTTGAGATGAAGCGTCTCCGTTCAAAGGTCGGCTCGACGATTTTAGCGGCGGCCGTCGTTGACGACGTCCTGGGCATAATCATTCTGACTATTCTCGTCGCCATGAGCACGAAGGGGACGGTTTCTCCCCTCGACGTTGGGGTTATCCTCGCCGAGGTCTCGGCGTTCTTCCTGCTCAGCTACCTCCTCGGCAGGGGAGTGATAAAGGGAGTCCTCCGCTCGTCCCACAGGATAAACCTTCCCGAGACCGTGACGAGCATCGCGATAGTTATAATGCTCCTCTTCGCCTACCTCGCGGAGCGCTTTGAGATAGCGGCCATAACAGGCTCTTATTTAGCGGGCGTTCTCGTTGCCGGGAGCGAGGACGCGAAGAAGATAACCGACAAGATGATAACCCTCGGCTACTCGCTCTTCATCCCCGTCTTTCTCGTCGGCGTTGGGGCCGAGACGGACGTTAGGGTTCTCCTCGTGGCGGGTTCCTTCACGCTCCTCTATTCCCTCCTGGCGGTAATCGGAAAGGTTCTCGGCTGCGGCGCCGGTGCGCTCCTTACCGGCTTCAGAAAGCTTGAGGCACTTCAGATAGGCGTTGGAATGATTCCGAGGATGGAGGTGGGTCTCATAATGGCCAACATCGGCCTCGCCGAGGGCGTTCTGACCCCGGGAAGCTTTTCCATAGCTATAGCGATGGTTCTTGTGACGACCCTCGTGACGCCGCCGCTGCTTAAGGTGGTTTTCTCGGCAGGCCGCTGATTCTTCCTATGACATTGGTCATTTATGTTACGTTTTGACCGTTGAAGCTCCGTGTTGGTTACAAACCTTTATAAATTCTTGTTCGATAACTCAGTTATCGGGGGGTGATGTTATGGAGGCGAGACTCGTTGGTGAGCTCTCACTCATCATGAGAACTTCAGAGAGGGGAATACTTGAGGCAATCAGAAGGGTGCGGCTTCGGCCTCGCGTGTCCGGCCTGCGGTTCGAGGGAAGTGGTTAGGATAGGCTACGTTGGCAGGGGAAGCTTTAGAGTCCAGCGCTTCCAGTGCAGGCGCTGTGGCAGGACGTTCACTGAACTCGAGGGTACTCCCTTCAAGGGCGTCCACGACCCCAAGGCCCTAGTGGCGGTTGCTTACCTGCGCCTCAGGGCAGGTCTCAGCGAGTCCAGTATAGCTAGGCTCCTCGGGATTCCGTATCCAACTGTGAGGCGGCTGTCAAGACGAGTGCTTGAACACAAGGGCTTCATGGAGCGGCTGCTGGACGTGTTACTGGAGGCTCACATCTGAACTTCCTGAAGAAATACTGTTTAGTGTTCCACTTTATTTATTCCCTGTTTCGACTTTTATATGCCCATGGTTTCCTGTTCTTTCAGCTCTTGTTGTTGAGTTCTACGCTTGGTTTGAACGTTGAATTCCCCACATTTTTTGAATTTGCGTTCGTTTCGTTTTGTTAATAAAGAAATTGGGTCACTTAATTCGAGATTCTGTTATTTAAATGTTCCAAAAAATTGCAATAAAACCTAAAAAATGTAAACTTAAGCTCGGCTTGGTGGAGAGCGTGAGAGGGGGAGAGGTTTTAAGGGCGCTGAGGCGAATCCTTGCTACACCAGAGGAGATAATTGTAATGAAGGCATCGGCTATAGCCCCGCCGAGATGTCCGGACTGCGGCTCAACGTCCCTGGTAAGAATAGGGGGAGTCATCAAAGCGAACGGTCTAAGAGTTCAGCGGTTCAGGTGCAGGGTCTGCGGTAGAACCTTCACCGAATTGGAGGGGACTCCATTAAAGGGACTCCATGACATTCGTTTTGCCCTAGTAGTTGCGTATCTCTTTTTATGTCTTGGAATGGAGCCGAAGATAATAGCCAGAGTGACGGGGCGTTCTTATTCTACTGTGATTAGACTGGCAAAGCGGGTGAAGCAACATGAAACTTTTTTCAGGGACCTATTGGTTTCGTTGGGTGTTACTTTGGGAACAGAGTGTTACCTTAAATAACAAATTTTGTTGAGCTTCCTTTGAAATTCATTTTTGTGCCGTGCATGTGCATTGCTTCTGTCCATGATGGTTAAAACTTCGACGTTTTGTGGGTTTATCCTCGAACTCTTAAACATATTTTGGCAGTATTTTCTATTTGTTCTATATTGTAAAATTTTTAGCCTATTTTGGCGATATTTGGATGATTTTTATAACAAAAATATGCAAAAATGCTTAAAAATGTTACATCCTACTCAAAACCATCAAGAGGGGAGGGTGATGTGACGTGGGAATAGCGGAGATAGTGATGACCCGAAGGACGAGTGCCCTTGTTGAGCACACCTCCGAGGACATCGTGGGGTACGCCTTCGTTAAGTTCCTGAAGGAGACCATGGACCGCTACGACGGCTCTATGGACGTTGTTGTCACCGACTTCGTTGATGCACTGCCGGTTTACCTCTATCAGGCAGAGCTTCTCGGCTTGGACGTTGACTTCATCGGCAACATCTCAGTAATCAAGGTCGGGGGCAAGATAAACGTTGGAAACGTCCTCTACAAGGTGCCAATATCTCCCTACCCGGTTTACAAGACCCGCTACGAGGATGCGCTCTCAAAGATAGTCGAGAGCAGGGCCGGCAGGGTTCAGCTCAACGTACAGCTCGGCATCGAGATGGTCATGAACCTCTTCGACAGGAAGGAGCTGATTGAGCAGATACACGACATCGGCAGGCAGATAATCCAGAACAAGGACGTTATCAACGTGGTCTTCGTCAACGTCGAGGCCGTTGAGCGGGCTTCCTCCGAGGCCCTGCCCCTTCTGAGGGTGATGTTCCCCATGGTTCTCCAGCTCAGGGGCGGGGGTGAGACGTTTACCGTGAGAAAGAGTGTCTTCCCGAGACTCAGGGGAATAAGCGGGGAGGTGTGAGCAATGAACTTCCGGCGGAAGCTCCTCCTCTCCATTGCCCTTCCCCTCGTCCTCGTGCTTGTGAGTGCAATCCTCACCCAGCAGTTCGCCATGAGGGAGCTCACGAAGTCCCTGTCCTCGTCGGGGGCCTCTGTGCAGTCCGCCCTCAGCTCCCACGAGCAGGTTCTCTGGATGAGCGTGGGGATAATGGCCCTTACCGCCCTCGTCTCGGGAGGAATCGCCTACAGGTTGATGGGTTCTGCCCTCGAACCGGTCGTCGAGGTGACGCGCGTCGCCGGTGCAATCTCAGAGGGCCGGCTCAAAGAGGCTGAGAGGATGATAGAGAGAATCCGCTACCACGAGAGGGACGAGATAGGCCGGCTTCTTGACGCTTTTAGAGTCATCTCAACCGACGTCCTTGAGACGCTTGAGCTCATCGCGGAGAGAATGGAGAAGCTTGCTGAGGGTGACATTTCGGAGGAGCTGACCGCCCATGCCAAGGGAGATTTCGAGGAGATTCTCAACTCAATGCGCTCCGCGATAGGAAACCTGAAGAACCTGATGGTAACGGTTAAGGAACTCGCCACGACCCTTGAAAACCGCGCTGACGAGCTCACCCGCATTACTGCGGAGATAAGCGAAGCTGTAAACCAGGTCGCCGAGGCGATAAGCCAGGTAAGCGTCGAGGCCCAGAGACAGCAGGAGAGCATAACCATGGTGATGGACAGCGTCAATCTAACGGCTGACCTGACCCGGAAGACCCTGGATGCCGTTGAGGAGTTCAGCGGTGTCGTCAGCGAAGTTCTCAGCATAGCGAGGGAAGGTGAAGAGAAGGGGGACAGGGCGATATCCCAGATTGAGCAGATTCAGAGCTCTATGCGCTCCATAAGCGAGGCCGTTTCAGAGGTCGCCGACAGGAGCAGGCGGATTGACGAGATAATAAACGCAATCAGCGCAATAGCTGAGCAAACCAACCTCCTGGCGCTCAACGCGGCGGTGGAAGCGGCCCGGGCAGGAGAGCTCGGAAAGGGATTTGCGGTCGTTGCAGATGAGATTAGGAAGCTCGCCGAGGAGAGCAAGCAGGCAGCGGAGAGGATAAAGAGCATCGTCAACGAGATTCAGGACAAGGTGGAGAACGCGGTCGTCGAGACCAGAAACGGCTCCAGGGTTATAGACGAGTCGGTGGACTTCCTGAGGGAGACCGTTGGATACCTCGTTAACATCGGCGAGCTCCTGAGGGACGTTGAGGAGCGCTTCTCCGAGCTCAAGTCCGAGATAGAGCGGACGAGCGAGGAGGTTGACGAGGCCAAGAAGGCCCTTGAGAACCTCGCCGCGAGCGCCGAAGAAACAACCGCCAGCGCCCAGCAGGTCAGCGCGAGCGCCCAGGAGCAGGCCTCCGCCCTTGAGGAGGTCAGGAGGAACATCCTTGACCTGAGGAAGATAGTCGGCGAGCTCAGGGGTGCCGTGGACTTCATAAAGGTGGAGGCCTGAGAACATGGAGCGCGTTGTTGGTGTCAACGTGATAAACGAGCTCATTGGAGGAAGCATGGAGAACGGCTCCGTGATGTCCATACTCTACGACGCCTATTCCCTAGGCTGGGTACTCGGCTTTGAGGTTTTCAGGGCCCTCCTCGATGAGGGCTTCTTTGGTGTTATCCACAATTATTCCCTTCCCGTCCCAAGGCTCGTCTCCAGGGCTTCCTTTGTGGGTTTAAACATCCCAGAGCTCGCCAAGAAGGATTCTCTAAGAATCGTTGACATCTTTGGTTCCAGGTACGGCATTCCCCCCGCTGATTCGTACGTTATCAAGGTGGACAACCCTAGCGAGGACACGCTGACGCCCAAGATAGAGAAGGTCTACCGGGACGTTATATACCCCGTCTCGGGGGGCAGGGGTATAATCAAGCTAATCTACACCCTGGATGGGGCAGTTATAATGTTTGGTGAGCGGCCGACGCTCAGGCTCCTCAACTCGGAGGTGGCCTTCCTCGCAAGGGAGTCCGTCAGCAGGAGAATTTCAACGATACTCCTCCTCAACACGGACGTTGTCTCCGAGCGCCTCGTTGCGTGGGTTTCGAGCATTTCAGACACGATGGTCGCCTTCAGGTCCAGCATAAGGGAAGACACGCTCGTTGAGAGAATGCTCATACTCAAAACACCGAGCCCGAGCTTCGAGCCGACGACTTACGAGTTCCGGCTCTCAACGAGGAATGGCAAGGTTCACCTGCTCCACTTCGAGAGGCTCAACTAGCTCCGCCAACCGAGTGTTCATCACGACTCAGCCAGTGCCGGTCTCGTCATCGCCATCCAGAGTTGGCATAGCTTTTTAAATCGCTTTCCCCAGCTTTCGGTATGAGCGAGCTGTCAACGATACTGAGTTCGGCGCTGCTGATGCTCATCATGATTGACCCGAGCGACAAGATACTCCTCGTCAGCTTCCTGCGCGAGGACTTTCAGATTGACGACATCAAAGCCTTAATCGTGAGGGCCAACCTGATAGGCTTCCTTCTCTTGGCGAGCTTTGCGATAGCGGGCCAGATAATCCTCCAGGAGATTTTCCACATCAACATAAACGCCCTGAAAGTTGCCGGCGGCTTCGTTCTCTTCAAAATCGGTCTCGAAGCTCTGGAAGGCGGTGGAATGTTCACCCTCAAGAGGGAGCGCGATATACTCGCCTTGGCGGCAGTCCCGGTCGCGATGCCCCTCATAGCTGGCCCCGCCGCTATAACCGCGGTAATAACCCTCACCGCCGAGTACGGCTATCTCGTCTCCCTTTCAGCGACGGCCATAGCGATTGCAGTCGTTGCGCTCTCGATGTTCGTGGCGCTCTACATGATGAAGTCCGTCAACAAGACCTTCCTGAGCGTCACAATCAGGATAATCGGTCTCTTCATAATGGCCATCGGCGCCCAGATGATGGTCGAGGGCGTCGTCGGGATATACCTCCTCATGACCTCGGCTGGATAAACGTCAAAACCGGCCGGGATAACCTTTTAACTTCTCCCTCCTCTCTTCCGAAAAGGTGAGAGGAATGAAGGTTGAGCGCGTTAAAGGGACGAGGGATTTTCTGCCCGAGGAGATGGCGAAGAGGAGATGGGTCTTCGAGAGGATTCGCGAGGTCTTCGAGCGCTACAACTTCCACGAGGTTCTAACTCCAACCTTCGAGTACACCGAGCTCTTCAAACTCAGGAGTGGTGAAGAAGTCGTAAAACAGCTCTACGCCTTCCTTGACAAGGGCGGAAGGGACATCTCGCTCCGCCCGGACATGACGTCGAGCGTCGCGAGGCTCTACGTTTCGGCCTTCCAGACGGCTCCGAAGCCAATCAAGTGGTACTACATGGCCAACATGTTCCGCTACGAGGAACCGCAAAGCGGTCGCTACCGCGAGTTCTGGCAGGCAGGGGTTGAGCTCATCGGGAGCGACAGGGTTGAGGCCGATGCTGAAGTTATAGCGCTCTTCACCGAGAGCTACCTCGCGACCGGTTTGGAGGACTTCACCGTCAACATCGGCGACAGGGTTCTGCTCGACGAGTTCGCCAGGATGCTCGGCGTCAAAGACGACATCGGGCTCATGAGGCTCATAGACAAGAAGGACAAGCTTACCAGAGAGGAGTTCGTAAATGCTTTGAAGAACTTCGGGCTGAGCGATGAAGGAGTTGAGAAGGTCCTCTCGCTGGTTGAAATCAAGGGCGAACCGAACGAGGTTCTCCCGAAGGCCGAGGAGCTGTTCACAAGCGAGGAAGCTAAAGCCGAGATAAGGCGCCTCTACGAGCTCGTCGATTTGCTCGACGCCTACGGGGTCTCGAAGTGGATTAGGATTGACCTCGGCATAGCGAGGGGCTTCGACTACTACACGAGCGTCGTCTTCGAGGCGATAGCGCCGAACGACCTTGGAATCGGCTCGATTGGCGGCGGCGGTCGTTACGACAACCTCATCGAGGTCTTTGGCGGAAAGCCGACCCCGGCGACGGGCTTCGCGATTGGAGTGGAGAGGCTCATTCCAATCCTTGAGTGGAAGGGTCTGATTCCGGAAGTCAAGCTCAGGCCCGACGTTTACGTGATTCCTATTGGCAAGGAAGTCGAGCTCAGGAAGACGGCCGTCGAGGTGGTATCTGCCCTCAGAAGGGCGGGCGTTAAGGCCGACGTCGAGCTGACTGGAAGGAAGCTGAGAAAGGCCCTCGACTACGCTGGCAGGCTTAACGTCCCCTATGTCGTCCTCATCGGGAAGAGGGACCTCGAGAACGGCAATGTCACGGTAAGGGACATGGAAACGGGCGAGCAGAGGGTCGTGAAGAAAGAAGACGTTGTGAAGGAGCTAGTGGGAGCGCTGGGGCTTTAAAGCTTGAATTCTTTTGCCTTCCTCCTCATCCTCCACTCCTCAAGCCTTCTGACGAAGGGACAGCGGGCGCGCCACCTCTGGAGTGCCCTCCTCAGAAACCCGCACATCTCGACCACCAGATTTTATAAGAGGCAACCGTTAAAACCCTTTGTGCCGTAGGGATGATGAGTCTGGAGCCCCCTGATTGGTGACGACGTTTCGCGGGGCTGACCGGCATGAAGAGGCGCCTCTGCCGTGAGTACATAGAGGAGATTGAGAGGCTTGAGCGCTCGATTCGCGAGCTTGAGGAGGAGATAATAGAGCTGAGGATGCAGTTGAAGCTCAAGGTTGATGAAGCCAACAGGCTTGCCATCGAGAACGCGAGCCTAAGGCACAAGCTTGAGATGCAGAAGAAGACTTACCAGCGCATGGTCGAACTGCTGAAGAAAATGAAGTTCCCCATAATCTTCCTTCCAGATGATGAGTGATTCGGATGTAGTCTTGTATTCTTGTATGTATTTGTGTATCATTGTGGTTTTGCCATGTTCCTTAGTATTTAATTGTGTTGTTCCCAATGTAACTAGCTGAGCTCGGGTTGTCCCTACTCCGAATGTTGGAGATTATCCAAATTACTATTGAAAATTTTGGGCATTATATAACCCGCAAAGTTTAAATAGAACTTCGACGTTACTCTGTTTGGTATAACCAGGTTGTGCTACAATCTGTTCTCTAAAATACGGTTTGCAATCTTTCCTGTTGGGGGTTGGGGCATGAGGCGTTCGAGAGTTGAAATTATTGCTGATATCCTAGAGTCAGCCAACGGTAAGGGTGCGACGAAGACCCAGATAGTTTACCGAGCGAATCTGAACTTCAAGCTGGCCACGAACTACATACGGTACCTCCTCCGAAAGGGGTACCTTATTGAGGCCATAGAAGGTAACCGGCGGATATACAGGGTCACGGACAAGGGAAGAACGTTTTTACGCAGTTTCTCAACGATTTACCGTGAACTAGGTGATTTTGATTCCTTCGATGGCTTTTGATTTCTTCCAATGTCTCTGAACTCCGGGGTCCTTTCGTTTTCTTTTCCGTAACAAAGTTACGGATTTCATGTCAGAACGTTCTGTTCTAAACTCATTTTCTCGGAGCTTATAAAGCTGAAAAATAACATACAGTACGGGCATATTGCCCGGAGGTGCATGGAATGAAGAGTGGAATCCTGGCCCTGTTGGTTGTTGGTGTTGTACTGTTTGGACTTGGAGCAGGAACCTGGGCGTACTTCGACGACACGGAGTCAAGCACGGGGAACTACATAACGGCGGACATCCTTAACCTTAAAGTCAGCCCGGATAACAGCACCTGGTATGATGGAACTGACGTTCCTTCGAACATCGATTTTGGAAAGGTTTATCCCGGTTGGAGTGGTAGCGATGACGTTTACGTCATGAACGAGGGCGGACTGCCCGGTGAAGTCTATCTATACCTGAACTACTCCCTCGATGAGAACATCAACCCGGAGTCAGAGACCAACGGCGGGCAGACCCTTGCGGATGTTATATACGTCAAGATTTACTACAACGATGAACTCGTTTGGGATGGGTATCTCAAGGACTGGACTTATGACGACCCCGGAAACATGCTTGACCTCGGTCCTCTCGATGGCGGAAAGACCGGAAAGATAACTGTTGAGGCTTCTATTGACTACGAAGACGCTGGAAACGACATCCAGGGTGATAAGCTTACCTTCGATGTCCACCTGTACCTTAAGCAGGTGCAGGGGTGATTTCCCCTTAACCTTTTTACTGGGGTGAGCAGGGATGCGCAGTGCCTTCTTTGCCTTTTTCTTGGCTGGAATCGTTGTATTGGCCGTGGGTTACGGCACATGGGCCTACTTCAGCGACCTTGAGGTCAGTGCCGGAGACTATGTAACTGCTGATACTCTTGACCTTGTGCTTACAGACCATACTAGCGATGCTAACGCTCAGTGGGGTTACTTTTACATAGCCCCCGGCAGGGTACCCGGGGTGAACGGAGGGTATAGTGAGGGCGATAGGGCAATTCATATCTTCAACAATGGTACCTATCCTAATACTACAGTTGAGATATGGTTCACATTTGAGTGCTATGAAGACAACGATGGTAATTACACAAATGGACTTCAGCCGGGTCCTGAATCAGATACCCTGCAGACAAACGAGAGCGCTTATCTGATGCTGAGTGAGATAACATTGAACACTATGGAATACACGGATAGTCAGACTATTCGCCTTATCTATGACAAAAAACTCACTGAAACTGGATATGAATATCTTGCTCCAGAACTCAAAAGTGAGTTCAGTCCCGGACAGGAAATTACCCTTGCGGACTTGGCCAGAATGAGATTCGTGGGATTGCCAGGTCCGGAGCCTCTCTACGGGACGTTAGACACTAGCAGTATCCAGTACTTGGACGAGCCCAACACTCAGCTTTCCTTTGATGGCCCAGAAGGAAAAATGCTAGACTCCAGCCAGAACTACTGGCAGGGCGACGTCTGTATAATGACCGTCCACGTGAGGTTATTGCAGTCGGAGCCGTGAGCCCCATGCGGGTCCTCTACGCCATCTTTTTCTTTGTTGCAGTTACGTTCACCCTCTACCTCCTTGCCATGTATGAGGTAGGCAACACTGAACCTCAGGCTTCTAGTGTCTTTGATAACGTGACCCAGAACGTTAGTGCTTCCCCGGCCGAGATGACGATGGCCCTTGGAACGATTTCGTTCCTCGCGAGGGTTGGCCTTGCCGTGGTGTTCCTGAGCATGGCCGTCTACGTAATCTCCGAGCTGGTGATGAAATGATGAGGACTCTCTTGGCATGGCTCGTGGTCGTTTCAATTTTCGTCTACTCGTACTTCGGCTCGTTTGCTTACTTCTCGGATTCCGCTTCAATAAGGCTGTCGCTTCAAATGGAGCAGACTTCGGTTCAAATCAGCTGTGAAAACCTTACCCTCGTTCACTGTCACTGCCCCTGCTCCTGCTCCTGCGGCTACTACATCCTCAGGGGCATCATCGTTAACACCACCGGCAACTCCACGCTTGATGGAATCTATTTCAGTAGCAGGGGATGGGTTTTGGGCGGTGTGATTGTTGACAATTCAAGCTTTAATGCCGGGGCCGGTCTGTACCTACCTCTGAACGCTACTCTATCCCCTGGGGTTCACGACGTTTCCCTAATCCTCTACAAGACGAATTCCCGCGGAAATAGGCATGCCATGTACTTGGTGTTCTACATTGATGGTAGAGAGTACCCTCTGTCAATCGTTCCAAGGTGGTGTCGGCGATGAGAAGGCTTCTCTCATTCGCGGTCATCCTCGTGCTCCTGCTGACCTTTCCAAGGCTCAGGACGCTAACGCCACTCGTGGTTCTAAGCGGGAGCATGGAGCCCTACTTTAACCCCGGTGACATGGTCTTAATCGAGCCGGTGAACGCCTCCGGTGTTCAAATCGGGGACGTGGTGGCCTTCCATCCGGCGTGGGCTAAGGGAGAAGAGGCGCGCAATACACTGTACACCCATAGGGTCGTTGGCATAATCAGGAACGCAACCGGTTTATACTTCGTCACCAAGGGGGACAACAACGAGGAAAATGACCCCGCGCCAGTTCCCGCCCAGAACGTCGTCGGGAAGGTCACCATCGTCCTTCCTTATCTTGGCTATATGACGAGGCACAATCCGGATAGGAGGGTGCTCCTGGCTGTTTACGTGCTGTTCATTTTGCTCCCGGGAATTTACATACTCGTGTCTACGCTTCGAGAGCTCTCTGAGCGTCCAGTAGTGGCGCGGAGGAAAGAACGCCTCCAGCTAATTAGCTCAAGGTATTCCCGTCTTGTTTTCCCCAAGAAAGCTCTCTCCATCTTCATAGGTTTTCTGCTGTTTTTCACTGTCTTACTAACCCCCCGGCTTGATTCGGCCAGGGATGGGTTTGCCAACGGCGGAAAACTGCCGGTGCTCCTAATCTCCGGGGGAGTTCCTGGATACGTTTACCTCAACCCCGGCGACTCCTGCGCCTGCAACTACACCTACGCAGTAAACGCCGTCCTGCCGGTTCAGTGGCTTGTCCTTCTCTCCGGGATTCCTCTTTTTCCCCGGTCGCTCGCTCTTCTCCTAGCTCTGCTCTCAACTCTCATGCTGTATCCTCTCTGGACGTCCAGGTTCCCGAACGTGGAGGTGAAAAGGCATGGACCCCGCTTTATTTGAAGTCCTTCTTAAAATTAGGCGGAACTGGCTGGCCGTTTTCCTCGTTTCCCTGCTACTCTCCGGGGCGCTGGCGTACGCCTACACGGTGACCCCTGCCGTCGTCCGGGAAACCTCAAAGGTCTCCAAGCCCCTCTACCGCTGGGGCGGTGTTCTCAACGCTTCCGCCGTCGTTGCAAAGGAGAACCCCATCTGGTCTTTGGGGGAGAGGGTTAGCCTTCCCATTTACCCCCTCGACGTCACCCCCGTGCTTGAGCCTACGCTAACATGGAAAATCTACGCCAAATCCGCCGACGTCAACGTCACCGCTCACATGGAAGTTCTCTATTACGTCTCCTACAACGGCGAAAGGCTGTTTGAGAAGGTGTACAACGCCTCTTCGGCATCGGGACGTAACGGAGTTGTCCTTTCAATTCCGGTCAACGTCTCCGATGTCGTTTCAAGGATTGAGGCCGATGTGGCTTTCCTGAAGTTGCCCCGCTTTGAGAGCGGTATCGAGGTGAAAGGGGACTTCTCCTACTCGGGAACCGTCGAAGGAAGGCCCGTTTCGGGAAGCGGTTCCCTGAACGGAAACGTTAAGGTGTCCTATGGCTCGGTCTACACCTTCACCGGTGACGCCGTCAACGGCACGGGCACGTACACTGAAACCGTAACCTTCACGAGGCCGGTCAACCGCGTAAAGCGCACACTGCTCCTCGGGGGCTCTGTCCTGGCCCTCGCCCTGGCCATTGTGGCGCTTGTGTTGAGGTTCCGTTTCAACCCCTCCCCGGAGGAGGTGGAAAGGGTCAGGGCCATGGCGGAGCTCAGGCGGTACGGCAAGTGGATAAGCACTGGAAAGCTCCCTGAAAGCTACGTCCACTCACCGCCCAAGGTGGAGTTCCCAAGCCTTGGAGACCTCGTTGAAACGGCCATTGACCACGGGAAGAGGGTAATCCACGACCCGGAAAGGGGACTTTACTTCTTCGTTGACGGGGGAGTTCTCTACATCTTCTCTCCGAAATCCTAACGAAAGCCTTTTTTACATCCCCTTTCAGTTACCCCCAGGTGAGAATTATGAGCATGGACATGACCACGAGAATGTTTAAAGAGGAAGGCTGGATAAGGAAGCGGTGCCCCAAGTGTGGGAAGTTCTTCTGGACGCTCGACCCGGACAGGGAAACCTGCGGCGACCCGCCCTGTGACGAGTACCAGTTCATAGGAAAGCCCGGCATACCGAAGAAGTACACCCTCGACGAGATGCGTGAGAAGTTCCTGAGCTTCTTCGAGAAGCACGGCCACGGAAGGGTCAAGCGCTACCCTGTTCTTCCGCGCTGGAGGGATGATGTCCTCCTCGTCGGCGCTTCAATCATGGACTTCCAGCCCTGGGTCATCAGCGGTGAGGCCGACCCGCCGGCGAACCCGCTCACGATAAGCCAGCCATCGATTCGCTTTACCGACATAGACAACGTCGGAATAACTGGCAGGCACTTCACGATTTTCGAGATGATGGCCCACCACGCCTTCAACTACCCGGGCAAGCCGATTTACTGGATGGACGAGACGGTTGAGCTCGCCTTCGAGTTCTTCACCAAGGAGCTGAAGATGAAGCCCGAGGACATAACCTTCAAGGAAAACCCCTGGGCAGGCGGAGGAAACGCCGGACCGGCCTTTGAGGTGCTCTACCGCGGTCTGGAAGTGGCAACGCTCGTCTTCATGCAGTACAAGAAGGCCCCGGAGAACGCCGACCCAAGTCAGGTGGTCGAGATAAAGGGCGACTATTACGTCCCGATGGAGACCCGCGTTGTTGACACCGGCTACGGCCTTGAGAGGCTCGTCTGGATGAGCCACGGCACTCCAACGGCCTACGACGCCGTTCTTGGCTACGTCATCGAACCGCTCAAGAAGATGGCCGGCGTTGAAAAGATAGACGAGCGCATTTTGATGGAGAACTCTCGCCTTGCCGGAATGTTCGACATCGAGGACATGGGCGACCTGAGGTATTTGAGGGAGCAGGTGGCAAAGCGCGTTGGCATAACCGTCGAGGAGCTTGAGAAGGCCGTTAGGCCCTACGAGTTAATCTACGCCATAGCTGACCACACGAAGGCCCTAACCTTCATGCTCGCCGACGGCGTAATCCCGTCCAACGTCAAGGCCGGCTATCTGGCGAGGCTTCTCATCAGGAAGAGCATAAGGCACCTCCGCGAGCTCGGCCTCGAGATACCGCTCGCTGAAATCGTCGCGATGCACATAAAGGAGCTCTCACCGACGTTCCCCGAGTTCAAGGAGATGGAGGACGTTATACTAGACATCATCAACGTCGAGGAGAAGCGTTACCACGAGACCCTCAGGCGCGGAAGCGACCTGGTGAAGCGCGAGATAGCCAAGCTCAAGAAGAAGGGCATCAACGAGCTCCCGCTCGAAAAGCTCATTCTCTTCTACGAGAGCCACGGTCTAACGCCGGAGATAGTGGCAGAAGTGGCGCAGAAGGAAGGTATAAAGGTCGAGATTCCGGACAACTTCTATACGCTCGTGGCGAAGCAGGCCGAGAAGACCGAGAAGAAGACCGCCGCTGAGTACGTGGTGGACTTCGAGCTCGTTAAGGACTTACCCGAGACGAGGACGCTCTACTACGAGGACCCCTTCATGAAGGAGTTCGATGCGGAAGTCGTTAAGGTCATAGACGACTGGGTCGTGCTCAACCAGACGGCCTTCTATCCGGAGGGTGGCGGTCAGCCCTACGACACCGGAACGCTCGAGGTTAACGGCGAGGAAGTCAAGGTCACCAACGTCCAGAAGGTCGGAAAGGTAATCCTCCACAGGGTCGAGAAGCCGGAGCTCTTCAAGCCGGGCGTTAAGGTTCATGGAAAGCTCGACTGGGACAGGAGAATCCAGCACATGCGCCACCACACGGGAACGCATGTCCTCATGGGCGCGCTCGTCAGGGTTCTTGGAAAGCACGTCTGGCAAGCTGGAAGTCAGCTCCACAAGGACTGGGCGAGGCTGGACATCTCCCACTACAAGCGCATAACCGAGGAGGAGCTCAGGGAGATAGAGCGCCTCGCCAACCGCGTCGTCATGGAGAACAGGAAGGTGACCTGGGAGTGGCTTCCGAGGACCGAAGCAGAAATGAAGTACGGCTTCCGCCTTTACCAGGGTGGCGTCGTTCCGGGAAGGGTCATCAGGGTGCTCAAGATAGAGGACTGGGACGTTCAGGCCTGCGGTGGAACGCACCTGCCGAACACGGGCTTAATAGGTCCGATTAAGATTCTCCGCACCGAGAGAATCCAGGACGGCGTTGAGAGGATAATCTTCGCCGCTGGAGAGGCCGCGATAGACTGGATGCAGGAGACCGAGAAGTTGCTCAAGAAGACCGCTGAAATCTTCCGCGTGCCGCCGGAGAAGGTACCGGAGACAGCCGAGAGGTTCTTCAACGAGTGGAAGGAGGCCAGGAAGGAGGTCGAGAAGCTCAGGAAGGAGCTTGCCAAGCTCCTCGTCTACGAGCTGGAGAACAAGGTTGAGAAGGTAGGTGAGGTAGAGTTCATCGGCGCGGTCGTTGAGGGCACGATGGACGACCTCCGCGAAGCGGCCAACAGGCTCAGGAAGGAGAAGCGCGTCGTTGTCCTCATAAGCAGGGAGGGCCACTTCGTTGTTGCAGTCGGCGATGGCCTCGACCTTAAAGCGGGAGAGCTGGCGAAAATAATAACCTCCGTCGCCGGCGGTGGCGGTGGTGGAAGGAAAGAACTCGCGCAGGGCAGGATAAAGAACCCGCTGAAGGCCGAGGAGGCGATAGAGGAGGTTAAGAAGAGGCTGTCGGGAAGTTAGGTTTTTATACTGTATTTTATTACTTAACTTGTCATAATGTTGAAGAATTAAAGGTGAGTAATATGAAAGAGGTTATCATTTTATTTAGATGCTCAATAATTCAGGGAAATAGAATTAAAGTGAAAGAAGTGAAAGTTACCAAGGAATATGCAAACAGGAAGTGTGAAACTCTAGTAAAATTCCCAGAGGGTTGGTCTCTTAATGATATTGAAAGATGTCTATTATACACTTGGGGATGCTATAAACTCAATGGTAAGTATGTGGGAGATAACTTTTATTTAAGCTTTGATTGTTCTGAGTCTTATCACTTTGATTTTGATTATAATGAGTGTTACGTAGAGTTGATATTATAAGGGGGGTTAAGCACTTAGAGGTGTCCTCAATCAAGGTCAAAACCCTAACCCGTCAGATAATCGCGCTCGCCGATGAGCTCGGCTTCAAGGCCGTTCCCGAGTACCGAACGCCGGACGGCACGAGGATAGACGTGGCGATACTCGACGGTGAGAGGAAGCTTTTGGCGATAGAACTCGAAGCATCTTTTAAGTGGTTTCCTCAGAGGGTTCTCTACGACGTTGTCAAGGCCCACCGCGCCGGCTTCCCCGAGCTGTGGGTGGTAACACCTTTTAGAGCTAGTCCCGGCTGGGTTCTCAAATACGCAGAGGAACTCGGCATTTCTGTCAGGATAATGGGAGAAGAAAAGGTTCTCTCGGAGCTCAGGACTTCTCTTCCTTCCGGTACTTGATGTAAATGACGTCTTCGGCGTGCCAGAACGGGGCCTTTTCGCCGATAACCTTTATCTCGGGGCTCTCGCCTTCGTAGATTATCCTCCGCGTGAGCTCCTCCGGGAGCTGGAACTGAACGTACACCTCGGCGGGAACGCTGTCCTTGTCAACGGTAATCTTGAACGTATCCGTTCCCCGGTAGTCCCTGTCTCCGTAGCGGACGAGGTAGCTCGTTCCCTCCGGGAACTGTATCGTCAGCTCGAAGGAGCTTATCTTGGGCTTTATGTGCATTGTGAAGAGTCCATAGCCGTCTTTTGTGATAAATGTGATGCTCTGGTTGTCTATATAGAACACTTCTTTGTATTCAATGGTCGCTGGCGGCAGCTGGGCTGTCTCAAATGCGTACGCGACGAGTGCAATCGTGATAATCGCCATGATAGCGAGGGCCTTGTTCATCCCTGTCACCCAAGAAACTTTGTTTCGGCCGGTTATTAACGCTTTTGTGTAGGTGGTTACGCCGAAAAAACGAAATTAAAGGCCCGTTGGTTCGTCTATGAAGAAGACGCTCAGCCCAAAGCGCTCCCTAACGAGCTCCATCAGGGCCTTAACGCCGAGAGTCTCGGTCTTGTAATGCCCTGCAACCAAAACGCTCTGGGGCAGGTCGAGGGCCGTCAGATAGTCCGCGTGCGTGAACTCTCCCGTTATGAGGAGGTCTATTCCCCTCCTGCGGGCCTCCTCCAGTGCAAAGGCTCCGGCCCCGCTTATCGCGCCGACGGTTTTAATCTCCCTCTCCCCGAACTCGTAGGTTTTGACGGTCGTGTCGAGCTTTTCAGCTATAACCTGAGCCACTTTCTCAATCGGCTGTGGCTCTTCGAACTCGCCGTAGAAGCCTATGCTCAGTCCCCTGTACTCGCCGAAGGGCTCTTTGGGCTCCAGACCGAGGAGTTTGAGCAGGCCGACGTTGTTGCCGACTTCCGGGTGCGCATCGAGGGGCAGGTGAGCCACGTAGAGGTTCAGGCCGTTTTCGATTAGCGCTTTCAGCCTTTTGTAGTGGATACCTGTTATATAATTAAGGCCTCCCCAAATCATTCCGTGATGCACTACCAGCATGTCGGCCTTTCCCTTAGCGGCCCTCTCGATTGTTCTGAGCGTCGTATCAACGGCAAACGCTACCCTCTCAACCTCAGTCTTTCCCTCCACCTGCAGTCCGTTGCTCGACTTGTCGGGATAAGCCGAAACCTGAAGGTATTCGTTGAGGAAAGCGACCAGCTCGTCGCGGTTCATGGCTATCACCTATTCACTTGGTGAATTATTCAGTAACTGAATATGCCCCACAAACCCTTTTAAAACCCCGCCCTACATCGAGCGAGAGGTGTCGCTATGGATGAGAGATTCCAAGAGGCAGTTAGAGAGCTTGCGAGACTCGTGATGGAGGGCGAGATTAAGAGCAGGGACGAGCTCAACCGCTGGAAGATTAAAATAGCTAGGAAGTATCATCTCTCAAAGATTCCGGGCAATTCCGATATCCTGAAGGCCATTCCTGAGGAGAGGCGCGAGGAGTTCAGGGACTTGCTGAAGAGAAAGCCAACGAGGACGATAAGTGGCGTCGCGGTCGTTGCCATGATGACGAAGCCCTTTCCCTGCCCCCATGGCAGGTGTATATACTGTCCCGGTGGGCCGAGCGTCGGTTCGCCCCAGAGCTACACGGGAAGGGAGCCTTCCGCTTTGAGGGCGATTCAGAGCGCTTACCATCCTTACATCATCATGATGCGTCGCCTTAAACAGCTCACCGACATAGGCCACGACGTTGACAAGGTCGAGGTCATAATCCAGGGCGGGACCTTTCCGGCGGTTGACCTGGACTACCAGGAGTGGTTCATCAAGTGCGCCTTTAAGGCTATGAACGACTTCCCGCACTTCAAAGATGTAGAGAACCTCGAGGAGAAGCTGATTAGGCTGATAGTGAAGAAGGACGAGTCCGTTTTTGAGGAGGACCCGAAGTTCCGCGAGGCGTGGCTCAAAACTCACTCCAAGCCCTACTACTACCTTGAAGACGAGCAGAGGAAGAACGAGAAAGCTAAGGTCAGGATGGTAGGCCTTACGATAGAGACAAGGCCCGACTGGGCCTTCGAGAGGCAGATTGACAGGATGCTCAAGCTCGGAACGACGCGCGTTGAGCTTGGAGTCCAGACGGTCTTCAACTTCATCCACGAGAGGACCAAGCGCGGTCACGGCGTCGAGGAGATAGTGAAGGCCACACAGCTCCTCCGCGATGCTGGATTGAAAATCAACTACCACATAATGCCTGGTCTGCCGGGGAGCAACTTCGAGCGTGACCTATACACCTTCAGGACGATTTTCGAGGATTCCCGCTTTAGACCGGACATGCTCAAGGTTTACCCGACGCTCGTAACCAAGGACGCCCCCCTTTACCGCTGGTGGAAGGAAGGTAAATATCGCCCATACCGCACGGAAGAAGCCGTTGAGCTCCTCGTTGAGGCTTACAAGCTCTTCCCGAAGTGGGTTAGGGTAATGAGAATCCAGCGCGACATTCCAGTTCAGCTCATCGTTGACGGCGTCAAGCACTCGAACCTCGGCCAGCTGGTCTTCAACGAGCTGATAAAGCGCGGTATAAGGCCGAGGGAGATTCGCTTTAGGGAAGTCGGCCACATGATGGAGAAGTTCGGAATCCAGCCGGAGGTTGAGCATATAAAGCTCCTCCGCGAGGACTACGGGGCATCTGGCGGAAGGGAGATTTTCCTAAGCTTTGAAGATACCAAGAACGACATCCTAATCGGATTCCTCCGCCTCAGAATTCCGAGCGAAAAGGCCCACAGAAAGGAGATAAACTGCTGTTCCTCGGCGATAGTCAGGGAACTCCATGTTTACGGCCCGCTCGTGCCGATTGGCGGGAAGCCACGCTATGAGTGGCAGCACCGCGGCTATGGAAGGGAGCTTCTGGCCGAGGCTGAAAGAATCGCCCGCGAGGAGTTCGACGTCAAGAAGATGCTCGTAATCAGCGGCGTTGGCGTCAGAGAGTATTACAGAAAGTTCGGCTACCGGAAGAACGGCCCCTACGTTGCAAAGAGGCTCGATAAGGGCTACGCCGAATATAAAAAGAGCGGGGAGTTCGACGCGCACCTGAACACTTAAGCAGGAACCCCGCTTTTCTCCCCTTCTGCCTTCGCCGCCAGCGCTATCGCTATGAAGTTGGCACCGCTCATTATGAGGTCAACGGACACGAACAGTCCAATCGCCCAGAGGCTCGACCAGGGCCACTGGAGCACTATCAGGACGCCGAGGAATATCGTCAGGACTCCCGAGAGTGTCATCAGCGCCCACTGGCTTATATCTCTGTTCTGGAAGGCAACGCCAATCCTTATCGCGCCTATTGCAATCAGCGAGAACCCGAGGACGAGCGTTAGTATCGTCGTCGCGAGAACGGGGTTCTCAAGGGTCGCTATACCGCCGATGACGTAGATAACGCCCATGAGGATGTGCAGGCCCCTGCTCTTCCAGTCCCTGGCCTTTGCTATTCCCTGCACAATCTGGAGCGCTCCGGCGACGAGCATGAAGGCTCCGAAGATGGCAACGCTCGTTATCGTCACCAGCGGCAGGAGGAGCAGGCCGGCGAATCCGAGGGTTACGAAGATTATTCCAAGGCCCAGCAGCCATGCCCAGTTCTTCTTGAGCTCACCGTACTCCATTCTACCACCTCCAAGTTTTTTCACAAAAAGTAACTTTAACTGCTTAAAAAGTTTTCTGTAATTTAGTTACTAAAATATCGAGAGCTTTATAAAGGGAGAGCCCAACACTCGCCCATGCGCTTCAAACCGAGACCCTTCACAGAGCCGGTCGGCTTCCGCTGTCTCTACTGCCTCGACTGCTGCAGGGGAAGGCACGTCTACCTGACTCTGAAAGACGTCGAGCGAATAGCCAAAGCCGGCCACGACCCCCAGGACTTCGTGACGTTCTCGGTCGAGGGGGATAAGATACGCTTCGTTCTCGCCGTCCGGGAGTGGGATTTGGGTTGCGTCTTTCACGACCCGGAAACCGGTAAGTGCAGGATTCACGAGGTCAGGCCGGTTATCTGCCGCATCTACCCCTTCATGGTCTCCAGAAAACCGCTCGGCATCGAGGGTGAGAAGCCGTTCAATTACAAAGGCGAAACCCTGTGGCTCTACTACGACGAGAGCTGTCCCGGGATAAACGCCGAAAACCCGGAAACGACGATAACGCCCGAGGAGATAGCGGAGCTCGGGCTTGAGTTCGAGAGGGAGTTCGAGAAGACCGATATGGACGGCTTTGCAAGGCTTCTCGACGAGCTCGAAAAGTAGATATACAACTTCTCCCTAACACCTCTTATGAGGGGTCTCCTGCTGACTTCCATTTATCTCGTTCAGGGCGTTCTCAACCTCGTCTTCTACGGGATTCCCTTAGTAATGTTCTCGGTTCTCCTACCCCAGTGGGTGTTTCGTGAAGTTGCGTGGCTCCTTCCGTTCCTGGTTCTCCTGTACTTTGCCCTCGGGGCTTTCTCACTCTATTTTCTTGGTTTCACCCCACGGCCCGGTATGGGGAGGCGCATTGGAGTCGTTTACTTCTCCATTGGGCTGGTTGGTTCAACGGCGGTCTCCCTTGAACCCTTCGGTGAGACTCCCCTCCTGAGGGTTCTTTTCGTTGCCTGGGCTCTCCTCTCGCTCCTCGGCCTGTTCCTCCTGCTCCGCACGGAAAACCTTGGGGAAGTCTCGCCCCTGCTCATCGTTTCGGCGCTCCTGATTCTGCTGTTCTCGGGCGCGGTGAGCTTTCTGACGGCCCAGTGGATTGTTGAGGATTACTACGCCCACATTCATATGAACGAAAGCGTTCCCGAGAACGCGACCGTTATAGTTGCCTACCCAGAAAACGTCAGCCCTCCCAACGGAACGGGCTAAGCTTTTAAGTTCCGCACCAAGCATAGTGACATGAGCCAGGAACTCCGCTACCGCCGTGCCTCCGCATGGGAATACGACCTCATACTCCGCGAGGCCGAAAAGTACGGCGAGTTAAAGCACCATTTTTTCGCCGTCGTCGAGGGTAAGTTCAGGGACGTCTACGCCGTCAACGAGCGGGTCTGGAGGGAGCTTGAGGGATTAAAGGTTAAGCCCTACGCCTACGGAACCTTTGTCGGCACGATTAAGGTTGACAACCTTGTTGAAAAGTTCTACCCCAACGTCGAGTTCTTCTACTTCGTTGAGGTCGAGAAGAACTACGCGGTGCTGAGTCCGAAGGCCGGCTTCCTCTTCACCACGGGCAAGGACGTCCCGAGGAGTGGCGTGCGAAAGTACGTCTGGCAGGGGACGAAGAAGCTCGTAATATACGACGAGAACGGGATTATCCTCGGCATTGGCAGGATAAACCCCGAAAGCAGGAGGAAGTTCATCCTGAACGTTACCGACATTGGGGAGTTTTTGAGGCGGAAGCGCTGAATTTTCTAACTGCACGTAACCTTTTTAAGACCTTTTGCGTAGAGCCTAATGGTAACTAAAGGTTACTAAAGGGGGTGACGCTCATGATTAAGAAGGTCAAGACCGGCATTCCTGGCATGGACGAAATCCTTCACGGCGGAATTCCCGAGAGGAACGTCGTCCTGCTCAGCGGCGGGCCGGGAACCGGCAAGTCCATATTCAGCCAGCAGTTCATCTGGAACGGACTCCAGATGGGCGAGCCCGGCATTTACGTCGCCCTTGAGGAGCACCCGGTTCAGGTCAGGCAGAACATGGCCCAGTTCGGCTGGGACGTGAGAAAGTATGAGGAGGAAGGTTTATTCGCGATGGTTGACGCCTTCACCGCTGGAATCGGCAAGAGCAAGGAGTACGAGAAGTACATCGTCCACGACTTAACCGACATCAGGGAGTTCATAGACGTCCTTAGAACGGCCGTTAAAGACCTCGGGGCCAAGCGCGTCGTTATCGACTCGGTTACAACTCTCTACATCAACAAGCCGGCGATGGCGAGGAGCATCGTCATGCAGCTCAAGCGCGTCTTAGCTGGTCTCGGGGTTACGAGCATACTCGTGAGCCAGATAAGCGTCGGCGAGCGCGGATTCGGCGGACCGGGAGTTGAGCACGGCGTAGACGGCATAATAAGGCTCGATTTGGATGAGATTGACGGTGAGCTCAAGCGCTCACTCATAGTCTGGAAGATGCGCGGAACGAGCCACAGCATGAGGAGGCACCCCTTCGAGATAACCGATAAGGGAATCGTGGTTTACCCCGACAAGGTGCTGAAGAGGAAGACCGTTGTTGAGATTGAGTGAAAACTGAAGGGAGGTGAGAGGTATGGAGGTTCCGCTGAACCCGATGGGAAGGGAGGAGATACACAGGCTCGAGAGCATACTGCTCTTCGCGACGCTCTTCAGGCCCGAGGTCATAGAGCTCATCAAGGACCCGGCCGAGAGGCTCACCTGGGTCGACAGCCTCGCGGTAGCAGCCGGAGCGATAGCGAGGGAGAAGGCAGGCATGACAGTCAGGGAAATCGCCGAGGAACTCGGCAGGACGGAGGCGACCATAAGGAAGCACCTCAAGGGAGAAACTAAGGCCGGTCAGCTCGTCAGAGAAACCTACGAGCTCATAAAGCAGGGCAAGCTCGATGAGCTGGTTAAGAACGTTGAGGTTCTAGCTAAAGGCGGTCAGCTCGTTGCCATGGAGGAGTACGAGAAGCTCAAGAAGGAGAAGGAGGAGCTTGAGGCGAAGCTCAACGAACTCAGGGAGCAGGTCAAGAAGCTTGAGGAGCAGAACCGCGAGCTCCAGGCGAAGCTTGAGAACGTCAGAAAGGTACTCAGCGATGCCCTAGAAAGGATAAGGGAAATAGAGAAGCTCCTTTAACTTCCGTTTCCGTTTTTCCTGAGGCTCTCTTCCCAGGTCATTATCATGTGGGTGAAGGTGTCGTCGTCTTCCTCGATTCCGCGCTTTATCTCGGAGACGTGGGCGTACTTGGCCTTCAGTTTGTCGAGGATGTAGTCAACGGCCTTCTCGGGCTCGGCCTTGGTTCCGCAGGTGTAAACGTCCAGAGCCGCGTAACCCTTCTCCGGCCAGGTGTGGATTGAGATGTGGCTCTCCGCGACGATGACGACGCCACTGACGCCGGTCGGTGAGAACTTGAAGAAGTAGCTCGACTTGACCTCCATGTTGCCTACCTTTGCCGCCTCAAGGAATATCTGTCTTATCTTGTCAGCGTCACCGAGTATCTCTGGGTCACAGCCAGCGGCTTCAACAACGTAGTGAAAGCCAATGGTCTCTATCTCGCTCATGGCCTCTCACCTGAGGGGTGGGTAGTGCGCTCCCTTTTTAAAGTTAATCCCCGAAGTGAACGGGAATGGCCGGGCCGTTTCGGTTCTGAACTAACCGGAGCGGAGCTTTATTGATTTAAACTGAAAGTTTCTGGCAGTTTTCGGAGAATTCTGTTACTCTCTGCCAAAACGGACTTTAAGGCTTGTGAAGCCGTTTAAACCTTTCTGGTGAGCGGTGCTCAACTTAAACCAGCGAACCACTAATTTTAAAACTCGCCCTTCAAATTAACCACAAGTTGGGATTAAAAACTCTCAGGGGTGAACGTATGGCCAGGAAGAAGGCTAAAAAGCCCGGGGAGGCCAACGAGTTCCGGGCAAAAAAGCGCGAAAAGCTCAGGTTTTTGGCCGAGATGGAACCAAGGAAGATGATAATCTACCCGCTCGCGGTTTTCATAGTCGCACTGCTCCTGCTGGCGGTGCACTTCCCTCCACTCGGCATTGACCTCAAGGGCGGTGTCGTGGTTACTGGTTACGGGATAAACGCAAACCCCGACCAGGTGGAGAAGTGGCTCAGCAGTGAGCTCGGCGTCAACGTCAACGTTGAAAGCTTCACAAGCGTTGAGGGAACGAAGGGAATCCGCGTTTACGCTCCCGCCGGAGTTGACCCGGTTAAGATTATTAACCTCCTCAAGCAGAAGTACCCCAACGCCGAGTACACCCACAGCGAGGTTCTTCCGACGTTTGGAGAGCTCGCCAAGAAACAGGGAATCAAGGCAATAGCCTTCGCCTTCCTTGCGATGGCGGTGGTGGTTTTCCTGTTCTTCAGGAACCCCGTTTCATCGCTGGCAATAATATTCTCGGCCCTCTCAGACATGACGATAGCGGTTGCCATGATGGGCGTCTTCGGAATCCAGCTGACGACCGCGACTATAGCCGCGTTGCTGATGCTCATAGGTTACACCGTCGACAGTAACATCCTCCTGACCACCAAGCTCACGCGCAGGAAGGAGGACACAATAGAGGAGGCCTATCTAAGCGCGGTATCGACGGGCTTTACCATGAGCACCACAACGCTTGGAGCCCTCTTCATGCTCTGGCTCATCTCAACGTCGCCGACGATAGACAACATAGCCATAGTCCTCATCTTCGGTCTCCTCGCGGACTTCATGAACACCTGGATTTTCAACGCCGGCGTTCTCAGGTGGTATCTCTCCACAAGGGGGGTTAAGGCATGAACAGGAAGCTTAAGAAGTTGCTCTTCAACTGGAGGATAATCCTTCTCATAATATTCCTCTCGGGCTCCATAGCAACCCTCGCCACCCGGCCCCTGACCTTTGGAATAGACATCTCGGGTGGAGTTGCCCTCATAGCGCAGACCGAGCACCCCGTTGACTCCAAGACGATGGAACTCGTCGTGGATTCCCTCCAGAAGCGTTTGAACACCTACGGCCTCCGCGACGTCCAGGTTCAGGGACAGGGTAACGACATAGTCGTAGTCAAGGTTGCGAACGTGACGAGCGCTGAGGAAGCAAACGCCCTCAAGAAGGTCATTGAGAGCCAGGGTGTCTTCTACATGGAGTTCGACGGCGTAATCTTTGGAACGGGTAAGGACATAACCTACGTTGGCGTCTATAAAATTAACCCCGACAACAGCTGGGAAGTGCCGTTCCGTATCTCCAAGACTGCCGCCGAGAAGTTCGCCACGCTTGCAAAGGGCAAGGCCGGCTGGCCCGTTGACATGTTCCTCGACCCGCCTATCAACTCGCTCCTCGTTGTTCCCAAGAGCATGTACGACCTCATGAACAGCACCGCCTTCAACGCGAACGCCCCGCAGGCGCCTTATCTTGTGGAGAGAATCCACGATGCTTTCAACATAACCACGATAGCCTACGCCAACCAGAGCGCCGAGGAGCTCAAGAAGCTCGCCGACGGTAAGCCGATAGTTCTCGTTGACGTTGGAGCGAGCCTCGTTGACAAGCTCAGGGCAATGAACGTGAGCGTCCGCTACGTACCGAGACAGAGCGGTGTTAGTGATGCGGAGCTCGTTCGCAGCGTTCTCGGTCTCTACGGCCCGTATTCACTTGGCGAGGGCCTTGCCAACGGGGTTCCTCAGACCGACGTTCAGATAACCGGCCACGCGGCAAACAGGCTCCAGGCTGAGCAGGAGGCCAAGACCGTCTACACCGTCCTCAAGAGCGGTTCGCTCCCGGTCAAGCTCAAGGTCATCGGAATGCAGTTTATCTCGCCCAAGCTTGGTGAGAGCTTCAAGACCCAGGCCCTCTACGCTGGAATAGCGGCTTTGATAGCCGTCCTGCTGATAGTTTACTTCCACTACCGGAACTGGAAGATAGCCATACCCGTCGCCAGCACGAGCCTCTTCGAGGTCACGATAATCCTCGGAATCGCCGCCTTAATCAAGTGGAACCTCGACCTCCCGAGTATAGCCGGTATCATAGCGGCCATCGGTACGGGAGTAGACCAGCAGATAGTCATAACCGACGAGCTTCTCGGAGGCGAAAAGCTCACGAAGATAACGAGGCGTTCAAGCACGCTCAAGAGGATTGGAAGGGCGTTCTTCATCATATTCGCCTCGGCAGCAACCACGATAGCGGCCATGAGCTTCCTCCTGGTTTACTTCGTCGGAACCCTCAAGGGCTTCGCGGTGACGACCATTATCGGCGTCCTCATCGGAATCTTCGTCACGAGGCCTGCCTACGCCGAGATAGCCAAGTACCTCGTCGGTGAGGACTGATGTACGTCATAATAATGGGTGCCGGAAGGGTTGGCTACCTCGTCGCCAAAATGCTCGAGGAGGACGGCCACGACGTCACGATAATCGAGATGGACAGGGACAGAGCGAAGGAGCTCTCGATGCAGATAAACGGCCTCGTCATAGAGGGCGACGCAACGGACCCGAAGACACTGGAAGAAGCAAACATAAAGCAGGCCGACGCCTTCGCGGCTTTAACGGGCAAGGACGACGCCAACCTGCTCGCCTGCATCTTGGCTAAGAACCTCAACCCGAACGTCAAGACCTCGCTGAGGATAAGCAACCCCAAGAACAGGAGAATCTTTGAGGAAGTCGGCGACCTGAAGAAGTACTTCGACTTCGTGATTTCGCCGGAGGAGATAGCTGCCGAGTACATCAGCAGGAACATAGTCACACCGGGCTTTGACCGCGTTCTCTTCCCCAAGGAGGGGGCCGAGATAGTGAGGTTCACGATAGACGAGAACAGCAGGATTGCTGGAAAGCTCGTTAAAGAGCTCAACCTCCCCAAGGACGCGCTGATTATAGCGGTTTACGACGAAAAAGGCAACCTAATCATTCCCTCCGGAGATACGAAGTTGCCCGAGAAAGGTCAGGTCATCGTCTTTGCCAAGAACTCCGTCCTCAAGGAAGTGAAGGAACTTTTGGAGGGCGGGGAGTAGACCTAAAATCCGACGAAAATGCGTGCACCCCTCTAATCATTTTTCCATGTTCCTTATCCCAAACCATAAACTATTTAAACCAGTTAGGGAAGCCAAAGGTGGCGAAAAGCTCAACTGTTTTCAGGGTCATCGGAGGGACGGCTCATGGAGGACGTCATCAAGCGGATTGTTGATGCAGAAAAGGAAGCAGAGGAGCGTATTGAGCGCGCCAAAGAGGAAGCAAAGGCCATCGTCCTCAGGGCCAAGGAAGAAGCAAAGGCCGTTGAGGAGGAAATACTTGCCAAGGCCCAGGTCGAGGCCGATTCCCTCGTTCAGAAGGCGAGGGAAGAGGGGGAGGCCGAGGCTAAGAAGATTCTTGAGGAGGGCGAGAGGGAAATTGAGTCCCTCCGTTCGAAGGCCGAGGCCAACTTCGAGAGCGCAATAACCCAGGCAATAGAGCTTGTGAGAGGGGGCTGAGATGTTCAGGCCCGAGGAGATGGTCAAGCTCGACGTCATAACGCTCAACCGTTACAAGGACGAGCTGCTGACCTACCTTCACGAGGCCGGGCTCGTGGAGATTCGCGAGCTCGACGTTAAAATCGCCCAGAAAGATACTCCAAACGAGTACCATCGAAAGGCCGCTTCCTACAGCATAACAATCTCAAGGCTCGTTGATTTCCTGAAGGCCCACAAGAAGGCTCAGGGAGGGGGAATAAAGGAGTTCTTCTTCCCCAAGGAGAAGGCTAAGAGAACCTACCGCTACGAGGGCATTGAGAAGCTCATCAAGGACGTTGAGGAGTTCCTCGCAAAGGCTGAGCCCGAGATAAAGGCCGTCGAAGGGAAGCTCAGCTCTCTCCAGTCGGAGATAGAGAGGATTAAAGAGGCGATATCAACCCTTGAACTGCTCTCCGTCTTCAAGCTCCCCGTTCAGTACCTCAGGCACAGCGGTCTCGTCGAGGTTTCCGTCGGTTCCGTTGAAAGGCTAAAGCTCCCGGCGCTCATCGAGGACCTTAGGAAAATCACAGAGGGTAGGGTCGCCCTTGTGAGCAAAGAGCTCGGAGACAAGGCGCTTCTCGTCGTTGCGAACCTCTCAAAGGACCACGACAAGGTCAACTCCGTCCTGGCCAAGCACTCCTTTGAGAGGATTGAGGTTCCCGAGGGAGAGGGAACGCCCGAGGAACTCGTCAGGGAGTACAGGAAGAAGCTCGATGCCAAGCTCAGGGAGCTCGACGAGGCTAAGAAGGAAGCCGAAAAGCTCGCCGAGAAGTACTACGACGACGTCGTCTTCTACCAGGAGCTGATGGAAAACGAGCGCGACAAGGCCTCAGTGCTCCCGATGCTCGCGAGGACGAACATGACCTTCGCCCTAACCGGCTGGCTCCCGAGGGTTGACGTTCCAAAGGTTCTCGAGGGGATAAAGAAGGTCACCGAAGGGAAGGCCTACATAAACGTACGTGAGCCGAGGAAGGAGGAAATTGAGGAGATTCCGATTAAGCTCAAGAACCCCGGCTGGGCGAGACCCTTCGAGATGCTCACCGAGATGTACGGCGTTCCGAGGTACGACGAGATAGACCCGACGCCGATTATAGCCTTCACGTACTCGTTCTTCTTCGGCTTCATGCTCACCGACTTCATGTACGGTCTCATCGTCGGCATCGTTGCGGCACTCCTCGTCAAGGGCCACAAGAAGTTCAACGACGGAACCTACAAGTTCGCATATACACTGCTCGTCAGCTCGTTCTTCACGATGCTCATGGGAATCCTCTTCGGTAGCTACTTCGGCAACGCCGGAGACATAGTCCTCCAGTACGTCACGGGCAATCCGAACGCCCAGTTCTGGCGCATAGCGGATGCATTGAAGGACCCGATGTTCGTCCTAATGCTCGCACTCGCCATAGGTCTCGCGCACCTCTTCACCGGCTACACCATAGGCTTCATAGTTAAGTGGAAGAACGGCGACGCCAAGGGGGCAGTACTTGAGCAGCTTCCCTGGATGCTCATAATACTCAGCATAGTCTTCTTCGCGACCAAGAACGCCTCGCTGATGCTACCGGCCAAGGCACTCTTCGGAATCGGCATAGTCCTCTTCGCGGTCGGCGAGATAGTTGCCAACGGCGGACTCGCGGCGCTGATGATAATCTCTGACTTCTTTGGCTTCGTCGGAACTTGGCTCAGCTACGCCAGGCTTATGGCCCTCGCACTGGCAACCAGCGGAATAGCGATGGTCATCAACGTCCTTGCCGCGATGGTCTGGGGAATCAAGATAAGCGTCGTTCCGCTCGGAATTATCATAGGTTTGATTATCTTCGTCGGCGGTCAGCTGTTTTCGACCGCCATAAACGCCCTCGGAGCGTTCGTTCACTCGCTCCGTCTCCAGTACGTTGAGTTCTTCGGAACCTTTTACTCGGGCGATGGAAAGCCCTTCACCCCGTTCAAGTCCAAGAGGGAGGTTTCGAAACTCGAGTTGAAAGCTGATGGAGGTGCATGAAGGATGGACCCGATAGTTTACGTTGCCCTCGGTGCGGCGCTCGCGAGCGGAATAGCGGGTGCCGCCTCGGCCTTCGGTGTTGGTATAGCAGGTGCCGCAGCTGCAGGAGTCGTTGCAGAGGACGAGAAGAACTTCAAGAACGCGCTGATACTCGAAGGTCTGCCGATGACCCAGAGTATCTACGGTCTCATTACGCTGTTCCTCATCCTGCTCAGCGCGGGAATCATAGGCGGCGGCTTCAAGTTCGCCCAGGCCACCACAGACAACATAGTTAAGAGCGCCATACTCTTCGGTGCCGGCCTTACCGTCGGCCTCACCGGTCTCTCCGCCATACCGCAGGGTATCATCGCGAGCGCTGGAATCGGTGCCGTTGCCAAGAACCCGAAGACCTTCACCCAGGGCATCATCTTCGCCGCTATGGCCGAGACCATGGCCATCTTCGGTCTCGTCGGTGCGCTCATCATGATTGCCACCGGCGTCGGTCTCTGAACCCTCTCCTTTTTACAGCTTGAGGAGGATTGAAGATGGAAGGGGCTGAACTGATAATTCAGGAGATAAACAGGGAGGCCGAGCAGAAGATACAGTACATACTCAGCGAAGCCAAGGAAGAGGCCGAGAAGCTCAAGGAAGAGGCCAGGAAGAGGGCGGAGGCCAAGGCCGAGTGGATACTCCGAAAGGCCAAGACGCAGGCCGAGATAGAGAAGCAGAGGATAATCGCCAACGCCAAGCTCGAGGTCAGGAAGAAGAAGCTCGCCGTTCAGGAGGAGCTCATAAGGTCCGTCATTGAGTCCCTCAAAGAGAGGCTCTCGAACCTTCCCGAGGACGAGTACTTCCCGATGCTCGTTGAACTCACCGTCAAGGCCGTTGAGGAGCTCGGAACCGATAAGGTCGTCGTCCGCTCCAACGAGAGGACCCTCAAGCTCATCGTTGAGAGGCTTTCCGAGTTCAGGGAGAAGCTCCGCGAGGCCCTTGGAAAGGACGTCGAGGTCACCGTCGGTGAGCCGATTCAGACCATCGGCGGAATCCTCGTGGAGAGCTCCGACGGAACGGTTAGGGTTGACAACACCTTCGAGTCCAGGATAGAGCGCTTTGAAAGTGACCTGAGGGCTACCATCGCCAAGGCCCTCTTCGGGTGATTGAGATGGAGGCAGTAACGGGAATCCTCAACACCACCATTGCAGTCGTCTTCACGTGGGTGGGCTACAAGACCGCCAGGATAATCTGGAAGTACACCCCCTACTCGTATCCGAACGCCAGAATCAAGGCCATGGAAGCGAAGCTCCTCACAGAGCAGAAGTTCAACGAATTGGCCGAAAGCAGAACCCTCCAGAACTTCGTCGTGAACCTGGAGGACACCGACTACAAAGACTACCTCGCCGACGTTTCGAGCTACACCGTTGAGGAGGTTGAGAAGGCCCTTGAGAGGGCCTTAGCCGGAACTTACGAGCTCATGTTCAAGATACTCCCCAAGCGCTCAAAGGGCTTCTTTGAGCTCCTCCTCGAGGGCTGGGACGTCAGGAACATAGCCAACGTCGTCAAGGCCAAGCTCGCCAACGAGCCCGCGAGCGACTACGTCGTCGAGCTCGGAACGATGCTCCCCAAGGTCAAGGCGATGGCCGAGGCGAAGACCCTTGAAGAAATCCTCGTAATCCTCGAGGGAACCCCCTACGAGGAAGTTTACCAGAAGCTCCTGCTCGGCGAGATAGACGTTACCCGCTTCGAGACCGAGCTCTACAGGATGCACTACGGAAAACTGCTGAGCTATGCCCTCTCAAGGAAGGACGACGAGAGGATTATCTTAGAGGAGTTCGTGAGGCTCTCGATAGACAGGGTCAACATCCTTACCGCGCTCAGGGCAAAGAAGGCCGGTCTCTCGGCGGAAGAGATAAAGCCGATGCTGATTCCGGGCGGAACCATCAAGCTTGACCCGCTCCTGCACGTTGACTCCTTCGACATGGCCTTAGCCGAGCTCGACTCGACCAAGTACGGCCAGGTAATCAGGGACGTCAGGGAGGAAATAGAGAAAGACCTGAGCGTCCTCGAGAAGGCACTCAACGACCACATAATCGAGAGGATTTCAGAGCTTGAGCGCTTCTACCCGCTCAGCATAGCCACGCCACTGAGCTACGTCCTCAGGAAGGAGAGGGAAATCAGGAAGCTGAGGGCAATAGCCAAGCTGATAGAGAACGGCGTTGAGCCCGAAAGGATAAAGGAGCTCGCGGGTGAGGTGGCATGAAGATAGCCGTGCTCGGCGACAGGGACACCGCTCTGGGCTTCAAGCTTGCCGGGGCCCACGAGGTTTACGCCTTTGAAGACACCCCCCTTGAGATGGAGAGGCTTAGGAACAAGCTTAAGGAGCTCGTTGAGAGGGGCGACGTGGGAATCATACTCATAACCGAGAGGTTCGCCCAGAGGGTTGAGATTCCGGACGTTACGATTCCAATCATCCTTCAGGTGCCCGATAAGTCGGGCTCTAAGTTCGGTGAAGAGGCCCTCCGCGAGATAGTCAGGAGGGCTATCGGTGTTGAGCTCAAGAGGTGAAGGGAAATGGGAAGGATAATTCGTGTTACGGGACCACTCGTCGTTGCGGACGGCATGAAAGGAAGCAAGATGTACGAGGTCGTTCGCGTCGGTGAGATGGGTCTCATCGGAGAAATCATCCGTCTCGAAGGCGACAAGGCAGTCATCCAGGTCTACGAGGAAACCGCTGGTATAAGGCCCGGTGAGCCGGTCGAGGGAACCGGTTCGTCGCTCAGCGTCGAGCTCGGTCCCGGTCTGCTCACTTCGATGTACGACGGAATTCAGAGACCGCTCGAAAAGCTGAGAGAGCTCAGCGGTGACTTCATAGCGAGGGGTCTTACCGCTCCTGCCCTTCCTAGGGACAAGAAGTGGCACTTCACGCCAACCGTCAAGGTCGGCGACAAGGTCACCGGTGGAGACATCCTCGGTGTCGTTCCGGAAACGAGCATCATCGAGCACAAGATACTCGTTCCGCCCTGGGTCGAGGGTGAGATAGTCGAGATAGCCGAGGAAGGCGACTACACCGTCGAAGAGGTTATCGCCAAGGTCAAAAAGCCCGACGGGAGCATAGAGGAGCTTAAGATGTACCACAAGTGGCCGGTCCGTGTCAAGAGGCCCTACAAGAACAAGCTCCCGCCCGAGGTTCCGCTCATCACCGGACAGAGAACGATAGACACCTTCTTCTCGATAGCCAAGGGTGGAACTGCAGCAATTCCGGGTCCGTTCGGTTCAGGAAAGACCGTCACCCAGCACCAGCTCGCTAAGTGGAGTGACGCGCAGGTCGTCGTCTACATCGGTTGCGGTGAGCGCGGAAACGAGATGACCGACGTCCTTGAGGAGTTCCCCAAGCTCAAGGACCCGAAGACCGGTAAACCGCTCATGGAGAGAACCGTCCTCATAGCCAACACCTCGAACATGCCGGTCGCGGCTCGTGAGGCTTCAATCTACACCGGAATCACCATAGCGGAATACTTCCGCGACCAGGGCTACGACGTCGCTCTGATGGCCGACTCCACCTCAAGATGGGCCGAGGCCCTGCGTGAGATTTCCGGCCGTCTCGAGGAGATGCCCGGTGAGGAAGGCTACCCGGCCTACCTCGCGAGCAAGATAGCGGAGTTCTACGAGCGTGCCGGCCGCGTTGTGACCCTTGGAAGCGAGCCCAGGGTCGGTAGCGTCTCCGTCATCGGTGCCGTTTCACCGCCGGGTGGTGACTTCAGCGAGCCCGTCGTCCAGAACACCCTGCGTGTCGTCAAGGTCTTCTGGGCCCTCGATGCCGACCTCGCTAGGAGGAGGCACTTCCCGGCAATCAACTGGCTGAGGAGCTACTCCCTCTACCTCGACTCGATACAGGACTGGTGGCACAAGAACGTTGACCCCGAGTGGAGGAAGATGCGCGACACCGCTATGGCCCTCCTCCAGAAGGAGGCTGAACTCCAGGAGATTGTCAGAATCGTCGGTCCAGATGCCCTGCCGGACAGGGAGAAGGCCATACTCATCGTCACCAGGATGCTCCGTGAGGACTACCTCCAGCAAGATGCTTTCGACGAGGTCGACACCTACTGCCCGCCGAAGAAGCAGGTCACCATGATGCGCGTTATCCTCAACTTCTACGAGAGGACAATGGAGGCCGTTGACAGGGGCGTTCCAGTTGACGAGATAGCCAAGCTCCCGGTCAGGGAGAAGATAGGTCGTATGAAGTTCGAGCCCGATATCGAGAAGATTAGGGCGCTCATAGATGAGACGAACGAGCAGTTTGAAGAGCTCTTCAAGAAGTACGGGGCGTGATGCTCATGCCGGGAATGGAGTACTCCACCGTTAGCAAGATTTACGGCCCGCTGATGATTGTCGAGGGCGTCAAGGGAGTTGCCTACGGTGAGGTCGTCGAGATAGAGACCGAGAGCGGAGAGAAGAGGAAGGGACAGGTGCTCGAGGCCAGGGAGAACCTTGCGATAGTCCAGGTCTTCGAGGGAACCCGCGATTTGGACGTCAAGACCACCAGCGTCCGCTTCACCGGCGAGACCCTCAAGGTTCCCGTTTCAATGGACATGCTGGGAAGAATCTTCAACGGTATCGGTAAGCCCATCGACGGCGGACCGGAAATCATCCCCGAGGACAGGAGAGACGTTCACGGTGCTCCCCTCAACCCGGTCGCCCGTGCCTATCCGAGGGACTTCATCCAGACGGGTATCTCGGCCATAGACGGTATGAACACCCTCGTTCGCGGTCAGAAGCTTCCGATATTCAGCGGTTCAGGTCTGCCACACAACATGCTCGCGGCACAGATAGCGAGGCAGGCGAAGGTCCTCGGTGAGGAGGAGCAGTTTGCAGTGGTCTTCGCGGCGATGGGTATCACCTACGAGGAGGCCAACTTCTTCAAGAAGAGCTTCGAGGAGACCGGAGCAATAGAGAGGGCCGTCCTGTTCCTCAACCTCGCCGACGACCCGGCAATCGAGCGTATCATCACCCCGCGTATGGCCCTGACCGTTGCAGAGTATCTCGCCTTCGACTACGACATGCAGGTTCTGGTTATCCTCACGGACATGACCAACTACGCCGAGGCCCTGCGTGAGATTTCAGCTGCCAGAGAAGAGGTTCCCGGAAGGCGCGGTTATCCGGGTTACATGTACACTGACTTGGCCACAATCTACGAGCGTGCCGGCCGTGTCAGGGGCAAGAAGGGAAGCATAACCCAGATGCCAATCCTCACGATGCCCGACGACGATATCACCCACCCGATTCCAGACCTTACCGGTTACATTACCGAGGGCCAGATAGTCCTCAGCAGGGAGCTCCACAGGAAGGGTATCTACCCGCCGATAGACGTCCTCCCGAGCCTCAGCCGTCTGATGAAGGACGGTATTGGTAAGGGAAGAACCAGGGAGGACCACCCGCAGCTCAGCCAGCAGCTCTACGCGGCCTACGCCGAGGGACGCTCCCTTAGAGACCTCGTCGCCGTCGTCGGTGAGGAAGCTCTCAGCGAGACCGACAGGAAGTACCTCAAGTTCGCAGACAGGTTCGAGCGCGAGTTCATCGCCCAGCGCTACGACGAGGACAGGAGCATCTTCGAAACCCTCGACCTCGGCTGGGAGCTCCTGGCGGAGCTTCCGGAGAGCGAGCTCAAGCGTGTCAGGAAGGAGTACATCCTCAAGTACCACCCCAAGTACAGGAAGAGGGGCGAGTGAGCCCCTACCAACTTTTTAGGTGGTCGAGATGGCAGAACTGCTCAACGTGAAGCCGACGCGAATGGAGCTCCTCAACCTGAAGAGGCGCATCCAGCTGGCCAAGAAGGGCCACAAGCTCCTCAAGGACAAGCAAGATGCTTTAGTCATGGAGTTCTTCACAATCTACGACGAGGCGCTTCAGCTGAGGCGCGAGCTCAACCTCAAGATGAAGGAGGCCTTTGAGGCCCTTCAGATGGCCGAGATTGACGTCGGAACGCTCCGCCTTAAAGAGATAAGCCTCTCCGTGAAGCCCAACAGGGAGGTTGAGATTAGGAAGAGGAACGTCATGGGCGTTCCGGTTCCCCTCATCGAGGCCGAGAGCTTCAGGAGGAACGCGGGGGAGAGGGGTTACGCCTTCGTTTCGAGCTCCGCCAAGGTTGACCTCGTGGCCGAGAAGTTCGAGGAAGTTCTTGATTTAGCGGTCCGCCTTGCAGAGGTCGAGGAGACCCTCAAGAGGCTCGCGAGGGAAATCGAGGTCACCAAGAGGCGCGTCAACGCGCTCGAGTACATCATAATCCCGCGCATGGAGGCAACGGTTAAGTTCATCAAGCAGCGCCTTGATGAGATGGAGCGCGAGAACTTCTTCAGGCTCAAGAGGGTTAAGGCGTTAATCGAGGCCAGGGGCGGTTCCTGAGCCCTTTGCGCTCTCCTTTTTCTGAGGGACGTTTATGTAGGTGCTTGTGTAGGCAAATCGCTTAAATATACCCTTCTCGTAATTAAGCTGGGGGTGAGCGATGGGAGAGTACTTTATTGAGCCCGGACTCGACCCGAGAAAAGACCACGTTCTCTACCGCGATGACGAGCACCTCGTCGTTTACCTTGGAACACAGGAGGGCGGCGAGGACGTTGACGTCAACAGCTACCTCATAGTCAGCAGGGGGAAGGGAGTTCTCATAGACCCCGGAGGATACAAGATTTTCTCGAAGGTTCTCGCCAACATATCCAAGTACATCGACCCGAGGGACATCGAGTACATCTACATATGCCACCAGGACCCGGACGTTGCCGGTAGCTTGCCCCTGTGGAGGGAGGTGAGCAACGCGAAAATCATAGTCCACTGGCTCTGGACGAGGTTTTTGCCGCACTTCGGCTTTGAGGATGCCAAGGCGGTGACCCACGAGCTGCCGGACGAGGGCGAGACGATGCCCTTCGGCGCGACCACGCTCGAGTTCATACCTGCCCACTTCCTCCACAGCCCGGGACACTTCACGATATACGACCACAGGAGCAAGTTCCTCTTCACCGGTGATATCGGCATAGCGCTCCTGGACGAGCCCTACATAGTCGTTGAGAACATGGAAAGGCACATTCAGGCGATGAGGCCGGTTCACGAGAGGCTTATGGCCAGCAACAGGGCCATAAAGGCCTGGCTCGACAGGGTGAAGTTCCTTGACGTCGAGGCGATACTGCCCCAGCACGGGGCGATAATACCGAAGAGGTTCATACCGCGCTTTTACGACTTCCTCGAGAACCTGAAGTGCGGCGTTGACCTCTACCGCTGAGGTGGTAGCATGAACGTCAGGAGCATCGAGAAGGCATCGAACGCCCTGGCCCAGTCGGTTCGTATAAAAACCTCCAGCAGGGAGTCCAGCAAAATCATAGACGAGCTGGCGGAGCAGATTAGCGGGCAGTTCCTTGAGAACAACATGGTGATTATTGAGAACATTGAGAAACTGTCTCAGGTCATGAAAGAGCTTGAGCGCTTTCAAGAGGAGTTCCTTCCCTTCTTCCAGCGCTTTGAGGTCTTTGCCAAGGAGTTCAACACCCTCGTCGAGAACCTTGAGTACGTGTCGAGGATAAGCGACTCGATAGCGAGCGTGGCGAAGCAGACCAACCTCGTTGCCCTGAACGCCTCGATAGAGGCCGCG
This sequence comes from Thermococcus nautili, assembly GCF_000585495.1. Lineage (NCBI taxonomy): Archaea > Methanobacteriati > Methanobacteriota > Thermococci > Thermococcales > Thermococcaceae > Thermococcus > Thermococcus nautili. The sequence continues at coordinate 1,226,797 of NZ_CP007264.1, forward strand.
AGAGCCGGGGAAGCGGGAAGGGGCTTCGCGGTTGTCGCCGATGAGATTCGAAAGATGGCCGTTCAAACGATGAACCTCGCCAAGGAGATAAAGGACTTCAACACCCGCGTCATGGGCCAGCTCGAGACGCTCCGCGACGCTTTAGCCGTAATGGACAGGATTAAGGAGGGTACCGAGATACTCGGCAGGGACATTGAAGCGATGGTTGAGATTAGCTCCGTCCTCGACGAGATTTCGCGCGAGCAGGAGGAGATAGTGAACGACATCAAGAGGCTCAAGGGAATAGCCTTAGCTTTGAGGAAGTTCGCCGACATGCAGGACAAGTACAACAAGGAGCTGGCTTCACTCCTCAGGATGATGGTCAGCGAGTATGCGAAGGAGCAGAAGGATGAGTTGTGAGGTGTTGGGAATGACGGAGAGGCTTTACTACTCCGACCCCTACCTCAGGGAGACCACCGCAAAGGTGGTTGAGGTTAAGGATTTGGGCAACGGCCTCGTTGAGGTTCTCCTTGACAGGACGATATTCTACCCTGAAGGCGGTGGCCAGCCCTCAGACAGGGGGCTTATAGAGGGCGACGGGTTCACGATAGAGGTCACCAAGGTTAAGGAGCGGGAGGAAATCTGGCACGAGGGCGTTATCGAGGGCAGGTTTCCTGAGAAGGGCGAGGAAGTTAAGCTGAAGCTTGACTGGGACTGGAGATACGAGAACATGAAGAACCACACCGGCCAGCATATCCTCTCGGCCGTTCTGAAGAAGCTCTACGACCTCGACACGACGGGCTTCCAGATTTTTGAGCACTACAACAAGATTGAGGTCAACGGCCCGCTCGACTGGGAGATGATTACCGAGGCCGAAATCGAGGCCAACAGGGTGATAGCGGAGGGAATTCCCGTAACGGTCGAGGAGTTCAAGTACCTTCCCGACGACATCGTCAAGACCCTCAGGAAGCACGTGAGCAAGGTAACTGACAGGGTCAGGATAGTGAGCATCGGCGACGTTGACAGGACTCCCTGCGGTGGAACCCACGTTAGGAACACCTCCGAGATAGGGTTCATCAAGGTTCTCCGCTTCTACAAGAAGTCCAAGAACCTCTGGAGAATAGAGTTCGTCGCCGGAAACAGGGCTTTAAGGACGCTCAACGAGCTCCTAGAAGACTACTGGAGCGCTCTGGATGAAATGCCAAACAAGAACAGGCCGCTCGTTGAGAGGGTCAGAGAGCTGAAGGAGGAGATGGATTCCCTTGAGGAAAAGCTCGACGAGCTCAGGCACGAGCTCTGGCGCTGGAAGGGACTGGCCTTGATTGACAAGGCTGAGGAGATAGGTGATTACAACGTGGTTGCCCTCGTCGAGAAGTGGCCCATGAAGGACGCCCAGGCATTTGCAGTCAACTTTGTCGAGAACAATCCCGGTTCGATACTCCTCCTCGCGAGCGAGGATTACGTCCTCTTCGCCCGGAACGAGGAAGTCGATGTGTCAATGAAGGAGCTCCTCTCGAAGGTCATCGAGGAGCTCGGCGGCAAGGGCGGTGGAACCGACAACCTAGCCAGGGGAAGGGTTGAGGCGGAACCGGAAGACGTTCTCGACGTTGCAAAGGAAAAGCTGAGGGAGCTCATAGGCTCTCCCAGGGATTGATGAACCTCTCCTCCACTTCGCTTTTTATCAGCAGGAGGGCTATCGCTATCACCGTTATGGCCACTCCAACGGGCAGGACCATCCACCAGGCGCCGTTGTAGATGGCCCTCTGAGTTACCACCATCGCGAGCAGTTCTCCCCAGTTGAAGCCGAAGTTGACGTTGAAGAATCCGAGGATTGAGATTATGGCTATTACCTTGGCCGCCGTTAGTATGAGCTGGGAAACCGCGTAGGGTAGAACGGCCTTCAGAACGTGCCTTCTGAGAATCCAGAGCTCACTTCCACCAACGGCCTTTGAGGCGAGGATGTGTTCTTTTGAGAGTTCTGTCATGGTTATCGTTCTGACGTTCTGGCTGACCTTACCGAAGAGGAGGAGCGACAGGGCAAAGACGAACGCACCGGTTGATATCTCTATGGTTCCATAGTAGCTGACGCTTCCGAGGATTGGAACGAGGAGAATCATCGCTGGAACAAGGGGGAGCATCGAGGAAACCTTTGCAAAGCCTTCCACTAGGGCTCCCAGCTTTCCTGAGAGGGCCCCGAACAAACCGGTTGCAGTGCCGAGGAGAACCGTTGTCAGGGCGGTCAGGAAAACTATCACAAGGGTCTGGGGTAGTCCGCCGAGGAATATAACCGCTATGTCCCTCCCGTCCGAGTCCGTTCCGAGGGGACCGTAAGTTCTTCCAACGACGCGGAGGGTTATTTTTGATGATGCGTTGACTCTAAAGGTGTACTTTCCTTTTACTGGAACCCACTCGTCTCCCTCCTTCCTGAAAAACAGAATCTTAAGACCCTCCCCCTTGACTATCATGTCCGAGATGTCGTCGTTGACTCCCATCTGCCTTGCGAGGTCAAAAACTGTGAAGAAAGCCTTTCCTGTGGACGTTATTCCCGTTATGGTGCCGGAGTAGAGCGTTACTTTCTTCCCGTCCGGTGTCAGCACCGTTACCTCTACGAAGCCGGACCAGTTTGCCGGGGGTATTATTAGGATGTCCTGTGGTGGCTGGTCGTAGTGGAAGTTGTACACGTACTCTCCGGGCTTTTCCTCCCTGAGGTTTCCCGTTGGAGGGAGGCTTTTTCCAAAGAGGTTAACCCACTCTGGTGGGGCCATTCTGGGATTCTTCAGCCAGTAGGTTTTGTAGTTCCAGTTCTTGACGTCCTCCACTGGAATCACGTGGGGTGAGATGAGTGCGAGGAGGACGTAGATTAAGAGAATCGCAAAGCCCGCCTTCATCTTCCTCATTGTCTTCTCACCCTTGGGTCAAGGTATACGTAGACTATCTCGGTTAGGAGCGAGTTGATGAAGTAAATCAACAGCATGGCAAAACCAACGACGAAGATGGCCTCTGGGTAGTAGACGAACTCAACGCCCTCCGGCGGCTTGTTGATTACCCTGAAGGAGTGCAACAGGATGTATCCGAGGCCTGGAACGTCGAAGACGAGCTCTATGACGAGGACGCTCATGAAAACGTCCATGAAGTTGTAGGTTGTGTAGGTTAGAAAACTCGGAAAGACCACACGGAGGAGCTTTTTCATGATTCTGCCGTCAGGCAGGCCCCTTGCGATGTCGTAGGTTATGTGGTCGCTCTTCCTTTCACTCACGACGATGTTCCTCAGCGTGAAGGCGTACTCCCACGTTGCCGAGAGAATCATTGCGATAGCGGGCAGGGCGAAGCCGACGGCGTACTCACCCAGCCCTGGGGAACCGTCAGTTGAGGCGAGCTGGATTCTCATGGCGAAATCAGGAAGGACTGAAAACCTCCAGGCGAGCAGGAACACAACGGCGCCTATAAACCACACCGGGATTGCGGAGAAGAGCTGGGCCATGGTGGAAATCAAGGAATCAAGGCGTCCGCCCCTGTAGCCTGCCCGCAGGCCGAGGTACGTTCCAACCGCGAGGATGCACAGTTCCACGAGGATTAGGATTACGATGGTGTTCTTGAGGTAATAGCCCATAGGGTGGCTGAAGCCCTTGAGTCCTGCGCTCCCGAGGTCTTTGAAAACTGATAATGAGGTTTTGAAGTAGTACTCAAGGGTTCCCGTGAAAGTTGGCTTTATCCTGAGCACCTTATAGGTCCAGTACCATGCGTACTCCGTTTCGTTCATTCCCAGCTTTTCCATCTGGGCCTCAAAGTACTGCCTGTTCTCATGTATGACCTTGAGGTTCTGCGTAAAGACGTCCTGTATTTTGTACTGCGTTAACTTCCACTGGGCGGACGTCACGAGAATTAGGAACACGAGGACGGCAACGGTAAAAAACACGAAGTTTTTGACTATTACTTTTCCAACTTGTCTTCGCGCACCCACTTATTCCACCATGAGAAATACTCGCCATGAGTTTAAAAGTTTTGACATTTTTCTTTTTCAGGCCTCGTTCCCTTCCGTAAGAAATTGAAAAATTTCAAAGGGCTCCCTGGGAGTTTGTGAACTTTTTCTCGATTTCCCTTTTTATCAGGATGAGTGCAACCGCCAGGAGGGTTATGGCGACTCCCACGGGAAGAATCATCCACCAGGCGCCGTTGTAGATGGCCCTCTGAGTCACCACCATCGTGAACAGCTCCCCCCAGTTGAAACCAAAGCTCACACCGAAGAACCCGAGTATCGATATTAGCGCTATTACCTTGGCGCTCGTCAGGACGAACTGGGAGCTCACGTAGGGCAGGACCGTTCTCAAAACGTGTCTTCTGAGAATCCACACTTCGCTCGCGCCGGCCGCCTTTGAGGCGAGGATGTGTTCTTTTGAGAGTTCTGTCATGGTTATCGTTCTGACGTTCTGGCTGACCTTGCCGAAGAGGAGGAGCGACAGGGCAAGGACAATGGGCCAGATGGATACTTTAATCGCCCCGTAATAGCTGACCCCTCCGAGTATCGGGACCAGGAGAATCATTGCAGGAACCAGCGGGAGCATCGAGGAAACCTTACCAAACCCTTCTACGAGCCTTCCGGCCTTTCCGGAGAGGGCCCCGAAGATGCCGATAAGTGCACCGAGGAAAACCGTTAGGAACGCCGTGGCGAAGACTATAACCAGGGTTTCCGGCAGTCCGGCAAAGAAAATGACGCTTATGTCTCTACCGTACAGGTCAGTTCCCAGTGGGCCGTAAACCCTTCCAACGACGCGTAATTTCACGTGGACACTTGAATTTACCGTAAAGGTGTACGTCCCGTGAACAGGAACCCATCTGCCGTTGTCCCGCCTTTCAAAGAGTATTTCGATGCCGTTTCCGCCCATCACCAAGCTCGTGGCGGTGTCCTCTGGTACCCCCAGCTCCTTGGCCGCCTGGAGCATCGTGTACAGGGATTTCCCGATGAAGGTTGGGCCCGAGACAAGACCGGAGTATAGAACCACCTCCTTTCCGTCGGGGGTTTTAGCTGAGACTGTCACATCTCCGCTCCAGTTTGCTGGGGGGATTATTAGGATGTCCTGTGGTGGCTGGTCGTAGTGGAAGTTGTACACGTACTCTCCGGGCTTTTCCTCCCTCAGGTTCTCCGTTGGGGGAAGGCTCTTTCCAAAGATGTTGACCCACTCCGGAGGGGCAAGTTTGGGGTTTCCCTCCCAGTACGTGGCGTAGTGCCAGTTCTCGATGTCGTTCGGATTTACCAGAATCGGAGAAAGCACTGCCAGGAGCAGGTAGGCGGCGATTATCGCGGTTCCGGCTTTGAGCTTTCCGCTCATGTTCTCACCCTCGGGTCGAGGTAAACGTACAGCAGGTCAACGAGGAGGGAGTTGATGTAGTAGAGCAGTATCATGAAGAAGCCGACCGCGAATATTGCCTGGGGATAGTAGTAGTACTCGACGCCGTGAGGGGGTATGTTGACGGCTCTGAATGAATTCAGCAGGATGTAGCCCAGGCCTGGAACGTCAAAGACAACCTCGACGACGAGAACGCTCATGAGAATGTCCATGAAGTTGTAGCTCGTGTACGTCAGAAAACTCGGAAAGACCAGCCTCAAAAGTTTCCGTCTAATCCTGCCTTCTGGAAGCCCCCTGGCCCTGTCGTAGATGACGTAGTCGCTCCCCTTCTCAGTTGTCACTATGTTCCTGAGTGTGTAAGCGTACTCCCATATTGAGGCGATGCCCATCGTTATCGCTGGCAGAATGAAGCCGACGATGTACGCGCTCGCCTTTCCAATTGTGTCCGTTGCGGCGAGCTGAACCCTTATTGTGAAATCGGGAACGATGGAAAACCTCCAGGCGAGCAGGAAAATTAGGGCTCCGATGAACCACACCGGCACCGCAGAGAAGAGCTGGGCGAGCGCTGAGACGAGTGCGTCAAGCCGTCCACCGTTGTAGCCCGCTTTGAGACCGAGGTAAGTTCCGAGTCCGAGGACGGTGAGTTCAACCATTATGAGGATTACAACCGTGTTTTTGAGGTAGTACCAGAGGGGATGACCAAAGCTTCCAAACACTGGACCGTACTCGACCTTTCCGAAAATCGAAAAGGCCGTTCTTGCGTAGTACTCAAGGGTTCCCGTAAAGGTCTGCCTTATGTTGAGTTGCTTGTAGGTTAAATACCAAGCGTACTCCGTCTCGTTCATTCCAAGCTTTTCCATTTCTCCTTCAAAGCGTTCCCTGTACTCGCGGATAAATATGAGGTTGCTGATGAGCATATCGTTCATTTTGAACCTCGTGACGCTCCACTGGGCGGCGGTCACCAGTGTCAGAAAAATGAGTGTCGCTATCAGAAACAACGCCGTGTTCTTGAGTATAACTCGTCCTACTTGGTTTCTTTTCCCCACGGTCTACACCGAATTATCTATCACATGAAAGTTAAAAAAATTTATGTGTGTCAAAGTTTGAACCGGTTTCTATCCAGTCCAAGCTTTTCCAGCACGACCTTCCACTGCTCCTCAGGTACCTCCGGCTTTTGGAGCTCTTTCTCCGCCCTCTCCCTGCTCATGAGGCCGTAGCGAACGAGGGCCGCTATCCGTCTGTGCTCGAAGCTGTGGCCGTGCCTCTCCCAGTAGAGTTGCAGAGCCGGCCCAAGAACGAGGCAGTTGGTGGTGTAGCCCGGAAGCTCCGGGAACTCGAAGGGAAGCTTTTCCAGGATTTCAAAGCGCTCTTCCTCGGTCATCATTGAGAGGAGCCTAATCTGAACGACTCCACCGCTCATGAGCCTGTATGGATGGTGGCCGAATGGAAGCTCGTGGCCCGTTATTATGTACCTGTAGCCGTTCCTGAGGGCGTACTTCCTCAGCTTCTCCATCGTCCTCTTCGAGCAGGCCCGGCACGGGCTCTGGCCCTTCAGGAGGGCGTTTCTGAAGATGTCGGAGTAGTCGTAGCGTAAGACTTTGAAGGGAACTCCAAGATGCTCGGCTATTCGCTTCGCGTTCTCTATAGCTTCCTCGGCCATGAGCCCGTGGTCTATCATCACCGCTTCGAGCTCCGGGATTCTGTAGACCTCCTTGGCCAGGTAGAGCGCTACGACGCTGTCCTTTCCACCGGAGTAGGCAACCACTGCCCTGTCGACGTCCTTCATGAGTTCTTCGAGTTCCTTTCTGATTTTCTCCCTGTCGAGGGGGTGCTTTAGGTAAACCTGGCATTCACGGCATATCGGCTTTCCGTTTACGATGTCTATCCTCGACGTTCTCTCATCGTTGACGCAGAGTGAGCACTTCAGCATGGCGAGAGAAAAGAAAGGCCCTTTAAATCATTTTTTGAAGCGCGAGGCCAGTGAATTTTTCTTGGACTTTATGAGCTCGACTTTTTCCTCGGTCTTTTCAACGCCCTTCTTTCCCGCGAAGAGGAGTACGAGGGCAATCTGGTCCCTCAGCAGGATTCCCCCGTTGTTTCTAGCGACGAACCACCCAAAGACAAAGCCCGAGAGCAATCCTAGAAGCCATAGTTTGAGAATGAAAATTCCAACGGGGCCTCTGGACGTTGAAAGGGTGGAGAGGGCTTTGTAAGCCAGGGCTAGGGCCAGGATGAAAGTTCCTTCGAGGAGAAGTCCGAGCCTCGTGACCCTTGCAAGGGTTCCGAGGAGCCTTCCCCTTAGATTCTTCAGGATTTTTCCATCGTGGTGGCTGTAGACGAGGAGCTTAGATACGTTTGCTCCGCTTCTGAACGCTAGAAAAGCAAAGAGCATCGCCAAATAGTCCCAGCGGACCTTCCAGGCGCCGTAGAGGCCAACCCCAATCCAAATCGGCGTGAACAGCCTTTCGATGGCTTTCTTTTCGTTCTCTGGGAGCTCCACGCGGAGGGCCTTCCGGACGAGCTTTCCGGTTATCCTCGTCATCAGCCGCGTTAGCGAAAGCCATAGGTTTGTCCCAATGAATACCAGCAGGATGAACAGGGAGAGAGCGTTTTGGACTCCCATGGGCGCCACCTACTGGGATTTACTGCTCATGTTTTAGACCTTTTGAGGAACCTCGCCTCGACGAACCTTCCGAGGTCTATGAAAGCGTAGGCTATCAGACCGAGGGAGAGGCCGAGGGGGACTATCTGCCACCAGTACGGAACGTACTTCGCTATTCCTGCCATCAGGGGCGTGCTCATTATGGTGCCCCAGTTGAACCCCGGAACGACGTTAAAGAACCCGAGGAGGGTTATGAAGGCTATTATCCCCGGTACTGAGATTGCGAAGAGGTAAACCACGTACGGGAGCAGAACCGGAAATATGTGGAACCTCAGGATTTGGAGCGGGCTTGCTCCCATTGCCCTGCTCGACTCTATGTAATCCTTTCTCAGCTCTTCCTCGACTATGGAGCGGATTTCCCTCGAAGAGGTGCCTATGAAGACTATGGCGACTATGAGCGCCATCACGTAGGGGTTGACGTGTATCTTGATGTCATTGGGAGTTAGACCATACTCGATATGGCCGAGAACTACGACGAGGAGCACTGCCAGTGGTAGGGAGGGGGTTGAGGTTAAAATCTTGGAGGCCGCGTTTACTACGGAACCGAACTTCGTTGAAATGACGCTCAGGGAACCTACGGCAAAGGCGAGGAGCGCAAGAATGCCCGCGCCGAGTATTGAAATCATTATCGTTTCCCTCGCGCCGTAGGCGTAGCCGGTCCACACGTCCCTTCCGTAAACATCCGTTCCCAGCCGGCCGTAGCTTAACCCCAGGATTCTAACCTTTGGCTCGTCGTTGGATTCGAGCTTTCCGAAGGTGCCGGTTATTACGATTTTGTAGGTTCCCTTTAGCGGGACGAAGTGAAAGACGCAGTCCGTTCCTGGTTCGGCGAATACTGCCTTGAGCGGGTTGTGGAACAGGAGCTGGGACCATGTTGGCTTTGGATTGCACTTTTCTTCTGCGATACGCATTATCGATGAACTGATGGTGCCTAGGTTGAGGGAATCGGGAACTATTCCGTTCCAGATGGAATACTCCTTTCCGTGCGGGTCAACGATTGATATCCTCAGGCTCTTGGTGAGGTTTGGGATGACCAAGATGTTCTGGGGAACGCTCTCATAGTGAAAGTCGTAGTAGTACACGAAACTGCCGTTCTGGTAGGTCCCCTCAAGCCATTCCGTCTTGGGGAGCCCTGTTAGCTTACCGTACCACTCAGGGGGAACCCCGATGGGGTTGTACTTCCAGTAGGAGGCGTTGTTCCAGTTCTCGGCGTTTTTTTCGACAACCATGTGGGGCCCAATGATTGAGAATGCAACGAAGAATGCTATTATAAGAACCGAGAGCTTACGCATCCCGCCTCACCCTCGGGTCGAGCTTTAGGTACAGGCCTTCAAGGATTGAAGCGTTCACGAAGTACAGGGTGGACATTACAAGACTCGCAAAGAAGAGCATGCTCCCGTTCAGGGAGAAGATTAACTTCCCGACTCCCATCATAAACGTCCTGCCGATTCCTGGAACGTTGAAGAGAACCTCCACCGCCATGTCGTTCATCAGCAGGTTTAGGAAGCTGTAGCTCGTAAAGGTCAGGAAGCTCGGAAGGACAACGCGGAGGAGCTTGCGCTCTATCCTGCCGTCTGGGAGACCCTTCAGGACGTCGGTTATGACGTAGTCTTCCTCCCTTGCCCTGATGATTAGGTTCCTGACGGTCATTGCATAAACGGGAATGTTGACTAGGGTTAGGGTGAGAATCGGCAGGGCCAGGCCCTTCAGGTGGGTGAAAATGGTAACCCTGCCCTCAACGCTTGCCCTATGAATGTAGTCGAGGTAGCTCAGGGGGAGAACGCTAAGCTTCCACCAGAGAATCCAGAGGAGTGCAACTGCCCAGAACCAGCCTGGGATGGCGGAGAAAGAGGGCCCGAGAATTCTAAGGATTCTATCTGAGATTCCCTCCCGATAACCGGCTCTCAAGCCCCACAGGGCCCCGAAGATGAGAATCAACAGGAGCGAAACCGAAAGAATTGCCAGGGTCAGGAGAATTGACGTGCCCGGGGTTGTTCCAACTGTGGAAGTGAAGATGCTGTGTGGGGTTGGGATGTAGTATATGAGAGTTGAGTTGCCCCTGGTTATCTTTACTACCTTCTCATCTTCATTTTTGAAGACGTCGGCCGAAAACTGGAAGTACTCTTTTGTTTTGTTGACGAGGTTCGCGGGGTGCAGTGCACTTCCAATGGATTCCCCACGTAGAGTGGCTTCTGAGGAGGCTATGAGAGCCGACAGTATCATAACCACCGTTATAAATATGACCAACTCTCTGAGGATAACTCCAATTATTCTGGTGGTCATCGGTTTAATTACACAAAAGATGAATAAAAAAGTTGCGGTCGCTACTCAAGTCTCGTCCTCTTCACAACCGGCGCTACCTCTCTCGCGACCCTCCTGACGCTGAAGAGCGTGAGCGCGTCCATTTTCTTGAGCTGGGCTAAAAGGCAACCGCTTATCCTGACGTCTATGTACTTCTTTGCCTCCATCGCCGTTTTGAGAAGCTCCCTCATGCTCTCGGCCCTCTCGAAATCGAGGCCCGCCCTCTTAAGTCGGTCCACGTTGAGCTCGTGAACCGTCAGCGGCTGTAGGTGCATCTCGTCTATTCCAAGGGAAGCTGCCAGCTCCGCTATCCTCGGTATGTCCTCATCGTTTATCCCGGGCATGAATATTGTTCTCACAACCGAGCGGACGCTTTTGTCCGAGCCAACTATCCTCAGCGCGTTGACGACTGCGTCGAACGTGTCGGCGTTCGTAATTTTGAGATGCTTTTCGCGCGTCGAGGCGTCGAGGCTTATCATGACGATGTCGAAGTCGAGCTTTTGCCAGAGCTCCTCGGTGAGGAGCGAGCCGTTGGTCTGGAGGTCGAGCCTCGCCTCCGGAAACCTCTCGCGGAGCATTCTGTTGACCTCTACTATTCGCTTGCTCAGCAGTGGCTCCCCGTACTGCGAAACGGTTATCGCTTTCGGGTTCTCCCAGCCGTAGTAGCCCGGTTTTGGCGCCTTTCCGAGCTTCACCGCGACGTTCGAGTAGCAGAAGATGCAGTCGTGGTTGCAGGCGGGCGTTAGCTCGTAGCTCGGGTGATGAACGGGGTTTGGATTGCTCAAATCGAGGCCCTGGCAGTATCTGCAGTGGCTCGGGTAGAGCATCTCGTCAACGAACTTCTTTAGGAGTCTCGCCTCCTCGTTCTCAAGAATCTGGGGCTCGACGCCCATCTTCCTCGCAAACTCCTCCCAGCTGTACCTCATCCTCTCACCGGCCGGAGCGGATAAAAGGGGCTTAAAAAGGTGATTGGTCAGAGAAGCCCCCTGAGCTGAACCCCGTCGAAGACCGGGCCGTCCCTGCATACGAGGTACTTTCCGAGGTTGCAGGAACCGCAGACACCGATTCCGCACTTCATGTAGCGCTCCGCCGAGACCTGGACGTTTCCGTAGTCCATGACCCTCAGAACGGCCTTGAGCATGGGCTCCGGACCGCAGGCGTAAACCCCGTCAAATTCGCCCTTCCTCTCGGCTAAGACGTCAGTTGGGAAGCCCCTTCTGCCGGCCGAGCCGTCGTCAGTAGTGATTACAACCTCGTCCACGTAGTCTTCGATATCGAGAAGGGCCAGCTCTTCCTTCGAGCGGGCGCCGTAGATTAGGGTTACCCCCTCGAAGTCCTTTCCCCAGGCCCTCGCCAGCGCGTAGAGCGGTGGAATCCCAATTCCTCCGGCGACGAGCGCTACTCTCTTCCATTTTCTCTCGAAGCCCCTCCCGTAGGGCCCGCGAACCCAGAGCCTCTCGCCTTCGCTTAGCTCGAAGAGCTTCGAGGTGAAGGGTCCGACGCGCTTGACGACGAGCAGGTCTTTCCAGGCTAAACTGAAAGGTTTTTCTCCGACTCCTGGAAGCCAGACCATCACGAACTGTCCCGGCGTGAAGTCGAACCCCTTTGAGAGCCTGAAGGCCCTAACGTCCTTTGCAACATCCCAGGTTTCCCTCAGCTCAACCACGCTGTACATCCAAACGAACCCCCTCCGGCTTTCCTACGATTTCGTCATCCTCCATAACGACCTTTCCGCGGAGAATCGTCATCACAACCTTTCCCTTCAGCTTCCGCCCCTCCCAGGGGCTCCACTTGGCCTTGGTGTAAAACTCCTCCGGTTTGACCGTCCACTCCCGCTTAAGGTCAACGACCGTAAAGGTGGCCTCGTTTCCGATGGCAAAGTTCCTACCTCTGATTCCGAAGACCTTAATCGGGTTGTCGTGCATTTTCTCAACGATGTCAAAGATATCTATAATCCCTCTGTTCACCGCATCGAGGAGGAGTGCAACCTCCGTCTCGAGCCCCGGAATCCCCGCCGCTCCCGCTTCCTTGTCCTCGAGTGTGTGCGGTGCGTGGTCGCTCGCTATTATGGGAATCCGCGAGAAGTTCTCCCAGAGCGCTTTAACGTGCTCCTCCGTCCGCAGAGGGGGGTAAACCTTGAGGAGCGGGTTCCTCTCGTAGTTCCTCCTCGTCAGGAACAGGTGGTGGGGCGTGACCTCGAAGCTCACCCAGGGGAGGTTTTTTCGGAGTATGGCTTCAATTCCCCCCTTCGTTGATACGTGGCAGATGTTCAGCGGTTTTTTAAGTTTCTCAGCGCTTTCAAGGGCTCGCTTTATGGCAACTTCCTCGACTTCCGGTGGCCTCTCGGGTTTCTCGTGGATTAGCTCCGCATCTTCCGCGTGGACGCTCAGAACGCCGGGTGAGCAGGCGTAATCGCTCTCAAAGTCCTCTGAGTAGATTCCGCCTGTGGAGGCGCCCATAAAGGCTTTGTAGAAATCTGCCCGGGCTTTTTTAGCCTCCCCGCAGTTGCTCCTTATCAAAAAGCTGAGGGCGTAGTCGGCGTAGGCCTCTCTCTGGAAAAGCTCAAGGCGCTTCTCAAAGGTCCTGGAGTCCATGACAGGTGGCTTCGTGTTGGGCATGTCAAAAACTGCCGTGATTCCCCCGTGGAGGGCCGCTTTCGTCCCACTTTTGACCGTTTCTTTGTCCTTCTGCTCGAAGTCTCTGAGGTGGACGTGGGTGTCCATGAGGCCTGGAAGGATTAGATACCCGGATAAATCCAGCTCTTTTTCTCCACGAAGCTCTTGAACAGATATCTTTGATATTCTGCCGTTATCAATACCCACGCTGCCATCAAAGGATTCCCCTCTGAGAATGAACTTTCCCTTTAAAACGAGCTCGTGCATTGAAGCCCGCACGGGGTTTTTTCGGTCAGGGTTTTAAGATTTTTGATTGTGAAATCGGGAGGAGATACTTTTTCCGGCTTTCTATAGGAAGAGTATCTAGTTATTTTGTGTTTAACCAACCGGTACTACCGATTGCTTTCTCCTGGGAATGCTCGATATCGCATTGCTGTGTTCCTCCTTAGGCTTCTTTCCAATTTTGAATAGCGCCGTTGTCCTCTTGGTTGCATTCTAGTTCCTTTTACATTAACGTAACCCTTAAATAGGGCTCGGATGTATAGCTTCATGCCATTATACCCCGTATATGGCAACGTTGCCAAAAAGTGAAGGAGGCAGTGGAGTATGAATAGGAAAGCCCTAAGCCTGTTCGTTATGGGCTTGATGTTGTTTAGCGTTTTCTTGGTTGCCAAGCCAGCAAGCGCGCAGACGGTCCAGGGAGATAAGCTTAAAATCGTGTACCTTGCCGCTCAGGGCAGCCTCTTCATGGGTGTCTTCAACCCGTCCCCGAGCGGAATGACCGACGTTTACACCAACCGCATCTGGTACTTCCTCAACGACCCCATGATAATGATGGGCCCGGACGCCCAGAGGCACAACTACAGGTGCCAGCTCGTTGACGTCAAGTACAACGTTCAGGTTCCGGACGATGCTGTAATCTGGAATGGAACCGAGAAGAAGTGGGTCAGCCCCTACGCGGGCAAGACCGCTACCAGCGCCGTCACCTGGAAGTGCGGTCTCGGAACCTGGGTTGACGGCCAGAAGATAACCCTCGCCGACTACCTCTTTAGCTATGCTATGACCTGGGAGTGGGCCTACCAGGACGGCAAGGACGACAAGTACTACGATGAGGAGTGGGGCAACAACTACCAGGGAACCCTCGAGACCATAATGGGTCTCAAGGTCAACAAGGTCACCGACGACTACATCGAGTACACCGTTTACCAGGACTACATAGTTCCCTACAGCAAGTGGGCTACTGCCCTCAACTTCGGTGTGAAGCCGAGCGTTCCGTGGGAGCTCTACAACGTTATGAGCGAGATGGTTGCCAACGGCGTCGAGGGCAAGGCCTTCTCCTGGAGCGAGCAGCCGCAGGGCGGATACCAGATTGATATGATTGACCCCGACCAGATGAAGTACTTCAAGGCCGAAGCCCAGGCCATCCTCAACAGCGGAAAGCTCATCCCGGTCTGGCTTGAGACCGCCAAGGACGTCCTCCAGAAGTGGGGCATCAGCGAGGAGCAGGCTGGAATAACCACCGACCTTGCCAAGGAGGGCTACGAGAGCGTCATCAGCTGGGTTGACAAGTACAACAACGCCATCATCGGCGACGGTCCGTACTACGTTGAGAAGTACGACCCGAAGGCTATGACCGTCGTTCTCAAGATGGCCAACAACAAGAGGATTGGCTATCCGGGAGAGGTCAACGGCAAGAAGCTTCCGTGGGACCCGTACTGGAAGGAGATTGACATCTACGGTAGCCTTAACGACGACACCGCTATCCTCGCCGTTGCCAAGGGCGAGTACGACCTCTACTGGTACGCCAGGCCCTACAACAAGATAGCCAAGGCCCTTCAGGAGTACGGTGACAACCTCAACCCGATGAAGACCATCGCCGTCTGGTGGAGCGTCAACCTCAACCTCGTCGGCGACCCGCAGACTGGTCTCGTCAACTCGAGCGGCCAGACCAAGTTCAACCCGTTCGCGCTCCGTGAGGTCAGGTACGCTATGAACTGGCTCATCAACAGGCAGTACATCGTCAGCCAGGTCCTCCAGGGAAGCGGTGCTCCGCTCTTCGGTACCGCCGTCAGCGGTCAGGTTGACGCTTACAGCAACTACATGATGGTTGCCAAGGCCCTCGGCTTCACCCCGCAGGGTGACGAGGCCTACGCCATCAAGATGATTGACGAGGCCATGAACAAGGCCGCCCAGGCCCTTAAGGCCAAGGGCCACACCCTTGAGAAGAAGGACGGCGTCTGGTACTTCGACGGCGAGCCGGTTACTGTGAAGGTTATCGCTCGTGTTGAGGACGAGAGGCTTGACGAGGGTAAGTACCTCGCCCAGATACTCCAGAAGGCCGGCTTCAAGGTTGACCTCCTCCAGTGGCAGAGGAGCCAGGCCAGCAAGGCCGTCTACCTCAGCGACCCGACCACCCTCCAGTGGCACGTCTACACTGAGGGTTGGGTCGTCAGCGGAATCCAGGATGTTGCCAGCCTTGCTTGGGACTTCTGGTTCTTCGACATCTACGTTGACCCGAACTGGGGTACCGACTACCACAACCCGATGACCGTTAAGGACCTCGTTGACGCTACCGCCAACGGTGACCTCAACAAGTTCATAAGCACCATCGGTCTTAAGTACTACAACACTCCGGACAAGCTCAAGCCGCTCCTTGACTGGACCGGCTACGACCTTGCTAACTTGCTCGCCTACGCCAAGTGGACCGGACCGAACAACGACACCGTCAAGCTCCAGAGCCTCGACCAGTTCTGGGACCTCTACAAGCTCGCCTACGGTACCCACTCACTCAACGCTCCGCGTGTCTACACCGCCGAGACCTGGAACTTCTTCCTCCTCAACAAGAGGATAAAGGTCGAGTTCGTTGACCCGATAAGCGGTGTTGGCAGCATACTCTCAGCCAGGTCCATTGAGCCCGCCCCGAAGGAGACCCCGACCACCACCCCGCAGACCACCAGCAGTGAGGAGAAGCAGACCACCAGCAGCCAGCCGACCAGCACTCCGACCAGCTCAACCAGCGAGGAGAGCAAGGGACTCTGCGGTCCGGCCTTCATCGTCGGCCTTGCCATAGTGCCGCTCCTCCTCAGGAGGAGGAAGTGATTTCCTTCCCCTCTTTTTCTTGTTCCTGCCTGATGAACACGGCTGTTCTTATGTTCAAAATGTGTACATTTGTGCTCGTTTTGGGGAAAACTATTTAAACTTTAACTAGCACGTAAAAGTTGACTTCATGGAGAGCCAGTAGTATCGTTGCTGGAGGGGATAGAATGGGGATGAGCTTTGGAAAGTACGTGGCGTACCGTTTGATAAACGCTGTGATAATCCTCTTCCTGGCGGTCCTATTGATGTCCGCCCTCTTCACGAAGCTCGCAACAATACAGCTGACTGCCCAGGTGAACGAGGAAGTGCAGATGTGGGTTAGGTCTTACACGCAGACCCACCACACCCAGCCTTCCCAGGAGCTCATTGAGCAGTACAAGCAGACCAGGATTAAGTACTACCACCTCGACCAGCCCTACTGGAAGAGAACGTGGGAATACGCGATAAATACGTTCACGTTCAATTGGGGACAGTCGTTCCAGAAGGTCTTTGGAACCACCGTTATAACAGACCAGATTAAAACGGCCCTTGGCAGGACGATACTCCTGTTTACGACTGCAGAAATCCTGGTTATCATCATAGGTCTTGCCCTTGGTATCAAGAGCGCTCGCAGTCCGGGAAGCCTGCTCGACAGAACCATATCCATTCTGGCAATGGTCACCACGAGCCTTCCGATGTGGTGGCTCGGAATGCTCATGATACTCGTCTTCGTTGTCTACCTCGGCTGGCTGCCGATAACGCTCTACTCACAGGTTCAGGTCTCCGGATGGGTTAACATTCTCAAGAAGATGAGCCTCCCGGTCGTTACAATAGTCATCAACCTCTTCGGTGGCTGGGCCTGGACGACCAGAAACATCATGATTGGAACCATGCAGGAAGACTTCATTATGGTTGCCAGGGCAAAGGGTGTTCCCGAGAGGAAGATTATCTACGGCCACGCCCTCAAGGCTGCCGCCCCGCCGATTATCACCATGGTCATCTTCGGTCTCATAGGCTCCCTCGGCGGTGCAATGATTACCGAGATAGTCTTCAACTGGCCGGGAATGGGACGTCTCTACTACGAGGCGCTTCAGCTCAACGCCGTTAAGACGATGATGGCACTGAACTACATGTTCGCAATGATGACCGTCTTCTCGATGGTGCTCGCGGACATACTGTACGCGTACCTCGACCCGAGAATCAGAATCGGCGCCGCTGCCCGCTCGTGAGGTGGTGTAAATGAGATGGGTTGATTTCAAGGACAGCGTCAAGAGGTTTTGGGAGGATTTCAAGCACCAGAAGAGTGGAATGTTCGGATTATTTTTCCTCATCGTCCTCATAGTCCTCGCAATCGCTGCTCCTTACATTACCAGTCCCAACATACCCAAGGAGTGGCAGACTGGAACCGCGTGGGTTACTAACCCCAAGAATGCCCCGCCGGCATGGGAGAACTACTTCGTTAGCGAGAAGAGGGCGTCTCAGGTTGAGTACACCATAGACGACCTTCACCTAAGCAAGACCCAGAACGGTAGCTACACCGTTTACACGATGACGTTTACCTATGATATGAGATACGACATTCCGCCCAAGGACATAGTCATTACCGGCCTTAACTCGACCGCTAAGAGGCCCCAGGACAACCCACTGGTCACGATGTACGTTGAGAGGCCCAAGGAAAACGGCCTTAAGTACAACTCCCTCATGCTCCTCTACAACGTCCAGCTCCCATCAAGCGGTGTCGTCCAGCTTGCCTACACCCAGGAGGTCAAGAGCCTCATCTTCTACTGGCTCTACGAGAACGGCATATTCACTCTTCCAATGCAGCTTCCGGACAGCCTCCCGATGGACATGAAGATGATGTACCTCACCCAGCAGGTTCAGATGAACTCGACCCTCTACGGTTACTACCAGTCAATGGACCCGATGAAGGTCATCTTCGGTAAGATGACCGACAACGGAAAGCTCCGCACCCTCGACCAGATAGTTAACTCCCCTGAAGCCCTCCAGGGCACGTACAAGTTCACCATAGTCGTCACCGTTCCCAGCGACGTTCAGGTTGACTTCAGCAACTTCAAGGTTGCCCTTGTTGGTAGAACCTACGGTCTCCTCGGAACCGACCAGTACGGTAGGCCGATTGCCGTTGGCCTCCTCTGGGGTATCCGCGTTGCCCTGGCCATAGGTATCGCCGTTTCAGTCAGTACCGTCCTCATTGGAATCCTCGTGGGTGTTACCAGTGCTTACCTCGGCGGATGGGCGGATGAGGCGATACAGAGGTTCACCGAGTTCATGATGACCCTGCCGGTGCTTCCGATGCTCATCCTGCTCTCGCTGTACTTCGGAGGTAAGATTAACCTCAAGCAGCTCGTCTTCATCCTGGTGCTCTTTGGATGGATGGGAACCACCAAGGTCGCGAGGAGTATGGCGCTCCAGATTAAGGAGCAGACCTACGTTGAGGCGGCAAGAGCCCTCGGTGCGAGCACCGGAAGGATAGTCTTCAAGCACATAGTGCCACAGCTCCTACCGTACGCGTTCGCTAGCATAGCCCTCAGCGTTCCGGGAGCAATCCTCAGCGAGGCCGGACTGAGCTTCCTTGGCCTTACGAGCAACAACATGATTACGTGGGGTCAGATGCTTAACGCTGCCAACGCCAACGGTGCGACCCTCAACGGATACTGGTGGCAGGTCATCCCGCCCGGACTTGCAATCGCCTTCGTCGGACTGATATTCGTCCTGATTGGTGTCTCGCTCGACACCGTGCTCAACCCGAGGCTCAAGCGCGCGTGAGGTGGTTTAGATGGCTAAGAACGTCCTTGAAGTTAGGAACCTCAAGATGTATTACTTCACCAGCAAGGGTGTCGTCAAGGCCGTTGACAACATCAGCTTCGACCTCAAGAAGGGTGAGGTCCTGGGACTTGCCGGAGAAAGTGGATGTGGCAAGTCCTCCCTTGGTTTTACCCTTTTGGGTATGCCCACCCCGCCAGGAAAGATAGTTGACGGAAGCATCAAGATTGACGGCAGGGAGATAGTTGGCCTTCCTGAGGACGTCCTCAGAAGGGAAATCCGCTGGCAGAAGATTTCGATGATATTCCAGGGAGCAATGAACGCCCTCAACCCGGTTTACACCATCGGTTTCCAGATGACCGAGCCCCTCATATACCACAAGGGAATGAGCCAGGAGGAGGCCCTTGACAGGGCTCAGAAGTACCTTGAACTCGTCGGTCTCGACCCGGAAATCGTTTACCGCTACCCCCACGAGCTCTCGGGTGGTATGAAACAGCGTGTCGTTATTGCTATGGCCCTCCTCATGGAGCCGAGCGTCGTCATAGCCGACGAGCCGACGACGGCCCTCGACGTTATCGTTCAGGCGCAGATTATCAACCTCATGAAGAGGCTCAAGAAGGAACTCAACCTCTCGATGATATTCATCACCCACGACCTCAGCATCCTCGCCGAGATTAGCGACAAGGTCGCCATCATGTACGCGGGCAAGATTATCGAGATTGGTGACAGCGAGAAGATTTACTACGAGCCGGCCCACCCGTACACCCAGAAGCTCCTCGCGGCTATTCCGAGGCTTCACGAGGACGTTGAGAGGCTCGAGTTCATCCCCGGACAGCCGCCCAACCTCATCAACCCGCCGAAGGGATGCCGCTTCCACCCGAGGTGCCCCTATGCGATGGACGTTTGTAAGGAGCAGGAGCCCGAGCTGAAGGAGATTGATAAGGACCACTACGCGGCATGCTGGTTGCTGTGAGGTGTTGAGAATGGCCGAGCCGATACTCAAGGTTGAAAACCTCAAGAAGTACTTCCCGCTCAAGAGGGGTCTCCTCGCCAGCCTGCGCGGTGAGCCTCAGCGCTTCGTCCACGCGGTTGACGGAGTCAGCTTCGAAATCTACAAGCAGCAGGTCTTTGCACTCGTCGGTGAGAGTGGCTGTGGTAAGTCCACCACCGGAAGGCTCATTGTTAAACTCCTCGAGCCAACCGACGGTAAGATTTACCTGGAGGGCGAGGACGTCACCGAGATTAAAACCAAGGAGGAGCTCCTTGCCTACAGAAGAAGGGTGCAGATGATATTCCAGGACCCGTTTGCCTCCCTCAACCCGCGCTTCAGAATCTTCGACGTCCTTGAGGAGCCCCTCCTCATCCACGGCATCGGTGAAACCAGAGCCGAGCGTGAGGAGCTCATCTATAAGGCCCTTGAGATGGTCAAGATTATTCCACCCGAGGACTACGTCAGCAGGTTCCCGCACATGCTCTCCGGTGGACAGAGGCAGCGTGTGGCTATTGCAAGGGCCCTCATCCTGAACCCGACGTTTATCGTCGCCGACGAGCCGGTCTCGATGCTCGACGTGTCAATTCGTGCAGAAATCCTTGAGCTCATGAAGAGCCTCAAGGACAAGATGGGCGTCACGTACCTCTACATCACCCACGACCTCTCAACGGCCAGGTACTTCGCCGACTGGATTGCCGTCATGTACCTCGGTAGAATCGTCGAAATGGGTCCGGCTGAGAAGGTCATTGACAACCCGCTCCACCCATACACGAGGGCGCTGCTCGCTGCCGTTCCGGAGCCGAAGCCCGAGAGGAGAAACGTCATCAAGGAGCTTCCGATTAAGGGTGAGGTTCCGAGCGCCGTCAACATTCCGCCCGGATGCCGCTTCCACCCGAGGTGTATCTACGCCAAGAAGGGTCTCTGTGACGTTGAACAGCCGAAGCTCATAGAGTACGAGCACAACCACTTCGCCGAGTGCCACCTCGTCGGCAAGTTCTGACCCCTTTCTTTTTTCTCGGTGATGCCCATGAACGAAGCCCTCAAAGTGTTTCTGAGCTCAAGGCTCGTTGTTGCGGGTTTTATAATGATACTGCTCGCCATGATTCTGTCGGCAATAGCCGTTTTCCAGACGGGGCATCCTTCGTATTACTCAAGCGGAACCCTCGGTCCTGGCAATCATACGCTTGGCAACGATACCTTTGAGAACAGGTACTTCTACTGCAACAGGAGCCTCTCCCTCAGCTCGAAGAACGCGACCGTTGAGGTCTCCTGGGGCAACTTCACGGCCGTATATAACATAACCGGAAACGCCACGTTCATCCCAACCGACAGGCCCGAGGTAAGGGTTATTAACGGCACCGTCACCTACACATACAGGGCGAAGGCCATAAGCTACCCCTACTCCGACCTCGCGATACCCGCGGCAATCCTTGCCTTCGCCGGCACCGTTGTCCTGTGGGTTGGATACACCCACGCCCTCAGGGGGAAGAGGAAATGAGGGAGCTTGACTTCAACTCCGTCGTCGAGATAATCACGGCCTTTATCCGGGAGAAAGTTGAGGAGGCTAACGCCGAGGGCGTCGTGATAGGGATAAGCGGGGGCATAGACAGCGCAACAACGGCTTACCTTGCCGTCAAAGCCCTCGGGAAGGAAAAAGTTCTCGGCCTGATAATGCCCTACTACCAGAACCAGGACGTTGAAGACGCTAGACTGGTCTGCTCCTCCCTCGGAATCGAGTGCAGGGAGATAAACATAAAGCCCCTCGTTGACTCGTTCGTTTCTCAGCTCGGCTTCCAGCCCGACAGGAGGAGCCTCGGCAACATAATGGCGAGAACGAGAATGGTACTCCTCTACGCTCACGCCAATGAGAAGAACTGCCTCGTCCTTGGAACAAGCAACAGGAGCGAGTTCCTCACCGGCTACTTCACCAAGTGGGGCGACGGGGCGAGCGACTACGCGCCTCTCATAAACCTCTACAAAACCGAGGTCTGGGAAATAGCGAAGCTCATCGGCGTTCCCGAGAGGATAATCGAGAAGAAACCCACCGCCGGCCTCTGGGAGGGCCAGACTGACGAGGACGAGCTTGGCATAAGCTACCGCCTCCTCGACGAAATCCTCTGGCGCCTCGTTGACCTGCTGAAGGACAAGAAGGAAATAGCCGAGGAGCTGGGCATACCAATCGAGCGGGTCGAATACGTCGAGAACCTCGTTAAGAGGAGCGAGCACAAGCGCCGTTTGCCACTGGGCCCGAGCTTCTGAGGTGAGCCGATGAAGCGCGGTTACCTTCTCGTTTTTCTCGCCGCCTCAATGTGGGGAACGATAGGGATATTCGCCACCTACATCTACCGTTATAACGTTGATTCCTTCACGATGGTCTTCTGGCGCGTTCTCTTTGCTCTGATAATTCTCGGAACCTACATCTCGCTCTTCCTGCGCGAGAATCCCTTCACGCGCGAGAAATTGTGGTTCTACGCGGTTTACGGCCTCGTTGGAGTTTTTGCCTTCTACACCCTCTACTTCTACACCGTCAAAATCTCATCGGTCGGCTTCGCGGTTCTGCTCATCTACACCGCCCCGGCCTTCTCGGTAATCCTCGGCAGATTAATCTTCAAGGAGCCCATAACAACCGAGAAGGCAATCGCACTGGTAATGGTGCTGGCTGGAGTGCTTCTCGTTGCTGGCAACGTGGACTTCAACGTGAGCCACTTGGCTTTACTGACAGGCATAGCGACCGGCTTCACCTACGCCCTCTATGGAGTCCTCGCCAAGTTCGGTGTCAGAAACGAGAGGCCCGAGAGGGTTCTCTTCATGACCCTGCTCTTCGGCCTGCTCTTCCTCGCTCCCTTCTCTAAGTTCTCCGTTCCGAGGGGAGCGATTCCCTACCTCCTCGGTTTAGCGTTTTTCCCGACGTTCCTCGGCTACACCCTCTACAACCACGCCCTCAAAGAAGTAGAGGTCAGCAGGGCCAGCATAGTTGCGACCGTTGAGCCGGTGGTTGCAATAGTTCTCGCGTACATCCTGTTTGGCGAGGCCTTAACGCCCCTCCAGCTCCTCGGCGGGGCGCTCATAATCGGGGCATCAATCCTCGTGCACATGCGGGAAGGAAAGAACTGAGAAGGGCTCAAACGTAGAAGTACCTCTCGAGCTCCCACTCGGTAACCTTCTTGGTCTCCAGCGGGAGCTCTCTGCTCTCGAGGTAGGCGACGTACTCGCTCCACTCCCTCTCCTTGTAGGCGATGAAGTTCTCGTAGGCCTCTCCGAGCGCCTCCCGGACAACCTTGTCCTTCTTCAGCTCCTCCAGCGCCTCCCCGAGGCTTTCAGGAAGGGTCTCGATTCCAGCTTTGGCTCTCTCCTCCTCGCCCATCTCGTAGACGTTGGTTTCAACGTACGCCTCCGGCTCAAGCTTCCTCTTGATTCCGTCGAGTCCAGCTAAGAGTATCGCCGAGAAAGCTAAGTACGGGTTGGCGCTCGGGTCCGGACAGCGGTACTCTATCCTCGCCCCGTTGCCCCAGAAGGCCGGGACGCGGATTAGCGCGCTCCTGTTCCTGTAGCCCCAGCTGATGTAGACCGGAGCCTCATAACCCGGAACGAGGCGCTTGTAGCTGTTCACCGTCGGGTTGGTCAGGGCCGTTAGGGCTTTCGCGTGTTTGAGTATTCCGGCTATGAAGTGAAGTGCCGTCTCGCTCAGCCCGTCCTCGCCGATGAAAGCGTTTTCTCCGTCCTTCCAGAGGCTTATGTGGAGGTGCATTCCGTTGCCGGGATAGCCGTAGAGGGGCTTCGGCATGAAGGTGGCGTATAAACCGCGCATCTCGGCGATGGCCTTGACGACGTACTTGAAGCTCACGATGTTGTCGGCGGTCTTGAGGGCCTCGTCGTAGCGGAAGTCAATCTCGTGCTGGGCCCTGCCAACCTCGTGGTGGAGAACCTCCGGAACGAGGCCGAAGGCCGGCATGTAGAGGGCTATCTCCCTCCTCAGCTCCCTCGCCTTGTCGAGGGTCACGAGGTCGAAGTAGCCCCCGCTGTCGGGTATGTGGAGCTCCCAGGTTCCGTTCTTCTTGAAGAGGTAGAACTCAGGCTCTGGCCCGATGTAGGCCTTGTATCCCTCTTTTTCGAGCCTCTCAAGGGCCCTTCTTAGGACTCCCCTCGGGTCCGCCTTGTAGGGCTTCCCGTCCTTGTATATGTAGCCGTAAACCCTCGCTATGCCCTCCCAGGGGACCTCGGCGTAGGTGCTCGGGTCAGCCTTGAAGATAAGGTCGCTGTCCTCTATGCCCTGGAAACCGGGAATCGAGGAGCCGTCAAAGGAGATGCCCTCCTCGATTGCCTCCTCGTACCTCGCTATCGGGACCTCCATTCCCTTTGGAACGCCGTTTATGTCCACGAATATGAGCTGGAGGAACCTCGGGCCCTTTGCGCTGACGCCGAGGAGCTTTGCACTTTCGTTCATTTTTTCATCACCTCATTGTTTGAACGTTCAATTATTTCCGCCACATGCTGAACATATACCCCTAATTAACCCTTTCCCCTGAATTTTTGAACGCCTGACGAAAAACGGCCTATGGGCGTTATCGTTTTGACGTAAACAAGTCTATCTACTCGCTTAATTTTGAACTTTTTGACAAGAGAATGTTAAATAACGTTTATCTGCTCCGGCTCGAATTGACACCCGTATGAACCCCGAAAACGCCCTCTTGAGGGAAATCTACCGCATAAACAGCCACCTTCCGGCGAAGAGGCCAACCCTCGTCCAGTTGCTCGCCTCAGAGGAGCCCTCCGTCAGGCTGAGGGACGGGAGCAGGCATTCCTTCCGAAAGGCAGAGCTCGAGAGGATTAGGGGTCTTCTTGACCCCGGCGACGAGGAGAAACTGCTCCTCCCGATAGTCCTTGAGATAGTCAGCGACTTCAGGGGCTACTTCAGGGTCAGGGGAAAGGTCGCGGTCAAGGTGATAGACAGGCTCCTTGGCTCCTACGACCCCCTCGACGAGCCAGAGGAGAGGCTTTATCCGAGATATCTGCTCTCCAGGGTGAGGCGGGAGTTGCCGACGACCACAACCTACGCCTTCATAGCGGAGTGATGGGTATGGACGACGATAGGAAGGTTTTCCTCAACTACCTCGCCTTCACGGTTCCCCACGTCACGGTTTTCGCCGGGGCGGTCTTTGGAATCCTCGTGCTCCTCGGCATAAAGACGTCGCTCGCCCTTGGAATCTTCGCCCTCCTCTACGGGGTGATGCTCCTGGCAATAGCCCTCGTTGCAAGGGAGCACTTCTCCGACCTGGGACTCTACCGCCTTTATCTGGCGTTCTCCGCGTTTCTCGTGGCTACTGGCCTGTTCCTGCTATACCGTGCCCTCGTGCACAGCTGACTTTTAATGGGTAAGTTTAAATTCGAGGGCGCCTTATTATCTGGGGTGGTGATTGTGAGGCGGGCACTACTGCTCATCGCTATCATACTAGTTTCGATGTTCCTTCCGTTTACCAGCGCCCAGTTTGGAACTATATCAGTGGCGGGTTCGATAACCGTTGTGAGAGGTGACTACAGCGAAGGAACGCTTCTCCTGACGAACAATGCGGGTGTAATTTACTCTGTCGTCAGCTATCAGAGCTTCTGGGTGGAGGACACAAACGGAAACCGCGTTGAGGGATTCAACTTCACGATGTTCCCGAGGGTTTTTCCAAACTGGGGCAGGGGTCAGAACAAGACGGTAAAATACAACCTGACCGTGTCAAAGGACGTCCTTCCGGGCAACTACACGCTCTACCTTCGATTCATAGCAACTTACTCGGGAGACGTTTACATCCTGAAGGCCAAGGTTCCGGTTGAAGTTCTCGCTTCACCCCTTACCTTTACGAGCGCCTACTCCTACGTTCCTGGTCGGGGTGATGTTCCCTACGTTTTCCTGGGGGAGAGCGTTACCGTTTACTCCCATGTGATTAACATCGGCCACTTCAACGCTACCGTGAACGTTTTCTCTGCCCTTCTCCTGGGGAGCAATAACTACTCCGTCGTTTCCAAAAACGTGACAGTTCCGCCGGGGGACACACTGATAAGGCTATCTCTACCTGTCGGGTGGAACTATCCGGAGGGTAACTACACCCTAATCTACCGCGTTTCATACGGGGACCAGAGTTACACCTACGCCAAGAAGCTTGCAGTTTCACTCGGTGTCAGGCTCGTTGGCGTCTCTGTTGAGAAGGAGAGCGTCCTGCTTAACGACACACTGAAGGCGTACGTCACCATCATTTCCGAAAGGGACATAAACGCCACGATTTCCTGCGTTGCCGTAATCAACGGCACAAAATCATTTGCTGCCAAAACTCGGGAGATAACCCTCTCCCCGGGTACTAGTGTGGTTCAGCTGTCTCTTCCGACATCCAAGCCAGGAAACGTCTCCGCCGTTATTGGTCTCTCCGTTCACGGTCGCTCCGGGGGGAACGATACCGTTCACTACACCGTTTATGCTCCACCCTCAATAGGGTCCCTGAGTGCAAAGCTACTGAACTCGACGCTTGAGGTTAGCGCCCTGCTCCTGAACCCGACCCCAGAAGCGGTCAGCGGAACTCTCGAGTACAAGGTTCTCGCCAACGGAACTTCCCTCTACGCTGACGTTCTTGACGTAACTATTCCCCCTGGCAAAAAGGGGCTTTCATTCAGGTTTAACGTTCCAAAGGGCGTCAACGTTACGTACTCCTTCAAGCTCAACGCCCTTGGAAGGGTCAGCGTCAAGGAAGGTAGCCTCTGGGTTCCGGCGCCGAAGCCCAAGCCGTCCCCGACGCAGACACCAACAACCACGTCCACAACCCTGCAGTCTAACACAACCTCAACGACGGGCGAAGCCAACGGCGGGGGCTTCCCGTGGTGGCCCGTTGTTGGGATACTCATCGTAGTGGCCGTTGCGGTTGTGTTATACTACCAGAACCAACCCAAGAAGGGGAGAACCAGGAAAACTCCAAAGCGCCGCTCACCGCTCGGGAGATTCAAGAGGCCGAAACCGCCAAAGTTCCATGAGAGGGATTCCCTGCCCAAAAAGAAGTGACCAAACCTTTTTATCCTCCCTTTTCTGCTTCCTTACGGCGAGGGGGTCGGGGGCTCTCGGGGCACTCCCGAGGAAGTTCCGCCCACCGCACCGGGACCGCGGTGCCGTAAGGCACCTCCCGGGAGGGAGGGCAACGGCGCAGAAACGACACGGCTCCCGGGAGATGTGGATGACGCGCGCGAAGGGCCCGGCGACGGGCACCGAGCTAACCCGCAGACAATCCCGGGGGATGCGGTGAAACGGCCGTCCCGCGGGGTGCAAGGCCGTGGGAGGGGCGATGAGTTCCCGGTGCGAGCCCCGTGGTAGGCCGCTCAGTCGAATGCCCCCTTGACACAGAAGGCGGGCTACGACCCCCTCGCCAAATCAATAGCT
Source organism: Thermococcus nautili (assembly GCF_000585495.1). NCBI lineage: Archaea > Methanobacteriati > Methanobacteriota > Thermococci > Thermococcales > Thermococcaceae > Thermococcus > Thermococcus nautili. The sequence continues at coordinate 1,253,951 of NZ_CP007264.1, forward strand.
GAGGCGAGTAGAATTAGGGCGCCACCTATAACGGTTCTAACTCCCGGTACCTCTCCAAAGACCAAGAACGCGTAAACTATCGCGCTCAGCGGGTCGAGGTAGCTCAACAGGGAGGCGTCTTTGACCTCCACCTTCTTCAGCCCGTCCATGTAGAGGTAGAGGGCGAACACCGTGTGGAGCAAGACGAGAACCGCTATTGCCCACCAGACCGGGCTTCCAACGTTTTCAACGGCCACGAAAGGAATTAAAACGACGGAAGCTACCGCCAGCTGGAGGAAGGTTAGGCTCTCACCGTCAACGCCCCTCATGAACCTGCCGAGGTTTGGAATTAGTGCATAGAAGAGCGCTCCCAGAAACGCGAATACGATTCCTGTGAAGTCCCTGTCGGAGAGGCTGATTCTCTGGGAAGACGCTATGAGGAGCAGTCCCGTGAAGGCTATGGCGAGGCTCAGAACCTTTCCCGCGTCGAGCCTTTCATTGAGGAAGCGCCACGAAATCAGCGTCGCCAGAACCGGCGCGGTGTAGTAAACGAGAACCGCGTTCGCTATGCTCGTGTAGTTGAAGGCCGTGAAGAGGAAGACCCAGTTTAAGGCTAACGCAGTCCCGAGCGCGAGCATGTGATAGGGCCTCTTTCTCAGCTCCCCCAAGGCGTTTCTGAGCTTTCCCCTGAGGCTGAGGAGTGGAAGGAGGACGAGCGCTCCAAGCGAGACCCTCGCAAAGGCGACGCCCAGGCCGGAAAGCCCGGAGAGCCTGCCGAATATTCCGACGCTCCCCCATATAAGCATTGCAAGCGCTATCTGGACCTTTCCCCGGTTCATAGCGAGCTCTCCCACTCCTCGTACGCTTCCTTTACTTCCTCCTTCCTGAACTCTGGCACGGCGTCCCTGAAGGGGTTAAAGCGCTCGAGTTTCCCCTCATCGGGGCCGATGTAGGTCGTTATCAGCCCGACCTTGGAGTGCAGGCTCGACGGCAGGCGGAGGATTCTCTTTACATCGACCGTAACGCGCCCGTCGAAGTAGGCCTTGGAGAACGTGCTCGATATCGAGAACAGCCTTATCAGCGTTTTATAGCCGACTCCGCTTGGGAAAGAGGCCAGCAAACCCCTCTCGACGAAGCTTCTGACGATTCTATTCCTGCTCTCATCGCTCAGGAGTTTTCTGGCAAGGCCCTTCTTTATCCCCGCGCTTATCAGGTGGTTCTCGTTTGCCCTCTTTATGAAATAGCCGAAGCGAAGTCTAAACACCCTGAAGTAGCCGCTCGACAGCATAATCCTCCTGCTCATCACGTCCTCGTAGGTTACCTCCTCCGAGGCGCTGATGTAAGCTAAAATCCTCTCGCGGGCCTTGGCGTCGAGCCTCAACGCCCATTCGTCGAGAACCCTTATGTGGTAGCCCCTGCCAGAATAAACCACGTGGACGTTCTCAAAGCCGAAGTCCTCCTTAAGAACCACTAGAGTGTCCCTTGCGAGCTCCTTCGCGTCCTCCAGGCAGATTGGGCACACCTGCCCGCTCGGGTGAAGATTCTGGCATCTCCTGAGGGGCAGGTCCTTGGCGTCTATGTCGAAGACGAGCTCGGCCCCGAGCCAGCCCTCCATCTGGGCCGGTTCGCGGTAGAGCGCAACCGATGTGTAGATTGCGTAGGGTGAGGTGGCCTTAACGTAGTCCTCCAAATCTCTAACGTCGGTGAATACGTTCTTCCTGTCGCTCGGGCCCTCGCCGGTGTGGTCGAAGCCGAACTCGCGCTTTTCAAGGCTATCAATGATGAACTTCGGAATCCTTTCGGCCTTCCACTCGTCCTTGTAGTAGAGCTCCCTCTCCTCCCTGCTGACCTCTCTGAGCAGTTCAGCCACCCTCCTCACCCCCTTCACCGGTTTCGCTCCGCTCCTCCCTTGCGAGCCTTCTCAGATAGTAGGTCAGCGGGTTCTTGACCCCCCTGCAGTACCTGTCCGGCTTGCATAGCTGGGGAGCGTTGGCCCTTATCTTGTCGCAGTTCGGCGGGAAGTACCACGTCGAATTTCCGCTGTCTTCAAGCGTTGGCTTATCGGTCAGTCCGAAGCCGAGGTGGTACCATATGTTCTTAATCTCGTGGGGCTGGTCCTCGAAGAGCGGCGGCTTACAGCGGTTGCCGGCCTCTATGATAACCGGTAAAATCTCCTCCTCGATGACCCTTAGGTCGCTTACGCAGTCCTTAACGCGGACGTCCTTCCTCGGCGGGTTGGGGCAGATGCGCGCGTAGCTCAGGAAGCTCGTTAAGAGAACCGTAATCGCGTAGTTCCTCATTCCCGCGGGGACGCCTTTTAGGGCCTCCTTAACGCACGGCGGGAAGAGGTCGAAGCGGAGCGGTTTCGCGCCAACCTTTCCGAGCTTCTCAAGCCTCTCCTTGAAGTACTCCCCGGCGAGCTCCTCAAGCTTCTCCTTAAGCTCCTCGTAGAATTCGGGAAGTTCGTCCCTGACGTCCGCGAGAAGGCTGACAGCTTTATCGAAGCGCCTCTCAAAGGCCATCTCCCAGAGCTTTAACGCCTCGTCCCAGCGGAGGTAGGCGTATCCTTTCCTTACGTAGACCTCCTTCAGCGACCCCTCCCAGAGCTCGAGGAACTCGCTCAGGTGCATCCTATACTTCAGCTTGAGCTTCTCCCTCTCGTCCTCGGGCAGACTTCTGTCCATTGCCCTTTCAAGTATCTTCCTGTCCCTCTCGGGTATCCCCTCCGTCGGCTCAATCTTTAGAAGACTTCCCTCCAGCGAGCCCTTTCTCTCTATCCTCGCGCGGTAGAGCTTTGCCGTTGCCTTCTTCACGAACTCGGCCTCGATGCCATAGGGGGAGAACGCCAGCGCCCCGAGCAGGGCGTAGAATCTGAAGAGGTCCCTGAGCTCCTCGAGTGGGTCGGTTCTGAGGAGCTCTCCCGGGGGCTCATTGGATTTTAGCATCCAACCGACGAGTGAGAGTGCCTCGTCTGGGTCTATGCTTGAGGGAATCCTTTCAAGGAGCGTTAGAACGTCCCCGAACTCGCGCCTGATTAGCTCCTGTGCGTCCCTTCCAAAGGGGTCGGACATGGTTTCACCTTGCTCCCACTTTGCTTTTTTCAATAAAACGTTTCCGCCCCTGTGGTGTTCCCTGGCGATTTAATAAGTAAACCGTTGTAAATCTTCCATCAAAGGGGACTTTAGTTCCGTTATCTTCCAAAAGTTTTATATCCACAAACCATCAATTAGCTATAGCGGATAAACTAAGGGCTATCCCCAACAGCCATCACGGTGATTCGTATGACCAGAGAGGTGTGGCAAGTTCGCAGAGTCAAGACCGGGATTCCCGGTTTTGACGACCTCGTTGAGGGAGGATTCCCCGAGGGAACCACGGTCCTTGTAACCGGTCCCACCGGAAGCGGTAAGACAACGTTCGCGGTTCAGTTCGTTTACAAGGGTGTTGAGCTCTACGATGAACCCGGAGTAATAGTCACCCTCGAGGAGAGGGCGCAGGACCTCAGGAGGGAGATGAGGACCTTTGGCTGGGACATCGAGAAATACGAACGCGAGGGCAAGATAGCCATCGTCGATGGTGTCAGCGCCGTCGTGGGGCTCCCGTCCGAGGAACAGTACGTCCTTGAGGGCAACCTCAACGCCGAGGACTTTTTGAGATACGTCTACCGCGTTGTTAAGGCAATCAACGCCAAGAGGCTCGTCATAGACTCCATTCCCTCCATAGCGTTCCGCCTCAAGAAGGAGGAGGAAATCAGGGAGATGCTCCTCCAGCTCAACACGATACTCCTTGAGATGGGCGTCACGTCAATCCTCACAACCGAGGCCCCCGACCCGAGCAGGGGCAAAATCAGCAGGTACGGCGTCGAGGAGTACATCTCCAGGGGCGTCATCCTTCTCGACTTCATCGAGAGGGAGGTTGAACTCAAGCGCTATCTCTTAATCAGGAAGATGCGTGAGACGAGGCACTCGATGAAGAAGTACCCCTTCGAGATAACCGAGGAGGGCATAGTCGTTTACCCGAGCGGGGAAATCTACTGACACCCAAAATTTTTTAAGGACCTTTGTTCTTACTATTTTCGATGGTTCAAAAACGATTATTTGTAGTCGTTTTGTTGTCATCACTCCTCTTCGTTTCCCTTGCGCTTAGCCGTTACTCCCCAGAGAAAGACTCCTTCACCGGCCTCTGCGTTTATTCTTCTGGCTCCATCTCGGTCCTCTACAACGGCACGGTCACGGTCGCACTCGGGAAGTCTTTGGAGCTCGGAAAGGCCTACACAGTTCAGGGCAGGCTCAGAGCGACCAACCGCGGTCTCTGGATGGACGTTTCCTCAGTAGTCCCCGCAAACGCGACGTTTCCCTTAGAAATTATTGAAGGGGCCTACTGGTACTCCAACGGCCCCGTTCTGCTCACTCCTTCGAGGGTCCGCCTCGCCTATCCACTCAACGCTTCCAAGGGAAGCCTCGTGAGGCTTGAGGGCCTGACCTACGGCTCGAAGTTCTATCCCGTCAATGTTGAAGAGCTCGGCTATTTGAAGGAACCCCGCAATGGCATGCCCTACCCTCTTGAGGGCGTCGTCCTCTACCCGGGCAACCCCGCAACGGTCTGGAACGGGAGCGAGGAGTTCAGGGTTTACCTCCCCCACGGCCTTTCCCTCAGACCGGGCCTTCGCGTCAAAGTCCTCGGCGTTGTGAGGCTTTACTCGACGATTACCCTCTACGTGAATTCCGGCGACGACGTTAACGTCCTCGGGTCTGCCGAGGAGAAGCCCCTCAACCTGGCCGAAATTGGTGATATAGCCACCGGCGAGTGTCTCGTTATCAAAAGTACCTCCCGCTACCTGAAGCTCGACTGCACAGACTTGAAGCTCTACGGCTTCAGCGCGAGAGTCGGCGACACGGTTCGCTTCGAGGCCCTGAGAAGGAAGTCCAGTTTGCTCTGCCTGAACTGCTCCGTTGTAAAACCCCGGGAAGAGTTGCCAAACGACATATGCTCCTTCAACGAAGGCTCCTTCTCGAGAATCTCGGGAAAAGTCGCGTGGGTAAAAGTTTACAGAAACGGCTTTGGCATAGCAAACGTAACAAACGGCACCTGCTCGGTTCTCCTCAAGCTCCCATCGAGGCTTGGTGTCTCTCTGACTGAAAACGAGAGCGTAACGGCCTACGGCTTCTTCACGACCTACCGCGGAAAGCCGGCGTTTGAAGTTCAGTCGGGTGAGGACCTTTGCTCCGGGAAGCACTGTTAGGTCTCCTGCTCGGCACTTTCACGGGAATAACGCCGGGAATCCACGTGAACACTTTGGCTTCCCTTCTCCGCGGTTTCGGCCTAAGCGCGGTCGTTCTCTTTGCGATGGGGCTGACTCATACGTTCCTTGATGCAATCCCTTCAACCTTCCTCGGCGTTCCCGATGAGGGTACGGCCCTCGGCGTTCTTCCGGCTCACCGGCTCGTGCTCGGCGGTAAGGGCCTTGAGGTCGTCAGGATAGCGCTCATCGCGAGCTTTCTGGCGGTCATATTCTTCCTCCCGCTGGTTCCCATCTACCTTCGCCTCGCTCCCCTCTACAGGCCCGCCTTTGGAAAGTTTGCCGTCCTGCTCCTAATCCTTCTTCTCGTCTTCACCGAGCGGGGCGTGAAAAAGATTTATGCGCTCTTCGTAATCCTTCTCTCGGGGATTCTTGGCCTTTTTATTCTCTCGCTCCCGCTGAACGAGCCATTTTATGTCCTCTTCACCGGGTTCTTCGGCGTTCCGGTTATAGTTTCCTCCCTCCTGGCCGGGACCAAGCGAGTAGAGCCTGGCAGTCCGGAGCTCGAGATTACCCCCAAAGGGCTCGTCCTATTCTCTTTCCTGGGGACGCTCTTCGGTATGCTTGCTTCCCTTCTTCCGGCCTTCACGGCATCGCAGGCGGCCCTGCTCGGCTCGTTCATCTCCCGGGACGAGCGCTCGTTCCTGACAATCGTCTACTCCGTTAACACCGCCAACTTCCTCTTCGCCTTTCTCAACTTCCTTGAAACGGGAAGGGAAAGAAACGGAGTGGTGACGCTAATGGAGCCTTTGAGCGTCAAAGCCCTCCCGGCGTTCCTACTCGTTGCGCTCTTCGTGGGCCTCGCGGTTCTCCTCTACGGCGAGCCCCTTGCAAGGTTTCTGGCGGGGGCCCTCTCAAGACTTCCGTACCGGTTTATCAACCTCACTGTTCTGGCGTTTCTGGTTCTCCTGGCCTTCATCTTCGACGGCCTTCCGGGCCTGTTCGCGCTGACCGCTTCCTCGATTGTGGGTTACCTAACCGTTCTCCTCGGGGTGAAGAGAACGGTCTGCATGAGCTCCCTGATGCTCCCGGTCCTGCTAAGATGAAACGTCAGGCGGACTTCTCCTTCATAATCTTCTGGAACTCGGAGTAATCCGTCACGATTCTCTTGCCGTCGAGGGTCTCGAAGTACACCTTCTTGACCTTAATCTTCTTGACGTCGGTGTACTTCATCTCGGGCGGGTCGTAGGAGCCTGGCTCGACAACCTCGTCCTCGACGACGTAGGTCTTCAGCTCGGGCTGGCCTATGTACTTCCAAACCTCGTAGAAGACCTCGGGCTCGAGGTGGACTTCACCGTCGAGCTCAATCCAGTCGGCGCCAATCTCTTCCAAGAACTCCTTTACAACGTCGAAGTGCATAGAAACCACCGCTCTAATATAGGGCTCCGGGGGTTAAATACCTATCGCCGGGCAGGTTTTTAAACCCCCTTCTCTAACCCCTCCGGTGGTGAGAATGGCGAGGGTAATCGTTGACGCCCAGGCGGCGAGGGCCATAGGGAAGGGCGCGATGATAGTCTTCAAGAAGGGTGTCGTGAGAACCGAGGGCGAGTTTGAACCCGGAGACATAGTCGAGGTCTACACGAGGGGAGGGAAGTTCCTCGGCAGGGGCTTCGTCAACCCCAACTCGAACATAATGGTCCGCCTGCTCATCAAAGATAAAGACACCCCGATAACGAAGGAGCTCTTCAAGGAGAGGATTAGGAAGGCCAACGAGTACAGAAAGAAGGTTCTTGGCTACGACAAAGCTTACAGAATGGTCTACGGCGAGGCTGACTATTTACCGGGCCTGATAGTCGACCGCTTCAACGAGATAGCCTCACTTCAGATTTCGAGCATCGGCATGGAGAGGTTTAAGCTCGATTTGGCCGAGGCCATAATGGAGGTCGAGCCTGAAATAGAGACAGTCTTCGAGAAGAACACCGGGCGCTCGAGGAGAAAGGAAGGTTTACCTGAGATAGAGCGCGTTCTCCTCGGCAAGGAGAAGTACAGGACGGTAATAGAGGAAGGAAAGGCCAAGTTCATCGTCGACATGCGCGGTCAGAAGACGGGCTTCTTCCTCGACCAGCGCGAGAACAGGATAGCTCTGGAGAAGTACGTCAAGCCGGGAATGAGGGTTCTCGACGTCTTCACATACACCGGTGGCTTCGCGATACACGCGGCGGTGGCTGGAGCCGAGGAAGTGGTTGCCGTTGACAAGTCCCCACGGGCCATCGAAACCGCCAAGGAGAACGCTAGGCTCAACAGCGTCGAAGACAGAATGAGGTTCATCGTCGGTTCCGCCTTCCCCGTTATGGAGGAGATGCTCAGGAGGGGCGAGAAGTTCGACATAGTTATCCTTGACCCACCTGCCTTCGTCCAGCACGAGAAGGACCTCCAGCGCGGGCTCAGGGCTTACTTCAATGTCAACCACGCCGGCCTGAAGCTCGTTAAGGAGGGTGGAATCCTCGTCACCTGCTCCTGCTCCCAGCACGTTGACATGCAGGCCTTCAAGGACATGGTCATCGCCGCTGGGGCAAAGGCCGGCAAGTTCCTCAAGATGCTCGAACCCTACAGGACTCAGGCCCCGGACCACCCGATACTCATGGCCTCGAAGGACACCGAATACCTTAAGTGTCTCTTCCTCTACGTTGAGGATATGCGCTGAAACTCGGGACGATGACGAGAAAGCACCTCCACTGAGACCGGCGTGAGTGCTGAGACGCCCACGGTCGGAGTCCCTTCGCTTTTCTTCTTCACAGCTTCAATATCAAGCTGTGCCTCCACCGCGCCCCAGCTTTAAACCGAATGTCTTTCACCAAATAGCCCAGCTTTTCTCCCTTCTCGGCTATAACCCTTATCAGCCCCTCCTTGTCGGGCAGGAAGAGGGCCACCCTTCCGCCGGGCCGTAGGTAGTCCCTCGCTTCCTCAATAAGTTTCACCGAGAAGGCCTCGCCGTGCTTTCCCCCGCCAACGCCTTCCCTCTCCGTGAGAACTCCCTTGGTCGGCCTCTCGTAGTAGGGAGGAGCTGAGAAGATGACGTCGAAGCGCTCTCCTTCGGGGATTACTCCCCTGATTATCCCCCCGTTGCTCTTGATTAGCCTGACCCTAGCGAGGTTCCGATTGATGTTCCTCCTCGCGTACTCGAAGAACTCATCGTCCAGCTCCGTGGCCGTTACCTCACAGTCGAAGAGTCTCTCAGCCATAAGTGCCATCATCGCGGTGTGCCCGGTCCCAATCTCCAGAACCTTCTCCCCGCCCCTCAAAAACGTCTTAAGGAAGAGGTAGCGCGATATCGGGGGCGTCACGAGACCGCGAGGATGGTATTCTATCTCCAGCCCGAAGAGGGCCTTCGCTATGGCTCTGTTGTAGAGTATTCTGGCTTTTCTGTTCGAGAAGTCGAGCCTTCCGCGCTCGTCAACGTATTCCTCCAGCTCCGGAAAGAGCTTAACCGCTTCCCTCACAGGCAGTCCAAGCTTTCCGTCCTTCCAGAGGGGCATGGAAAGAGGTGGAAACTGGAAAGAAAAGGCTTTCGCTCAGCGCAGGGCGAGGTAGGCCATTACCTTGGCGTCTTCGACCATGTTGTCAATCTTCGCATACTCGTTGGGCTGGTGAGCCATCTCGTCGAGCGTCGCCCAGACGACCGCTGGGATGCCCTTCCTCCTGAAGAACGCCGCGAAGGTTCCGCCTCCTATGCCCCCTACCTTGGCTTCCTTTCCGCGTAGCTCCTTTATCGCCTCCTTCAGGAGCCTCACTATCTCGCTGTTCGGGTCGGTCGGCGGTGCCGGGTCGCCCCTCTGAAGGACTTCCACCTCGATTTCGGGAAGAACCTTCCCGTCAAGCTCCTTCCTGTGCCTCTCCTTAACTTCTTTCGCGACATCTTCAACGTCCCTGAGAATATCGTCGAGGCTGTACCTCGGCAGAACCCTGCAGTCGAAAACGACCTCGTGCTCGCCTGGGATTATGTTGGGGCTGTCAGCCGGGTTTCCTCCCATCGTTGGCTCGAAGGTGCTCTCCGGCGGGTCGAAGAGCTCGTCCTTCTCGCTGTACTTCTCGTGAAGCCTTTTGTCGAGGTTGTAGGCCAAATCAAGTGCAACGCGGTGTGCGTTCAGGCCCTTGTCCGGCATGCTCGCGTGCACCTGCTGGCCCTTGACCTTGAGCTTGAACCAGAGGATTCCCTTTTCGGCAACCTCTATGAACGTTCCGTCCTCGTTTCCGCCGTCCGGGACGAGAACGAGGTCGTCTTCCCTGAACAGCTCCGGGTGCTCCTTCATCAGCCACCCGATTCCGTACTTGCTCCCGGTTTCCTCGTCGCTGACGAAGGCCAAAATGACGGTTCTCTTCGGCCTTATCCCGAGGTTCATCATGGCCCTTACAGCGTAGAGCGAAGCAACCAAACTCTGCCCGTTGTCCTCGCTTCCGCGCCCGTAGACCTTACCGTCCTTGACGAGCGGTTTGAAGGGCTCCGTAACGGTCCACTTGCTCAGGTCTCCCGGCGGAACGACGTCGATGTGCGTAAGAATCCAGAGCCTCTCGCTCTCCTCGCCTTTCTCGCCGTAGTAATAGGCCAATACGTTCGGCCTGACCCCGTTCTTGGCCCTCTCGTCGGGGGCGTTGTAGACCTCGACCTTATCGAAGGGCCAGTCCCTGATAATCTCAAGCAGCTTCTGCGCCTTGTCGTACTCCCCCTCGTAGCCGTAGTCGGGGCTTATGGCCGGAATCTTAATCAGCTCGACGAGCGTCTTTACCATCTCATCCCTTAAGCTTTCAACTTCCTTCAGAACCCCTTCGAACTCCATCAGAACCACCGCCACTACTTCTCCCCGGAGCTTAAACCGGTTTCGGAGCGCTTATATACCCCACCGCCCAAACCCTACCGTCCGCAGAGGATACGGAGGTGAGGGAGTGATAGAGATAACCTTCCTCGGAAGCGGGGGCGGGAGGTTCATCACAATAACCCAGTTCCGCTCCACGGGGGGATTCCACATACGGGCGAGCAGGAACGTTTACGTTGACCCTGGGCCGGGAGCGCTCGTCAGGAGCTGGCGCTACAAGCTCGACCCGAGAAGATTAGATGCAATCTTCGTCTCCCACAGGCACGTCGACCACTGCAACGACCTTGAGGTCATGGTCGAGGCCATGACAGGCGGTGCGCTCAAGAAGAGGGGAACGCTGATAGCTTCGAAGAGCGTCGTCTACGGCGACGAGACTCATACACCTGCGATAAGCAAGTATCACATAGAGGTTCTTGAGAGCGTCCACACGCCAGAGCCGGGCAACAAGATAGCGATAGGCGAGGAGGAGTTCCTCATAACCCCGAGCCAGCACTCGGACCCGACGACGATAGGCTTCCGCATGAAGACCGCCTACGGCGACATCTCCTACATTCCCGACACGGCCTACTTCGATGGCCTGATAGAGTGGCACGACGGGGCGAGGGTCATCATAGCGGCGATAACGCGCCCGAGGGACATGGGGATTCCCTACCACCTCAGCACCGACGATGCCGTTGAAATGCTCAAGAGCATGGAGAAAAAACCCGAAGTACTGGTAATGAGCCACATCGGCATGAAGATGCACTTCGCCAACCCCTACAAGGAGGCAAAATACATCGAAACGGTGACCGGCGTCAAGACCTACGTCGCAAAGGAGGGCTTCAAGGTCATGATAGACAAAAGGGAAATAGCCGTCAGGACCCTTCGACCCGCGCGCTTCGTTTGAGCTTTTCCACTTCTTTTGCAACCGTTTTATAAGCTAACTCGAAGAGCTCGTCCCTTCTCTTTTCGCTCGGTCCCTCGACGACGACGCGAATCTTCGGCTCCGTCCCGCTCGGCCTGACGAGAACCCACGAGCCGTCCCTCAGCTGGAAGCGGTAGCCTGAAATCGTGAGGACTTCTTTGATTTCCTCCCCTAAGGCCTTCTCAAGCTCTTCCCTAGCCTTTTCGATGACCTTCCCCTTGAGTTCGTCCGGGCACGGGACGTTTTCCTTCCTCAGGTAATAGACCGGAATCTCGGAGACGAGCTTCGAGAGCGGGCCGTTCTCGTCAATCATCTTAATCAGGAGCGTCATCGTCACGAAGCTGTCAATCCAGTTGCCAAACTTTGGATGGACGAGCTTCCAGGGTTCGCCGGCGAAGATGGCTCCGTATTTCTTTATGCCGTCGTGGGGCTGGCCGAGTGGGACTCTAACGACCTTTCCCCCGGCCTTTTCAACCACCTCATCAATCCTCGACCCGGTGTTTATCGACGTAACAACCGTTCCCCCGCCGTTTTCTTCAACGTAGTACCTGGCGAAGAGCGCTATTACCGTGTCCTCGTCAACGTAGTTACCCTTCTCGTCGAAGACCGCTATCCTGTCAGCGTCGCCGTCCTGTGCTATAGCCAAATCAACGCCGAGTTCTTTAACAAGCTCCCCGAGGTAGGCGATGTTCTCGTACCTCGGCTCGGGCTTCCTCCCCGGGAAGTGGCCGTCGACGTGGGCGTTCACGCTTATCACTTTCGCCCCCATCTCGCGGAGCAGGTAAGGCGCCAAAACGCTCCCGGAGCCGTTGGCCCCGTCGTAGAGGACTTTAAGGCCCGTCTCGTGGTTCACGAAGTCGAGAACCGCTCCGATGTAGTCGTCTATAACGTCGAGGGGCTTAACCGTTTTAATCTCGTTCCACTCTGCCTTCCTGAAGTTCCCAGAGAAGACTATCTCCTCAAGCTCCCTCTCCTGCTCGACGTAGAATTCCGTCCCGTCGCCGTTGAAGACCTTTATCCCGTTGTCGGTCGGGGGATTGTGGGAGGCTGTAATCATAACTCCAGCGTCGCCGTGCTCCCTCGTTGCCCATGCTAAAGCTGGAGTTGGAATCAAATCGGCATCTAAAACCTCCATCCCGCTCGCGAGCAGACCGCTTATCAGAGCGTTCTTGAGCATGATGCTTGAGGTCCTCCCGTCCCTCGCGACAACAGCTTTTCCGCTCTTGTATGTTCCAACGGCCATACCGACCTTCAATGCAAGCTCGGGCGTCACCTTCTCCCAGAGCCTCCCCCGAATCCCCGCGGTGCCGAAGAGCTTCATACCACCACCGGCTTTAGTTCGCTCACGGCTTATAAACGTATATTGCTAGCCCACCGTAGTTCATGAGCCTCAGCGGTCTGGGCACGGAGTCACCGCTCAGGGGCAGAATCACGAGGGGAACGCCTGTCTTTCGGCTTAGCTCAACGATGGGCTTCATTATCTCGGGCGTTGGCCTTACGGAGTAGAGAACCACCGCGTCCCTGTAAAGGCTGAGCCTCGGCCTGAAGAGGTCGTCGCGGAGGGCTTTTATGCCGGCTTTCCTCGCGTTCTCAACTGCCTTTTCGTTCCAGTCTATTGCTAAAACGTCGTAGCCGAGCTCGGTCAGCCTTAAAGCCACTTTCGTCTGGAAGCCTATGCCGAGCTCAACCGCCTTTCCCCGCGGGAAGGTCTGGGCTATGAACTCCGCCAGTTTCTCGAGCATGGGGGGTGTTTTTGATACCCCTTAAAAAGTTAAGCAAAAGTTTTATACACTCACCGTGACCATATACCACTAAGGATGAACAAACTAACGTTAGTGAATAGGTGACGAAAATGAGGGAGGAGGAAATCATTGAAAAGCTCCAGAAGCTCGGACTCACGAAGTACGAGAGTTTAGCGTACATAACCCTTCTCAAGCTCGGCCCGAGCAAGGCCACCGACATAACCAAGGAGAGCGGCATTCCGCACACGAGGGTCTACGACGTCCTCAGCTCGCTCCACAGGAAGGGCTTCGTCGATGTTATGCACGGAACTCCAAGGCTCTACCGCCCGGTTAATCCTGAGGTCGTCCTCGAGCGCATAAAGGAGGAGTTCATAGAGGACATCGAGAAGCTCAAGGAGGCGTTTGTCGAGCTCTACAAGCAGACCCACGGCCAGGAGTTACCGGAGATATGGACGATTCTCGGCTTCGACAACACCCTTGAGAGGGTTCAGCACATAATAAGAACCGCCCGCTACGAGGTTCTAATCAACACGCCCTACGAGTTCCTTGAGCTTCTCAGGCGGGATATAAAGGCCAGAAAGGACGTAATCTTCGTGATAATCACAAACCTGCCCGATGAAATTCCCGACTGGCTCAAGGCGGACAACATACTCCTCGCGAGAACCGGCGGTGCCCCCTGGCTTATGGCGAGCTGGATAATCGGCGACGCGGACTACTCGATATTCTTCGGCGCGATTCCCAAGGACAGGAGGCGGGAGAAGTTCTACTCCTTCTGGGCCAAGAGCCCGAGGGCGGTCTTCCAGTACATGCACTGGTTCTACACGATTTACTTCGACAACAGCGAGGTTGTCAAACCCATCAACTACGAGGCACTCTCAAAGCCCCTGACCTTCGTCAACGTCAGGACGCTCATCACGATACTCAAGCACGTTGGTCTTCCGCGGGAGGCCGAAATCACCGGAAAGCTCGTCGATACGAGGGAGCCGGTGGAGCTCCACGGAAAGATAGTGGACTATGAATACACCCCGCTCGTGGCCAACGTGACGATAGAGGCCGGCGGCAACCGCTGGAAGGTCGGCGGAATAAGCAGTTACGTCGAGGACGTCGAGGGCGAGAAGTTCATACTCCTCGAGTGATGCCTATGCGCGTCCTCATACTCTCTTTCGAATACCTGCCGGTTAAGGTCGGTGGCCTAGCGGAGGCCGTTACGAGCATAGCTGAAGGTCTTGTCGAGCTCGGCAACGAGGTAATCGTCTTCACCCCCGACCACGGGCGGAGCCTCGGCGAGCCGTTTCTCACCTTCAGGCTCTCCTTCGAGGGCAGAACCGTCGAGGTAACCGCCAGAAAGCGGGAGCAGAACGGGGTCACGGTTTACACGCTCTCAGGAGACCTCCTCGACACCGACGTCTATCCCGACTGGGAGACCCTCCTCAGGAAGGCCGTCCTCTTCGGCAAGGCCTCCGCCGGTCTGCTCAACCACCTTATTGAGACCTTCAAGCCGGACGTCCTCCACGCCCACGACTGGCACACGGTCTTCGCCCTCGGACTTTTGAAGAAGTACTTCTCTCCCAAAACCGTTTTTACGGTTCACAGGCTCAATAAGGCCAGGATTCCAGCGGGCTACTTCCACGAGGCCAACTTGGGCGAGCTCGCGCCTTATCCCGAGATAGACCCCGAGCACACCGCCTGCTACATAGCCGACGCGGTAACGACCGTTAGCAAGAGCTACCTCCTCGAGGAATGGGACTTCTTCAGGAGCTTCGACGGCAAGGTGACGCACGTCTTCAACGGCATAGACTGCTCCTTCTGGAGTGAGGAACTCCTTGAGAACGCCGATAGGCCGAGGGAGGAGCGGAGACGGCTAATCCTCGGGCGCTTTGGTTTGAGCGACGGAAGGGCCTTCATGTTCATCGGCCGCTTCGACAGGGCCCAGAAGGGCGTTGACACGCTCCTCAGGGCGATAGAGATACTCTCCGGCGACCCCTCTTTTAGGGAGATGCGCTTCATCATCGTCGGCAAGGGCGACCCGGGATTGGAGGCCTGGGCTAAAGCCGTTGAGAACCGCTTCCCTGAGAACGTCAGGGTAATCACCGACGTCCTGCCGAGGGAAACTGTCCGCGAGCTCTACGGCTCGGTGGACTTCGTGGTGATTCCCTCTTACTTCGAGCCCTTTGGATTGGTTCAGCTTGAGGCGATGTGCCTCGGGGCGATTCCAATAGCGAGCGCCGTCGGTGGGCTCAAGGACACGATAATAGACCTCAACGCCGACCCGGAGAACGCCACCGGAATCCTCGTCCCGCCGAGAGATGCATTCGCCCTCGCGAGGGCCATGGTTTCTGCCAAGGAACTCGACGAAGGGACACTCACAAGGCTTCGCGAGAACGCCAAAAGGCGCGCGAGAAGGGACTTCACATGGGAGAAGGCCTGCAGGCGCTACCTGCTCGTTTACACCGGCGCTGTGGACAAGGCGATGCCCTTCCTGCTCTAACGCCAGCCGAATTCGGCTAAAAACTTTCTCTTCAGCCTTTTTATCGTCCCTGAAACCCCGAGCGTCCTGAAGATTGCCTTCGAGCCGTTTATCTCCGTCACGAGGGTTAGGGCAAATCTGAGCTCTTCCACATGCTTCCTGTCAACCCTGACGATTCCGGTCTGGCTCTTTTCATCGAAGCGTATGAACCAGGGTTTTGCTTTGGCCGAGCCAAGAACTCCGAGCGCTGAGAGGCTCGCCTCCCATATTGCCTTCTTAACCTCGTCCTTCCGGAAGGGCCTCTCCCCAATCAGCTGGAAGGCAATGTAGCGGTGCTTCTCGCGGAGCGTCGGGGGCAGGTACTTCGGCTTCTCCCTCATAGGCATCGGACAACTTTGCCCGCCAACGTTTTTAAGGCCTATCCCCGGGTTAGGGTTGGCGAGGGCTATGGTATGGGAGACCCCTTACTTATCATACGCCGTGAGGGAACTTCCGAAGGGCTGTCAGCTCTGCGTTAGGGGTGAGAAGCTCGTTCTCTTCACCACAGGGAAGTGCCCGAGGGACTGCTTCTACTGCCCGCTGAGCCCCTGGAGGAGGGAAGATGTTGTTTACGCCAACGAAAGGCCCGTTAAGAGCGTTGATGACGTCATCGAGGAAGCTATGATTCAGGAGGCAAAAGGTGCGGGCGTCACCGGCGGAGACCCCCTCGCGAGGCTCGACAGGACCGTTCAATACATACGCGCCCTCAAGGAGGCCTTTGGCGAGGACTTTCACGTTCACCTCTACACCACCGGCGCTTTGGCCACGAAGAAGAACCTTGAGAAGCTCTACGATGCAGGCCTCGACGAGATACGCTTCCACCCCGACCTCTTCAACCCAAACTCGAAGCTCTTCAAGGTGGAAATCGAGAACATAAAGAACGCCTTCGACTTCGACTGGGACGTCGGCGGGGAGATTCCCTCCGTCCCGGGCCAGTTTGAGAGGATGAAGTGGTACGCCGAATTCCTCGACAGCCTCGGCGCGAAGTTCCTCAACGTGAACGAGCTGGAGTTCAGCGAGACCAACCTCAGAAACCTCCTCGACAGGGGTTACAGGCCGATAAGCGACGAGAGTTCCGCCATCAAGGGTTCACTCGAACTCGGTCTCAAACTCCTCGAGTGGGGCGAAGAAAATACCTCGCTGAGCTACCACCTCTGCACCGCGAAGCTCAAGGACGCCGTCCAGCTCAGGAACCGGTTGCGGAGGATGGCGAGGAACGTTGCAAAGCCATACATGGAAATTACCGAGGACGGAACGCTCCGCTTCGGGATTGCTGAATACGACGACCTCGACGAGCTTTACGAGTTCCTCGTCAGCGAGGCCGAAGTTCCGGAGGAGTGGCTGCACATCAACCGCGAGAAGGGCAGAATAGAGATGCCCGAGGAGGTGGCTTTAGAGCTGGCCGAGGCCGTCGAAGGCGACGTGAGGTTCTTCATCGTGGAGGAGTACCCGACCTTCGACCGGATTGAGGTCGAGAGGATTCCTCTACCCTGAATTTCTCCTTTGTTACTCTTGAGTTGTCATTTATGGGGACGTAAGTAACTTACGGGGGCATAAGTTGTGATGGCTTCGAAAAGGTTATTTACCCCCGAGAATATTAACGGCCATGCGGGTCTTTGTTAAGGACTACCTCCTCCCGTTGATATTCCTCGTCGTCTTTTGGTTCGCCCTCTGGCTTATCACTCCTCCAGTAAGGGAACACCTAAACGCCATGAACATCTTCGCGGTTTTCCTCCTTCTCATCCCGTTTCTCCTCGTGGCGCTTCACTTCGTTGGTAAGACCCTTGAACGCTACGGCTATTCTCGCGAGGACGTGAGGCGCCTTCCTGAGATAATCGAGAAAACCCACGGCAGGCTCTACCTTCCGAAAGAGGTGTTCAATATCATTGGCGACGCCATTATCTTCTGGGGACTCTTTGCGTGGGTCCTTCTGGCGACTGGAGACCCGATAATGGGACTTCTCAGCGGAATAGCGATGTTTGCTGAAATCTTCGCCTTCTCAGTTTTTCTCATCTCGATGTTTATCTGGGTTATTATCTTCCCCCACTCCCTTTACAGGCTCTTTACCGGGAGGGAACCGGACAGGGACTTCCTGATTGAGCTGATAAGACAGAACCTTGTCCTCACGGCAATTCTCGTAGCGGTCAGGCTCATAGCGCTCCATTCAAACTATTCGGCGGGTGATGATTTAATTGGGAAGATGATGGCCTTTGGGCGGAAAACGGAGCTGGTAACCCTGCTCCTTGAGCTTTCAGGCCTAAACGTTCTCTTTGGCATTGTTGGCCTCTATGGGTCGAGGAAGAGCAGAAAGCTGACGGCGCTGGCGCTGATAATCATCGTGGCCCTTCAGCTTTGGGTCGCGTGGAGGATTGTTTTTGGTTAAAGAAAAGAGAAGAGCGAAAGCTTTACCGGTGTACTCGGGCTCTACGACTCTCTCAGGATTAGCTTGACCACGGGGTCGGCCAGTCTGTACTCCCCATTCTCCTCAATCCATCCCATCTTCTTCAGGTTCTTGAGAAGTTCATACAGCCTCGGTTCTGGAGTTTTCATGCCCTTCACGGCGAGGTAGTCCCTTATCAGGCTCCACCTGTTGTAGCCGAGGGCTATCGCCCGTAAAATCTCCGTGTACCTCCTGCTCCTCCTTTCAAGCTCCCCCAGCTCACCGAACAGCAGGCCCTTTGCAACGTTGAGCGTCGCCTCCATTGCCTTTTCGAAGTCTTTCGTTTCAAGGTATTTCACGCCGAAGAGGACGAGCCAGCCAGGGATTCCGTCAAGGATTGATACGGCGCGGTCTATGGTGTCCTCAGACACATCAAGACCAGCTTCTCTAAAGCCTGTTCTCAGGAACTCCTTTGAGTTTTTTTCGTCGAAGGGCCTGACGTAGATTTCGCCTCCAACCCTGCCATAAAGCGGGCTCTCGTAGTCGTCTATGCCAAGAAAGTCGTGGAGCAGGCCGACTTCCGAGCCGGTCAGGATAATTCGGAGGTTCGGCAGACTGTCGTAGGTGTGGGCAAACAAAGCTAAGAGCTCCTTCCCGCCCCGTGAGCCGTAGAAGCGCAGGTACTGGGCCTCGTCAAAGGCTATTATGAACCTCCCGGTTTTTTCACCGAGCTCGTTCAGCTCCCTGAAGACCTCCCTCAGCGAGGCGTCATCGGGTTCTACCTCAAGAAACCGGAGGTTCAGCTTTACCCTGAACCGGGCAAGGGTTCTCTGGAGGGGTCCCCTTTTTGACTGAATTTCCCTTATGAGGTCTTCCTTCGTTATGTGCCCGCTCTCGGCGTAGAGCTCCCTGCAGTCTATCAGAATCCCGGGGTTCTCGTTGAGGTAAGCCCTGAGTATCGAGCTCTTGCCCACGCGCCTTATTCCGAGAAGGAGAGTTAAAGGATAGCGCTCAACGCTTTTCTCAAGCTCTCTGAACTCCTTTTCCCTGTCAAAAATCTCCTCTCTCCTCTCCTTTGGCCTGAGGTCGAACAGCACTTACGCCACCGTAAGTAACTTACGGGGGCATAAGTTATAAGGGTTTCGAAAGGGTTATTTACCTCAGGGGATATTAACGGCCATGAGAGTCTTTGTTAGGGACTATCTCATTCCATGGTTTCTGGCAGTGGGTTTTTGGCTGGCCATCTGGACTTTTGTTCGGCAGATACGGGAAAACCTCAACGCCGTAAACGTTTTCGTCGCCTTTCTTCTCCTTGTTCCGTTTCTCCTCGTGGCGTTTCACTTCGTTGGTAAGACCCTTGAACGCTACGGCTACTCGCGGAAGGACATCAGAAGATTGCCCGAGATAATTGAGAAAACCCACGGCAGGCTCTACCTTCCAAAGGAAGTCTTTGAAACAGTAACCAGAGCCTTGATGTTCTGGGGATTGGTTGCTACGGCCGTTGTGATGACAGAAAATCCGCTAAAGGGACTTCTCAACGGGATTGCGATATTTGTGCGTATCTTCGCCCTCTTTGTTCTTTTCGTCTCGATGGTTCTGTGGGTCATGGATTTTCCATTTGCACTCTACAAACTCTTTAAAGGAAGGGACCTGAGTAGAGACTTTTTAGTTGAGATGATAAGGCAGAACCTCCTCTACACGGCAATACTCATTGCGGTCAGGCTCATAGCGCTTCATTCGAGTTATCCGGCCGGCAATGACCCCATAGGTGAGGTAATGGCCATCGGCAGGAAAACCGGTCTGGTGAAGTTTCTCTTGGAGCTTTCAGGCCTGAACTTCCTTTATTGCCTCATCGGCCTCTATCTTCCGAAGAAATCTCGGAAACTGACCGCTCTGGCTTTAACGCTGATCGTTCTGACCCAAATCCTGCTCGTCTGGAGAATGTTCACGGGTAAATTTTAAATATTTCGTGCATGCATGCACTTATGGGTGGTGCCGTTGGGCAAGACAATTACGATAGCCGATGACGTTTACTATGAGCTCGTCAAGATGAAGGGCAACAAGAGCTTTTCCGAGCTTTTGAGAGAGCTCATAGGCAAGAAAAAGAAGGGAAATCTCGACGTGCTGATGATAGCCTTTGGAACGAGAACCCCCAAGGAGCTTGAAGAGCTCAAGAAAGAACTGAAGGAGGTTGAAGAATGGATGGACTCCTGGACACCAGCGTGGTAATTGAGCTCTTTGGCGGGAACAGAAAGGTCGTAGAAGAACTTTACCAGGAAGGAAACAGAGAGTATCATCTACCAACCATTGTTCTCTTTGAGCTTCACTGCGGTCACCTGAAAGAGCGGGAGGAGCTCATGCTTGAGATGATGCCCAAGGTTAAGTTCGATGAGAACTCCGCAAAGATAGCCGGGGCGATTTTCAGAGACCTCATGAAGAAGGGAAAACGACCTCCCCTGAAAGACCTCCTCATAGCTTCCACTGCCATAGCCCACAACGCAACGCTCTACACCTGTGATGAGGACTTCAAGCGCTTCGAGGAGTACGGGCTGAGGGTGAAAATTTTGGAGAAATGAACTGTCCGCTCTTTTGTCTGCCCGTTTCTTTCGACTGACTATGGCTCGTAAAAAAAGTTTATATGCACAGTTATCTCTACTATGTCTGACCCATTAGTATGAAGATGCCAAGAACCGAAGAAAGGCGACTTTCAGTTGTTGTCTCTCATGGCATTGAGCATAGGATTTGAACAGTCGGAGGGTTGATCAATGAAGAGCCAGATTTTACACTCTTTCCTTTTCTTTGCTATTAGTATTGGGATACTCAACATTCTCGCGCCTTTGAGAGAAGTGAGTTATCTGACGTTAGCGATTCTAATTTCGCTCCTCTTCCTCCGTGCAGTGCTTCCAAAGCGGTTCAAAAACAGGACCATAACATTTCTGTGGAATTTTTCAGTGATATTCTTGATGGGCTCCGTAATCTATCACTATAACGAGCACCTCGCGTACTCTTACTTCGCCGGTGCAGGCGTTGTTGCGGCGTTCTACGCTTTTAGCGACAAGCTGTCCTACTATGCGCCTCAGATAGCGTACTTCTGGGTTGGTCTTGCAATAGGCTTTGTCTTGTCGCTTACAGTTTTCATAGACGAGGCCAGGGACAATACTGGGTTGTTCCTCCTTCTCACGTTTGGGCTGGGTCTTGCAATGCTTCTCATTGGAAAACTCGTTAACTACAGGCTGTTTTCCAAAAGACTTGGGACCGAGAACATTGAATAAGGCTCTAATTCAGTCGGTGGTTCCTGTTTTTGTTTTTTTACTGCTCCTGCTCTCATCAATTATTAACCACAACTGCACTCGCTAATTGTCTTATTGTTCTTGGTGTTGTCTATATGGAACTTAGAGCACACAATTAAAAGGGAAATAAAAGGGTCGTTATGCTCGGAATCAATCTTCAACCTTCTCAATCCCTATCTTCGCCTGGACCTCGGGCCACTCGACGACGTAGCCCTTGGCCTCTCCGAAGATTACCTCGGTCGCCCTCGTCTCCTTCTTTATGTAGTCGAGGTTCTCGCTGAGCAGTTCGCGGTTCTCGTCGGTGGTCTCTATGGTGACGACGATTCTGTCGTTCACGTCGAGGTCAAGGCGCTTGCGCATCTCCTGTATCCTTCTGACGAACTCCCTGGCGAGGCCTTCGGCGAGGAGCTCTCTGGTGAGGGTCTTGTCCACGAAGACCCTTCCGCCCTCGAACTCCTCACTGACAAAGAAGTCCGGCAGCTTCTCTTCTATGCTCAGGTGCTCCCTCGTGAGGTGGAAGGTCTTGCCCTCGATTTCTACGTCCATCTCGCCCTTCTCGTAGAGTTCCCTTCCGTGCTCGTTTATCCAGGCTATCACGAGCTTTGCGTCGCCCTTGAACTCCGGGCCAACTTTCGCGAAGTTCGGCTTTATGACGAGCTCGCGCTCGACCTTTCCGACGACCACTTCTTTGGCGTTGAGCTGGTCGCGCAGGATTCTGTTGAGCCTCTCGACGGCCCTCTTTACTGTCCCGTCCTCGGTCTCGACGATTATTCTCCTGACCGGGTAGCGGAGCTTTATCTTGGCCCTCTGCCTGGCGCTTGAGCCCGCCTCGACTATCTTCCTTACCGCCTCCATCTCGCGCTCAAGCTCCTCGTCTATGGCCTTCTCGTCGGGCTTCGGCCAGTCGAGCATGTGGACGCTCTCCATGCCGAGGAACGGCCTGAGCATGTTCTGGTATATCTCCTCGGCTATGTACGGTGTAAACGGTGCCATCAGCCTCAGCAGGACGTCGAAGACCTTCCAGACGGTGTAGTATGCAGCTAACTTGTCTGGGTCGTCGCCCTCGACCCACATGCGCTTCCTGATTAAGCGAACGTACCACCTGCTCAGGTCCTCGACGACGAAGTTGTAGATTGCTCTCGTCGCTTTCGTCAGCCTGAAGGTCTCTATTCCCTCCTCCACGTCCTTTATGAGTCCGTTGACCCTGCTGAGTATCCACTTATCCTCCTCACGGAACGGAAGCTCCTCTGGCTTGAGCTTGGTCGGGTCGAAGTTGTCGAGGCTCATGTAGGTCGCGCTGAGCACGTAGACGTTCCAGAGTATGTTGAGCATCCTCTTGACCTGAGCTAGGCCCTTCCAGCTGAAGCGGAGGTTCTCCCAGGGGTTGGTGGCCCAGAGCATGTAGAACCTGAACGGGTCTCTGCCTTCCCTCTGGACGACCTCCTCGGGCCTTATGATGTTGCCGAGGCTCTTGCTCATCTTGTCGCCCTTTTCATCCAAGACGTAGCCGTGCATGGCCACCTTCCTGTACGGCACGGTGTCGAAGGCTATGACGCTGGCGGCCTGCTGGGAGTAGAACCACTTCGTAACCTGGTCTTCACCTTCGACTATGAAGTCGGCCGGCCAGAGCTTCTCAAAGAGCTCCCTGTTCCTTGGATAGTCGAGCGACGCCCAGCTTGCTATTCCGCTGTCGAACCAGACGTCAACGACGTCCTTTACTCTTCTCATCTCCTTGCCGTTGACCCTTATGATGAAGGCATCGACGTAGGGCCTGTGCAGGTCCTCCGGGCCAAGCTTCTCCTCTATGACCCTGAGCTTCTCGTTGTAGTCCTCCGGGAGTTCAACGCGCTCGCCGTTAACCTCTATCGCAACGGCGAGCTTGACAAGCTCCTCAAAGCTTCCAACGACGTATATCTCGCCGTCCTCGCTCTGCCATATCGGGAGCGGTATTCCCCAGTACCTCTGCCTGCTTATGACCCAGTCGCCCGAGTTCATGACGCCGTTGTCGTATCTAACCTTCACCCAGTCAGGATACCAGGTGACCTTCTCGTCGTTCTCCTTGATTATCTTGTCCTTCACCTTGCTGACCTTGAGGAACCACTGGTCTGTTGCCCTGAAAATCAGCGGGGTCTTACAGCGCCAGCAGTGCGGATACTTGTGCTCTATCGTTCCGGCCTTAACGAGGTAGCCCTTCTCCTTGAGGTGCTCGATTATCTCCGGGTCGGCGTCCTTCACATAGACGCCCTTCCACCTGCCCTCGGTGTAGCGACCCTGGTCGTCGACCGGGCTGTAAACCGGCAGACCGTACTTCTGCCCGACCTCGAAGTCCTCTTCACCGTGGCCCGGCGCGGTGTGAACCAATCCGGTACCGTCCTCAAGCGTGACGTGCTCGCCGAGGATTACGCGGTGCGCCCACTCGTACCTCTCGCGGAACTCCCTCTGTCTCGGATACTCATCGAGAAGGACGTGAACGTATCTCACTCCCTCAAGCTCCTCGCCCTTGAACTCCTCGACCACCTCACCCTTGACCCCAACCTCGCTCAGAACGCGCTCGACGAGGGCCTTCGCGATTATCCAGTACTCCTCGCCGTTCTCGGTCTCGACCCTAACCCTTGCGTAGTCGTACTCGGGGTGAACTGTAACGGCTAAGTTGGCCGGGAGAGTCCAGGGTGTGGTAGTCCAGATGAGGAGGTATTCCCTATCCCTGCCCTCGACCGGGAACTTGACGTAGATGCTCGGGTCCTTCCTGACCTTGTACTCACCGCGAACCTCGTGCTCGGCCAGAGCGGTTTCACAGCGCGGGCACCAGTGGAGGACGCGCTTGTCCTTCTCGAGGAGACCCTTCTCCCAGGCTTTCTTGAGGGTAAACCAGCCCGATTCGATGTACTCGTTCTTTATCGTCATGTAGGGGTTGTCCCAGTCCATCCAGATTCCGAGCATCTTGAACTGCTCGGTCATGACCTTGAGGTTGTTGAGGGCGAACTCCTTACACTTCTTGATGAAGTTGTCAACGCCTATCTCGGTCTCGATGTCCTTCTTGGTCTTAAGGCCGAGGGCCTGCTCGACCTTGACCTCTATCGGCAGGCCGTGCATGTCGAAGCCCGGCTGCCTGCGAACGTTGTAGCCCTGCATAGTCCTGAAGCGGATTATCATGTCTTTGATTATCTTGTTCCAGGCCGTTCCAAGGTGTATCGCACCGCTCACGTACGGCGGTCCGTCGAGGAAGTAGTACTTCGGGCCGTTCGCCCTGCTGGCCTTGACCTTCTCGTAGGTGTCGTTCTCCTTCCAAAAGGCCTCTATCTTCTCCTCCAGCTTGCCTGGGTTGTATTCCCTAAACTCCGGCTCCTTAATCATCCCAGAACCCTCCAGAAGTGATAGTTAAGGCTAACCCAGAAGAGGGCTCAAGCCTCGAAACGGGCGGAGCGAAGGATAAAACACTCCCCCCTCATGGGTATCGGGGCAGAGTTGGGAAGTTAGCTTATAAGGTTTTCTGCCGAGTTTTTTCGGTGGTGGCATGAGAATCGCGGTCGGCTCGACCAACCCAACGAAGGTTAAGGCCGTTGAGAACGTGATGCGGAGGATTTACGGCGACGTTGATGTCATAGGGGTTGAGGTTGACAGTGGCGTCCCAGACCAGCCGATTGGAATCGAGGAGATAGTGAGGGGTGCTATAAACAGGGCGAAGAGGGCTTTGGAGAAGACCAACGCTGACCTCGGCGTCGGAATCGAGGCGGGAATCTACCCCTTCCCAGGAACGCTGACCGGCTATCTCGACGTTCAGGTCTGCGCGGTGGCAAGTCCCGACGGGAGGATAACGATAGGCCACAGCCCCGGCTTCGAGTATCCGCCTGTTGTAATCAAGAGAATCATTAAAGAGGGAGTTGAGGCAGGCGTGGCGATGGGCGAGCTCGTCAGAGACCCAGAACTCAAGAGGAAGGTCGGCGCGATAGGCGTTCTGAGTAAAGGCCTGCTCACAAGAACCGAGCTCAACGAGATGGCGGTCCTGATGGCGATGATACCGAGGATGAATCCAAGTTTATTCTTTTGATACCTCCAAGAGGTCAGCAAGATGTGAGATTTCTTCTACGCCTCTCCATTTGTCAGTCAGTTTTGAGCACAAGTTCTCAAAGAGATTTTCAAAGCATCTGGGCCCAAATACGAGGTGAAGCAAGCTGAGCTTTCTCTTTTTCCAGGTGTCCCCGTCAATATCCTTGAACTTTGAGACAGGGCCAAGAACCTTTTTGTAGACTTCAAGTTCAAGGCTGTCTAGTTCTTTCTCGACATTTTTGAAAATCTTAAACAGTAGGTCCTCCATGTATCCTTCATAGGCCAGTGTGGAAACGGGAACTTCTCCTTTTGGGTTGTTCAGCCTGTTTAGTATACTCCATGCATCACGGTCCCCAACAAAAATTACCCCGTTTAGAGTTTCATGGATTTCCTCAGCGACGCGCCGAAGGGGTTTTATCGCCGACGCGATTTTTAAGAAGTTGTCTTTGCCTTCCACACTTGCTATTACAATGCTTTCGTCATTAGGAGTTCTGACAATTCGTATAACACCATCCACCTGGAAGTTTATCAGAAGGTTCCTGAAATGCCTTCTAATGGGGGATGCATAATCGGACCTGGTTATATCCTCTAGGCAAAACACTTTGACAAGAATTGACCTTATAAGGAGAACATCAAGGGGACCTTCAGTGAATATTATTTTCACCTTAAATCCACCCCTATGGTGTTAATTGCTACATTGGCCTCTGAACCGTTGTAGACTTCAACGTTTGGGACACCCCCGTCTATTGATTTGAATCTAAAAACCCTGACCTCTGACTCGACACCTAATTTCGCACAGCTATCAAGAACGTACCCGAGGAATTCTATGCTGTGGGTCGTTATGAACACCTGAGATTTCGTTTTTGCTATCTCTTCCGCGAGGATTTTCATCAAACCGGGATGAAGGTGGTTCTCGGGTTCCTCTAAAAGGACTGTAACTGGTTTTTCTGTGTTCAGGGCATAATAATAGCCCATTGCCGTTTTTATACCGTCCCCCAGCAGGGACATTGGGATTTTCTCTCCGCTCTCCATGAGCAGGATAATCTCTGCGATTTTCTTGTATATCCTTTTAATAGGGCTTCCTGTCACTTTCTGAAGAAATACTCTTAGGTTATCTACATCAATCAGAGAAAACTCTTCAAGCTTTACAACGACTTCCGAGATTGAGGACGTGCCGTAGTAGGGAGTTCTGAAGGTATTGTCATCGAGGAGGATTGCGCGTTTGCGAGAGGCGGAATATCTTGGCCATTTGAGTACGTATCTCGTATATTCACCGTATTCAACTGGTTCGATTTCTACGACCGGCCCACCATAGTTAGCCATGATTACGAGTCTTCTTTCGGTTTCCCCGGAAACATACTTATCCAATGTGCGTTGATTCCAGAGCCTTAGTTCGGATGTTGTAATGTTCGAGCTTATTGTGA
The DNA here is from genome assembly GCF_000585495.1 of Thermococcus nautili. NCBI lineage: Archaea > Methanobacteriati > Methanobacteriota > Thermococci > Thermococcales > Thermococcaceae > Thermococcus > Thermococcus nautili. The sequence goes on from NZ_CP007264.1 coordinate 1,280,330, forward strand.
TTGGCTGGTAGGGCTCTCTGAAGAAATATGAAATATAGACCATGGGGTCTTCTTCCGCAAGGGGTTTTCTTATGTACGGGTTCAATCCCCTTCTGAATAGAATTGTCTTTATGGGGTGTCTCCTGAGGAGGTCTCTGCCGCCCCATGTTGTGTTCAGGTATATGGCCTCAAGAACGGTGCTCTTTCCCACCCCATTCTTCCCGATGAACACGTTAATTTTGGACAAGTTATTGAGCTCCAACTCTGATATTGCCCTGAAGTTCCTTATCGTAATCCAATCAAGATATTCCATTCTCCTCCCCTATTGATGCCCTTATCTCTCTATAACTATAAAATTTTCTAACGGTAAGAAATGTGCCCTCCCCGACCGTCCCCCGGTCACTTCTCCCGGAGGCGTGAGAGGGGAGGGCGGTTAAGGTTAGGCCGGTGAGAATTTTAAGCTTTTGCGGAACTCACGTGCAAACATTGCCAACGGTAGGGTTTTATAATCCGTCGCGGATAAAAAGAATGGGGAGAGTTATGGCGTCTGATGTGAGGGCGATTGAGTTAATGCTTAAGACCGACGAAGAGGCCAGGCGTTCGGTCAGTGAATGGATTGTCCAGCTCGCGAGGAAAATTCATGAGAAGCCTGAGGACATAGTGTGGTTTTTTGAGATGAAACGACTGATGAAGGAAGTTGAAAGGCTGGCCAATACCGTTACTGATGAAGAGCTTGAAAAGTGGGAACGGGAACTGGAGGAGGAGCATGTTGGGATAGATTACAACCTTGAGGAACTTATGAAGATAGGTGAGCGGAGTTTTAAGAAGTTTAAGCGCATCGAGGTGAAGTTGAGAGAGTTAGGAGTTGTTTGAGATGGCGGGTAAAATCAAAGTTGTGTTAGATACATCCGTCCTTATTAGTGCGTTGAAGTCTAAGGACCTTCCAAAATCTCCAGCGTGGCAGATATTAAAGGCCCTTCAAAGGGGCTATATCGTAAATTTTGTCTCAGATGAAATTATCGAGGAAATGAAAACTCAGATTCTCGGCATCGGTATGGAAACGGGGCTTACAAGACGTGCATTGCGGATTTTGGCGTTGGTTATTAAAAACAGTGTCATGGTTCGTCCTCGGCGAAAGTTCTCCGATGACCCTGAGTTCCTAAAGAACCTGAGGGACCCGAACGACGCTAAGTTCTTTGACGTGGCCTACGCCAAGAAAGTGGATTATATTATCTCAGAAAACACCAAGCACATCATCCAGATGAGGGATGAAGCTACCAAAACTTATCGTTTTGATGGAAGAAAAGTTAAAATCCTGAGGGCGGGAGAATTTGTAAGAGAAGCCTTACGATGAAGCTTTCTCCTCGACCTGCCTCTCCTCCTCGGGCTCGCCCTTTCTCCTGCTCTCGTTCTTGATGACCTGTATCACGTAGTCTATGAACTTCCTGACCTCCTCAAGGTCCTCCTCCGGGATGTCCTGAATCTTCTTGTTCTTGCTCTTGTATGTGAGCAGTTTGAGGAGCGCGAGCCTTCCAAGGGCCGTCCTCGTGCTTATCTCCCCGTTCTTCCAGTCGCGCCATATGGCGTTCGCTATGCCGTAGAACTCCGGAATGCTGTCGAGTCCCGGGTCGCCGACGTCAATGACCTCCTTTCCGAGGTACTTGTAGCGCTTCTCCTTCTCTTCCTTCGAGAACTCCTTGGTGCGGTCCTTTATGTACTCGTGCACCATGACCATCACCTCCGCTTTAAGAATAGGTGGATGTTTTTATTAACCTTTCGTTAGTTTTTCTTTATCTCGTTCCAAACGCCTGCCATTATGAGGAACGCGCCCGCTAAGGCCCTCCTCGTGAACCTCTCACCGAGAATGGCGAAGGCCGACAGGGAGCCGAAGATTGGTTCCATCGAATAGATGAGGGCCGCCTTGTAGGCCGTCGTGTGCTTCTGGTACTTGACTTGGAGGGTGAATGCTATGACAGTTCCAAAGAGGGCCGTGTAGAGCAGTCCGAGCCAGGGGAGCACCTCCCTTGGAAAAACCCTGGGCTCGAACGCCAGAGCGAAGATTAAGGAAAGGACGAAGTTCCAGAAAATCTGCCAGAAGGCCAGGCTGAGGTAGTCCTTCTCGCCAAAGCGCTGGACGAGAACTATCTGAAAGGCAAAGCTGACGGCGCAGAGGGCCGTTAGGAGGTCGCCGTAGCCGATGCTTGAGCTTGCCCCCGAGATGAGGTACAGCCCTGTGAGGGCGATGGCGAGCGACAGAACGTCCCTAGCCTTGACCCTTTCCCCGAGGAGGAAGTAGGCTATGAAGGGCGTGAACACGACGTAGAGAGACGTTATGAAGGCCGAGTTCGAAGCTGTGGTGTACTTGAGGCCGACAATCTGGAAGCCGTGGCCGAAGAATAGCGTGAGCCCGAGGAGGAAGCCCTCGCGCATGGTCTCCTTCCTGAGGACCTTTGAGCGGAAGATGATTAGCATTAGAAGCGACGCGATGCCGAAGCGATAAGCCAGGAAGAGAATCGGCGGAAGGTAGTCCAGACTGACCTTCATCGCCGGAAAGGTGAAGCCCCACATCGCTGTTATCGTGAGAAGTATGAGTTCGGCCCTCTTCATCGAGCCGAGTTGCTACCGGAATTTAAAAAGCTACTCCCCGGGTCCGTTGATGCAGGACATGTTCATTGAAAGGAGCATCTCCACGTAACCGCTTTCGAGGTTCTGGCGGATTTTGCCGGCAAGCTCCCTGAGCTCCTCCTCTTCGAGCGGTTTCTTCGTTTTCAGCCACTTTATCAGCCCGTCCCTCTTGTCGAGGATTACAACGTCTCCTTCCGTGATGAGCGGGACGTAGTTCATCTTTACCCCGTAAAGCTCCTCCGCGAAGGCCAGCTTCGCTCTCAGCAGTTCGAGGTAGTTGGCCAGCTCCTCCCCAAGGAGTTCCCTCAAGAGCCTCTTCATTCTCCCACCAACTGTACTTTGCTGGACAGGTTTATTAACCTATCGGGCAGATATGGGTAGGAAAAGGCGATAAGGGTTGAAGACGTATCACTCACGGTGAGACCATGTTTATGAAGTACGCCCACCACTTTCACGCCTACCAGCCGGGCGACGTAGTTTACGTTGAGGACGGCGACGGCTCCGGTCCGATAGAGTACGAAGAGCGGAAAAGCCCGGTCGCGATTAGAATCGGCGATGAGGAAGTTAGGGGCGAGAACTGGACGCGGGCGATGCTCTACTCCTATGAGAGGATTTCCGATGTTCTATCACTGCTCAAGGGAGTCAGCGTCGATATCGAACCCTTCACGTTCCTCATGCTCCTTCGGTACAGAAGGAGGGCCTTTGAGAGGACCCTTGAGCTCCTCAAGACCCTCGACGCCGTTCCAACGGTTCCCTTCCACCCGATAATGCCCCACCTCGACGAGTTTGAGCAGAAAATCCTTGCAAGGGTTTCCTTTGACTTCTACGCTCCGCTGATTGGCGACAAGAGCGTCATCGGCTACTGGCTCCCCGAGGCCGTGATAACGAGAAGGACCGTTCAGCTCATTGAATCCCTCGCCGACAGGAAGCTCGTCTTCCTGCTCGATGAAAGACAGCTACTCTACGACTTCCCGCAGGCGAAGTACTCGTGCAACCGCTACTCAAACTCCTTCGTCTTCGGCCGTGAGTGGGGCCTGAGCGACGCCTTCGCCTTCAACACCCTCGACGTCCCCGGGCTGGTAAACGAGACCCTCTCGCGGAGGGACGACTACAAGGAGAACCTAGGCGTTCCCTACCTGGTCTTTACCGCGAGCGACCTTGAGAGTCTGCTCGGAAATCCTGCACAGCTCGAGCGCTTTGTTGCCTGGATGGAGGGCCTTGAGAGAAACGGAGTTGAACGGATTTCGGCGCCTTCCTTCGTCTGGAAGAAGCTCTCCGGCGAGTTCAAGCGCCTCAAGGGGGAGTGCTCCTTCGAGATGCCCGTCAAAGAGTTCTCCAGCTGGAGCGACTACCTCGACTTGAGCCTCGACGGCAAGACGAGCGACTCGCGCTGGCTCGGTTACCGGAGGGCCGATGGAAGGGTCTTTGCAAGGGAAGTGAACGGGAGAAAAATCTCCCAGCTCTGGAAGGTCGCCTTCACGCGCCTTTTCAGCGAGCTCAACAGGACTGTGAGGCTCGGCGTTTTAAAGGGTCTGAAAGAGCTTAACGCCGACCCCGAGGAGTTTCTGGTCAGGTACGCGAGGGTCTTCTTCAGGGATTACTACGACTACTTCGGTCTGAGCACGTCTCTCAACTACGTCCTCGAGCCTGCCGACGGCGATAGGGACGCCCTACCGCTCGGCAGGGCCTACTACCTCATGCTCCTCGCCAACCACTCCTGCCCGCGCTTCTGGGAGAACCTTGACACCCGCGTTGCCTTCTCCAACGTCTCGGTCATGGCAAAGGCTCTGATTGAGCTGATGAGGTATTTTGAAGGAAGCGAGCTTCAGTCGCTCTTTATCGGGGCGTATCTCAAGATGCTCCGCTTTGATGACCTCTACCACGTATGGAACCTCTCCGTGATGCCGTCAATCGAGGGCTGGGAGACGGGTGAAGAGGCCTGGCGCGAGGCTTTGAAGCCCGAGGTTCCAACGAGCGGCTACAACGTCGTGACGAGGGCCGCGCTCTACGTAGGAAAGCGTGACCTCTGGGGCGACCTGAGAAGCCTCGTTGAGGGCTACAACCTCGAGTGGGCAACCGCGGACACCGGCCACATCCCCGGCGAAAGGCACGGCCTTTGGGAGAACTCGGAGTACTGCGAGCACCGTAGGAGGTAAGTTTATATTTTGTTTCCCTAACTCCATAACCGGTGGTTTCAATGAAGCCCAAAAAGGGTTTCGAGCTGAGGGAATCACGGCTGGTTGAGCTCATCGAGAGGGGCTTCGATGGTAAGAGTGCCCTTGAACTCCGCTCTGCCCTCAATAAAATTCGGGGGAAGCTGGGAAAGAAGGAGTTCCTCCTACTCCTTGAGATTCCACTTCTCTCGGCTCAGGAAGAGATAGGCCTCGCGCTCCAGCTCCTTGGGAACGTAGTTTAACAGGACGTCCGCTTCCCTCACCGCGTCCCTTATTCCTTTTCCGAGAGACACCTGGTTCTTCTCGAGGAGTTCGATGATGACGTCCACAGCGCTCTCCCGGACGGCCTTTTCGGAGTAGAGCCTCTTTCCAATGACCCAGACCTTCTCGTTCTTCCTGTAGAAGTTCCGCCCCCGCTCGGTGAAGAATTCCGGGCCGGGCTTAATCTTGACTTTCTCGCGCCAGTCTCTATCAAGTTCGAGCATTATGAAGGCCTTCCCTTTTCTCCCGACGTTCCAGCCGAGGACGCGGAAGCCTTCCCTCTCAAGGGCCTTTTCAAAGCCCCTCGCGCTCCTCTCCAGCTGGGGCAAAAGGATGTCGTCCACCATATCGGGGACATCGATTAGGAGCGTTACAAGGGCGGTTCCCCTCTTCCTCAGCTCGTCGAGGTAGTTCCCCTTGGGTTTCTCCGGTGGGAAGAAGAAGTTGACCGAGGGATTCTCAAGGAACTCCATCGCCTTGAAGTAGAAGCGCCCGTACTTCTCCCAGCTCAGGTTGGCCGAAACGTTCCGCCTCGGGTCGACGGGGTCTATCACTATCAGCGGTCTGTCTTCTTCGGTTTCCCTCTTCACGGTCTTAAGCGCGGTTTCCGGCTCTTTCCTCAGCCAGTCCGCCGGGTCTATTATCTTCTGCCTCAGTATGAAGTCCGCCTTCCCGACGACATCGAGGAAGGAGCCGTACTTGATGACGAGGATTTCGGCCAGGTAGCCGGAAAAGCCCCTCACGTAAATCTCGCTTCCATATGCGTTGATGCCCTTCAGGAAGCGCTTGAGCAGTCTAACCTCATCGTTCCGTCCGTTCAGGTTCTCGTTCACCCAGCGCGTGTGGAGTATCGAGCGGTCAACGGCGGTTCTAACATCCCGCCAATTTCTGACGTCGTAGCAGGGCACGAGGTCAACGCTCACCCCTCTGTATCTCGCCCGGACGTATGGGTGCTCCGCGTAGGCTATCTCGTAGGAGTCGAGTTTTTCTGCTATGACCTTCCCAAGCTCTAAACCTTTCTCCCTCAGCTCCTCAAGGGGAGTTCCGAGGGGGAAGGCCAGGAACAGGTCAACGTCGTGGTCTCCAGCTAAATAGGTGTCCTTCGCGAGCGAGCCGACGAAGTAGAGCCTGACGTCGAGACCGAGCTCCTCTATTCTCTCCTCGGCTACTGTTCTCAGCTCCTTCATGAGTTCCTCGACGAAGGTCCTCTCCTCATCGCTAGGCCTTATCTTGGAGAGCACTTTTTCCAGAACCTCGTCAACCTGCATTCCCTCACCTGTTGATTTAGAACTATCAAAATATTTATATATCTTTTGTTAGCCAACTATCAATCAGGTGTGAGCATGGAGGAGCTTGCCGTCGTTCAGAACCCCTGGTGGAGTGACGCGGACGCGATTTATCTCGATGATAAGGTTAAACGGGCGCTCTCAAGGGAACCCAAGCTTCTGTACCGCTTTGAGCCGGTGAACAAAATCCTGATAGGACCCAGGCAGGTTGGCAAGACAACCTACATGAAGCTTTCAATAGCCCATCTCATTGAATCCGGTGTTAATCCAAGAAACATCATGTACTTCTCCTGCGACCTCCTGAGGGACTACAGAGAAATTGTCTCCGTTGTCCGCTCGTTTCTGAGGAGGACTACCGGGAAGGCCTACGTTTTTCTCGACGAGGTTACGTTCGTTGATGGCTGGGAACGGGCGGTTAAGTTCCTCCTTGACTCGCCTCTGGCTTCGAGGATGGTTCTTCAGGTTACGGGCTCGACGTCAGCTGGTCTCAAGAGGGAGAGCTTTCCGGGCCGAGAAATCAAAGTTGAGGAGTTCCTCCCCCTTGATTTTAGACTCGTCGCCTTCGTTTATCGGTCCCGGGTGAGGAAAATCAAGCTTCCCCACGAAAACCCCACGACTCCAAGAGAGTTCTACGAAAACGCCCTCGAGCTGTATCCTTACCTCGATGACCTCTACGGAGCGTTTGACCTCTATCTGAATTCCGGTGGCTATCCCCGTGCAATCTATGAGCTCTTAGCTGGTGAAATCTCGCCCGAAACATATGAGATGGTCTACAATGCAACGGTTCTCGACGTTGTGAAGCTGGGGAGGAGTGAGAGAATTGCGCTCTCGCTTATCCTCGGTCTGCTCAGGCGCTACGGTGACAGGGTGAGCCTCAACTCCCTCGCCAAGGAGCTTGAAATCGGTTCCCACGTGACTGTCAGGGACTACTTAGAGCTCTTTGAAGAACTCTTCATTGGCAGGAACTACTTCCAGGTGAGGCTCCACGACATGACGCCCCTGTTCAGAAGGGAGCGGAAGTTCTATTTCCTTGACCCCCTCCTTGTTAGAACTTTCTCTCGGCTCTTCGGCGTGGCCGTGGACGAGTCAAGGGTCGTTGAGGGTGTCGTGGGTGAGCATCTAAGCAGGCTCTTCCCCACTTACTACTTCTACGGCTCGAAGGAGGTTGATTTCATAGCCGGAAACCTCGGCGTTGAGGTAAAATGGAGGAAAAGCGTCTCTTCATCAGACTTTCCAAGGGTTGGCATAAGGAACAAAATCCTGCTTTCAAAGGCCGACCTTGACTTTGTGGAACCCAGGAACCTTGCGATAATTCCCGTTCCGCTGTTCCTCTTCCAGCTTCATTCAGCGAGCTCGAACCTCGCAACGGTCTCGTAGATTGGCCCCTTCGGCGTCAGCGTGCTCTTCTTCAGCTCTATCGCCTCAACCTCGAACTCGCCGAAGTCCTCGTTGGCGAGGTCTTTGAGCGCCATCGCCAGCTCCAGTTTGTCCCTCACGAACTTGACGCGCCCGATTGTTATGTGGGCCACGAAGTCCTTGTCCTTCTTGAAGCCGAGCCTTCTCATCTCGCGCTCGACGTCGTTCGCTATCGCCTTAATGCCCTCGTCGTTCTCTATCCCTGCCCATATCACCCTCACGTAGTTCGGGTTCGGGAAGACGCCGATTCCCTTGACGCGAACGCGGTGCTTTTTGTGCTTCCTCGCTATCTCCGCCAGGGCCTTCTTGACCTCCTCCGCCGTTATCTCGTCAATCTCCCCGAGGAACTTGAGCGTCACGTGGAAGTTCTCCCGCTCCACGAACTTTATCTTCGCTGACTTGCTCCCTATCCTCTCCTGAGCCTTCAGAAGGTTGTCGCGAACCTCGTCGCTTACATCTATCGCTATGAACGCCCTCATACCACCACCGAGAAAAGTTGGAGGGAGGGGTTAAAGGGGTTACTCCCTCACCACAACGGGGAACTCCTCCCAGGGGAAGACTATCCATTTGTCCGTTCTGAAGACGTAGAAGTCGGGAACAACCTTGGTCCAGGGCTTCATGCTGAGGCACGCGACCTTAACCTCCTTCGCCCCTGCCTTCTTGACCTCCTCGATGACGACCTCAAGGGTCTTTCCGGTGTCGCTGACGTCATCCACAATGACGACCTTCTTGCCCTCCAGCGAGCCGTGAAGGGGAATCGTTATCACGGGCTTCTCCATCCTCTCGTCGATGCCCTTGTAGAACTTGACGTCTATGACCTTGAGCTCCACATCGCCCAAAACGTGGCTCAGCCTTACAGCTGGGATAAGCCCGCCCCTCGCGATTCCGACTATCACGTCGGGCATGAAGTGCTTTCTCAGTTCTTCGGCGAGCGCGAAGACTGCCCTATCAATCTGCCACCAGGTCAGGTAAACCTTGTCCATGGGAACACCTCCGAATAGCGTGAGTTCTCAACGCCGAACTTAAGCTTTGGGTGAGTGGTGGAAGTTAAAAGAAAGGCCTTAAAAAACCTATTTTGGCAGGAGAATGTTAAAAAGGAGAGATTAACTGTCGTTTGGATTTGGAAACAGTATGTATACTGTTTTGTTTTTAATATCTATTTCGTGTTCTTTTTCAGTGGTTCCTCTGTTTAGTCCAAGTTTGTTAGCGATTCTCATGATTGAAATTGTTATTCCTCCGGTTTTTTGTTTTGTAACTGTGTATCCTTCTGGGCTGTCAGTTGCGGTGAGTTTGAGAAGAATTTCCCCTGTATCCTCAATTATGCCTGCTTCAACTAGCACTTTGTCGATCATTGACAAAAAGGCATTTACATCGCTAGAAGCAGGAATATACAGGGCTAAGCGTTCTTTTCCAGTTTTTAGTCGTCCCATGCTGATTATTTTTATTTTTCCATCTGAGCTCTTAGCTCCTTTTTTCTTGGTAATTATCCATTTTGTTTTCTTTTCGAGATCTTTTAGACTCATTCAAATCACCTCCTCTTTACAATGAAAACAATAAAAGACGAAAGAGTTCCCAGTAAGGACCTGCTCCAGGAGTATGTATTCTTATTATTCTTGCTACAATTGTGGTCAGGATTATAATGATGCTAAAGCTGATGACTATGTGTACTGAAATGTCAATTGCCAATTCCACTTTGGCTTTTTCAAGAAAGGACACTACAAGGTAGACAAATACAATCAAATGGTAGAAGTTTATCCTACCCTTTTTCATGTCCTTCACCTCAATGACAATAAGAACAACCCCCTTAAAAACTTTTCCTTACATAACTTTGAATATAATATTCAAAACACAAACATAAAAATAAGACAGTATAGCACCTAACTAATCACACACTTACTCCATCCACAGCGCGGGCAAGTTGCGCAACCGCTCTCCATCCTGAGCTCTACCAGCTCTCCGTCTTTCTCGTAGCAGACCGGGCAGTAAGCCACTCCAAGGAGCTCCTTAATCTTCTCCTCAGGAATCTCCGGTTTCTCCGCGTGGTGCGGGTGCTCTGGCGTCTTTGGCGTGATGGTCTTTGCCGTGCTCAGGGAAAAGCTGAGCGCCGGCGCTTCCTTCTTCTCCTTCCCGTTGGTGCCGTTGAGTATGGCCTCGACGTTGATGAACTTGGCCAGCCAGGGCTCGGCCTCGACAACAGCCTTCAGCTTCTCGACCGCGTACTTGCTCGGCTTGGCTGGAACGCGCTTCCTCTTCTCGCCCTCGACGCTGTAGACCTGCACCGAGAGCGAGCCGTCGCGGTAGACGGTTATTCCTTTACAGCCGAGCTTGTAGGCCAGCAGGTAAGCGGCTTTGACGTCTTCCACCGTTGCGTCGTTCGGCATGTTTATCGTCTTGCTCGCGCTGTCGGTGAGCCAGAGCTGTATGTTGGCCTGAGCCAAGATGTGGTCGAGCCAGTGGACGTCCATCGAGGTGACAAAAACGCGCTGCATGTCCTCGGGAATTTCCTCAAGGCCCTGCACTGAACCGTAGTTGTCGCTTATCTTCTTCAGCAGTTGCTCGCTCCAGAGACCGCGCTTCTTGAGCTCGGACTCGAAGACAGGGTCGACGTAGTAGAACTCGCCGACGGTGACGCTCTTCTTGTAGACGAGGGCAAAGATTGGCTCGATTCCACTGGAGGTGTCGGCTATCATCGAAACCGAGCCAGTGGGTGGGCAGGTGGTCACCATGCCGTTTCTAACTCCATGGCGCTTGATTTCCTCAACAAGCTCGTCCCACGGGAGCGTCCATATCTCGCGGTGGTAGAAGCCCTCGACCGGTAGCTCACCGTCCTTGTATCTGCTCTTCTCGTAGAGCGGGAACGTTCCGCGCTTTTTGGCGGCCTCAACGCTGTACTTGTAGGCGTAGAAGGTGAGGTACTCGGTGGCTTTCCTCATGAATGCGAATCCTTCTTCGCTGTTGTAGGGGATGCCGAGCTTGAAGAGGGCATCAGCTAGGCCCATCATTCCGACGCCTATTCTCCTGGTCAGCTTCGTGTTGTGGTCGATTTCAGGAAGCGGGAAGCGGTTGACGTCGATGGCGTTGTCGAGGTACTTGGCGACCTTTTGAATGACATAGGCGTACTCGTCCCAGTCAAAGTAGGGCTTTCCTTCGTCGTCATACTTTACAAATTTGGCGAGGTTTATGCTCGCGAGGTTGCACGATTCGTATTCGTAGAGGGGCTCTTCACCGCAGTTCTTGCTCACTATCCCGTTTGCTACGTACTCATGAACCTTTTTCATTGTCAACGTGTAAACGAGTCTCTTGCCAACCGGCTCTACACGCATGACCTTCCTGCATCCCTCTGGATAGACATCGACGCATAAGCCTGGCTTGAGGTCTTTCAGACGCACGTATTGGCCCTTAACCTTAACCTCATGCTCTTCGTCACCTATGAGTTCGGTTCCATCTTCGAGAACAATCTTTATTGCGGGCTTAAATCCGACCTTCCACACGTACGCTTCAACTTTTTCACCGTTTGATGCAATGACTTTTACTGGACTCAGGTATGCCCTCTGTTCGCCGCCCTCTCCGAGTACCCCATCATCAATAACGTTAATGGTTTCTGTCCCCTTTGACTTGGCCAGCTCAAAAAGTTCCTCGATTTTCATTTCTCCCTTTTCAGTTAAAATCCTCGTCTCCCCGACCACACACGGGTTAGTAGCCCTTATCGGCCCTCCCTTCGCTTCCGCCAAAACGTTTCTCCTGTTGATGACGTCGAAGAATATAACGCCGGGGTCGGCCTTGCTCCAGGCCATGAAGGCTAACTCCTCAAACAGGCTCTTGGGGTCTATCTCCTTGACCTTCTCGCCGGTCCTCGGGTTGACGAGCGGGTAGCGCTTGCCCTCCTTCAGGGCCTCCCAGAAGTCCTCCCAGATGCCGACGCTGATGTTGAAGTTGCTGAGCACGTTGGTTCCAGTGTTTCTCTCCTTCGCGTGGATGAACTTCTCTATGTCCGGGTGCCAGACCTCCAGGATTCCCATGTTGGCGCCCCTTCTTACGCCTCCCTGCTTGATGACGTCGCTGACGGCATCGATGAGGTGCATGAAGGAAACCGGACCGCTCGCGGCTCCGGCCGTAGAACCGACGAAATCGCCTTCAGGACGGAGCTTTGAGAAGTTGAGCCCTGTACCCCCACCCATCTTCTGTATCATGGCCACGTCGTGCGCGGCCTTCATTATGCTCTCCATGTCGTCCTCTATTGGGACAACGAAGCACGCCGAGAGCATTCCGAGGGGTCTGCCAGAGTTTATGAGTGCCGGCGTGTTGGGCATGAAGACCTGGCCGGCCATGAGCCTGAAGTACTCCTCTATTTCTGCCTCGTAGTCGTCGAAGGCCCCGTTCTCGAGCATGCCCAGGAACTCGTCTATCGAGACCTTCATCTTGCCCTTCTCCGCCAGCTCGCGGTAGAGGTTCACGAGCCTCTCGAAGTGGTACTTGTTGAGCTTGAAGCGTCCGATTGAGTACTTCCCATCGAACTCCTCGAAGTGCTCAAGGTAGTACTTGACCCGGCTTAAATCCTGCTCGTGCTTTCCGTCTTTGTCGTAAACGCGCTCGTCGTAGAGCAAATCGGGGATGACCGCGAGGGTGGCGACCCTCTCAAAGAGCTCCCTGGGGCTCTCAACAATCTCCCCCTTCTCGTTCCTTATGAGGTATCTGCTCGCCAAAACGCGGAGGGCGTTGAGGGAGAAGCGCTTGTCGATTTCATCAAGCTTGTCCTTGTTGAGGATTTTCTTCTTCTCCTCCCTGATTTCGGCCTTCTTCTTGCGGTAGAGGATGTAGGCCTTGGCGACGTCGAAGAGGCCCGCTCTCATGAGCTCGAGCTCAACGATGTCCTGTATGTTCTCGATGTTGGGAATCTGGCCGTCGTAGAGCTCGTTGACGCGCCTGACGACCCTTCTGACAACCCTATTGAGCAGCTTTTCGTCGTGGATTCCAACTTCGAGCATTGCCCTCTGGATGGCCCACCTTATACGCTCCCTATCAAAAGGTACGATTCTACCGTCTCTTTTCATCACTTTTTCAACGGCCATATAAACACCCCTGACACACAGCTGTGTATAAATCTGACCATTGGTAAAATTATCAGCACCGCCACTCTCGCCGGGTTCCCTAATATACCTTGCCCCGCCTTGACTTGCCATCCTGACGAATTCTGACTTATCACCTTGGATGGTAGGGAACGGATAGAAAAAGGCGATGGATGGTTTAGATGGCCTCGTATATCAGCTTCAACCGGTACGCGTGGGTCAGCTCCTCCCTCGCGAGGTGCATGAACAGGTCGCTGAAGGGCTCATCTAAGAGCTTCGCGAGCTTTGAGTACATTTCGTAGGCGTGCTTTTCCCTCAGGACGGCCTCAACAACGAGCTCCTCAAGGCTCTCCGGTTTGGCTCTTTCATCGCTCAACACCGGTTCTATTGACAGTTCGTCCATGTAGTCGAGGATTAGGCTCTCGAGGGTCCCCTCGTTCAGGAGTCCCGTCAGGGTCTCGCGGTGCCTGAGTTCCTCCTCCGCCATGAGCGCGAAGGTGTCTCTCAGCTCGGGTCTCTCGAAGAGCGCGTACGTTTCCCCTAGCTTGTAGAGGTTGTAGAGTTCGTTCTCCTGCCAGATTAGCCTCTCTATCAGCTCCCTCGCCTTCATTCCACAACCCTCAGGTAGTCCAAGAGCTCCCTTATGCTCGGCAGAACGAGGTCGGGCTTAACTCCACTCCGCTCAACGTCCTCTAAGGTGCTCACGCCTGTGAGAACCATTATCGCCTTCATGCCGAAGCGCTTAGCAAAGGCAATGTCCGTGTCGAGCCTGTCGCCCACCATCCAGATTTCATCAACTGGTCCAAGCTTCTCCCTCACTATCTCGTAGGCCGGTTCGTTGGGCTTTCCTATGATTAGGGGCTCTCGGTCAGTTGAGGCCTTCAGCGACGCTATTATTGCCCCTGCCCCAGGGTAGAGTCCCTCCTCCGCGGGGTAAGTGGTGTCGGGGTTCGTTCCGATAAAGCTCGCCCCGTTCCTTATCGCCAGCGTCCCGTACTTGAGCTTCTCGTAGGTTAGCTTGGGGTCGAGACCAACCACAACGTGCTCGATTTCCTTCCATTTTCCTTCCCTGCACTCATCGAGGCTTACAACGCCCCAGCCGAGCCTTTTCATCTCCTCGTGGAGGCCATCTCCCCCGATGACGAAGATTTTCCCTGGTTCCATATGCTTGGCCATGTAGAGCCTCGTGGCGAGGCCCGAGGTAACTATTCTCTCCGCCGGAACGTCTATGCCCATCGAGAGGAGCTTTTGCCTGTAGGTCTCTGGCGTTCTGGTCGAGTTGTTGGTGAGGAAGACGAATGGAATACCCTTTTCCCTCAGGTATTTGATTACCCCCCGCGAACCATCAATCGGCCGGTTTCCGCGGTAGATGACGCCGTCCATGTCGAATATGATTCCAATCATGCTCCCACCGGAGGGAGAAGGTGGGGGAAGTATAAAAGCTCACTGGCTCGCGTCGAGCCTCAGCGTCACGTCTATTCCATCGGTCTGACACTCGTTGCCCGCCTTGGCCGGGAGTTCAAGGGTCATCCTTACTTCAGCCTTCTCCCCCGGCTTGAGCTTTACCGGCAGGGATATCGTCTTCCCGCTGAGCTCGTCGAGGGTTCTGTTCACGGGGATTGTTCTTCCGTTCACGCTGATTGTTTTCAGAACCAGCCACTTTCCGAGTTCTCCTTTTTCGGGGGTTGAATCAACGGCTTTCTCCGCCGGGGACATCTTCACCTCGTAGTTTCGGACGTTTAGCGTCAGTGTCAGCCGGTTCATCGTGACCGTGCCCCTGTTCTTGACGAGGAATGTCACGTTTCTGTTCTCCCCGGGGAGCAGGTTGCTCAGGTCGAAGAGCTTGAGCTCGTTGTAGAAGCGCTTTCCGTCCTTACTTATGGCGATGTCGAACTCGGCAGTTGTCACGGTGTTGCCCTTAGAGATTGCCGCGTCGGTGAAGTGGGATTTGGCTGCTCCGGAGACAGCTACTATCAGCGCCACTACAACAACGATTATCCGAAGTTCTACCTTAACTGCTTTCATTAGTAACACCGTATAATGTTGGAAGTACCCCTTATATGTTTTTCGATGTTCGGAAGTAACTAGTCACTCATGGACATAGATATTCAGCTTGAGGCTCTGAATTGTTCCGTTGACGGCCCCCAAAATGAGCTCTCTTGCGGGGGTCTCAGCGTAGTTTCCATCCTGCGGTGCGGGGGGAAGTCTTGGCTGGCTGTCTTTGAACAGGAGGAACCACAGCTGCCACCTGCCGGGTCTGTCTATGCTGAACGTGTAGTTGGTCTCGAATTGGGGTGTCCAGTTGCCCTCGATGTTGACTGGAACTGGTGGGAGGGTTACGTTAAACCATCCGGGCATTGGATACATCTCATGGATTATCGTCGTGTTTGTTTGGTTGTCCCAGGTCAGGTTCACGAGCCAAATTTGAACGTAGTATGTCACGTTTCTGTGCTCGTGGTTGACGATGCCAATGATTACCGTTGCATTCTGTCCGACTTTGAGGTCTGTTGGGTAGTCGCTCGCTTTTCCGTTTGGACCGAGGATGTAGAACTCCGTGAAAGCTTCTCCGGGCTTGGGATGGGTCACAACATAGGTCAAGACTCCTACGGAGGTCACAATTGCGATTATCAGAATCACGGTGAGGGCTTTATCGAGCCTGCTCGCGGTCTCCCACTCCAGTTCCCGTTTTATGTCTTCCAGGGTTACCCAGGGAATCCAGGGTTCAATTGCGTTTTTCCTCCTGTAAATTGCCGCGAGGGCGGAGATAATGTTAAATGCAGTTAGGCTGATTAGAATTGGCTTCAGCCTTATCCCCCAGGGGGTGTAGTTCAGGGCCAAACCGATGAGCGGAACTATCGCTATGCTGAGTCCGAAGCTCAGGGCGAGCCTCTCAAGGTTATCGAGCTCTTTTCTCTCTGGAAATAGGGCGGTAATAAATGCGTAGCCTGGGAAAAAGAGCACAAACGCTAAACCAAGGGCCTTTCTCGCGAGGCTGTCTGGGAAGGCTAGTATAAGGATGTCCAGAAGGACTGAGAGGCATATCAGCGTCACAAGGTCCCAGTACTTCCATACGCCCCGAGGCTCTCGCAACTACCTTCCCCCCGAGAGGATTGAGTATACACGTCCCATAACGATGATTGCGAACACCACTATCAGGAGCTCGAGGAGGGGTTTTAAACTCTCCTTCTGCTCCCTGCTCAGGAAGAGGCTTCCCACCTCAACGGTTATTAGAAGGCCTATGAGGGTTAGGGTCAGGAAAACGCTTACGCTCGATGTAGCCAGAGCAGAAATCAAAATCCAGACTGACAGGAAGAGGAGCATGTAGTCCTCTACATCCATTTCTCGACTCCTCCTAGCTTTCTGACGGTCACTTCAATTCCGTAGTCCTTTTCTTCAACGGATTCAACGGCGAGCACCTGATTCGTTCCCTTTGCAAGTGCGAGTAGAACTGAGGCGCATATTGGACAGGGAGCCTTCTCGCAGTTCCTTGGTCTGCATCCGATTGTTGGTCGAATTACCACCCGAAATCCATCTTCTTTCTCCTCTATGTACACCCTGTCGGCTAGCTCAAGGTATCGGAGAACGGAGCCCGCGACGCTCTCAACGGCTCCGCTGCCGGCTCCATTGAGCGGTCCCTCAAAGTGCTCCTCAAATTTTTCTACCAAAGAACTCCCGAAGGGTCCGAGGAAAAGCCCCATCGCCCGGTCGTTGGGAACGTCTGTGAGGAAGACAGTTCCCTCATCAAGCCTCGCTAGGTCAAGCTCAAACTTATCGTGGAGGGGCACGAAGAGTCCGCCCCTCGGAAGGTTCTCGTAGGGCGGTATGAAGACGGCGTTTCCTTCGAGGTACAGGTTGTCCGCAAAGGTTGAGAAAACTCTCCGATACGGCTCCATAATCGCCTGAACGCTTTCCTTTTTTACGTAGTCGCTGGATTTAAATGTAAGCACAACGAGGCCCAAGAAAACGCCGGCTATACCAAGGTTGGTGAGGGTGGTTTTAACGTTCATGAACCCGTAGATTGCGAGTGCGAGCCCGGTTATCATAAGGGTTAATCCCGAGGCTTCCCTTACCTTCATTACGCCCCACGAACGGGGGAGCCACTAACCTTATAAAAGGTTTTCTCGTTTCCGTTCGCGGGGTATTATGAAGAAGGTTTCCGCAATCCTGTTGCTGTTGCTTTCCCTAACGATGATTCCCCCCTCCTCGGCGGGCTCACCTCTGAGTACTCCTTACTACGTGTACTATGGCAATCTCCTCAACAGGACAGCTTCCCTTCTCTCTGGGGTGCTGGAGGGCAACGCCTCAGTGGGAGATGCCTTGGAGCTGCTCTCCGTTGCGAATTCCACGTATTTTACGCTTCTCTCCTACAACGCTTCAAACGATGTCCTTACCCTCGCCCGCTCCTTCGTTGAGCTTGAGAAGGGTGTTCTGCTGATAGTTAACGGGAGCACTTCCCTCAACTCCTCACTTTCGAGCGGGAACTACGAGGTAGCGAGGCAGCACATAGCATCTGTTGTGGATGGCATCTCCCTCGTTAGAAACTCCCTTCAAATTATCTCTGAGTTTTCCTTCGGCGTTAACGGTAGTGAAGCTTCCCTTAACACGACTGCCCTTGATGAGCTTGTTGTCGAAATCTCGCGCGAATTCCGTTCAAAGGAGAACGCCGTCAACGAAGCTGCCGGGTTGAGGTTCTCTATATTCGTTTCCAAGGCAAGACCTTTCGTTGGGGAAAACGTTACAATCTTTGGGTACGCCCCCAATATGAGCCGGGTTGTTCTCCATATTGGCAACTACTCGGTTCTCCTTCCGGTTGCTGAGGGGAAGTTCTCTTACGTGTACTCTTTCCCCTCCACTGGGGTTTACGAGGTCTACGCGGTTGGTACAAACGCAACCGGGGAGCACCGCTCGAACACGGTTGAGGTTGAGGTTCTCCGCGTTCCGGTCTTCATTACCTTCGGCACCTGCGCAAACCTCTCCGGTGTGTGCGGCTACGTTAGCGATGCCCTGGGCAACCCACTCAAAAACGCTCCCCTGGTGGTTCGCTGGGGAAGCACCGCTAGGGGTGTCTTCACGGATAGGGATGGGCAGTTTTTTGTTCCACTTAAAACAACCGGCCCGGTATGGGTGGACGTTCTCTACTTCGGAGATGAAGTTCACTCCCCCGCGAGTGCCTTTACAGAGTTCGTTCCCCAGAGGGTTCCCCTCATAATAAAGCTCTCCGTCTCCAAAGTTTCCCCCTTCTCCGGAGAAGCAACCGTTGAGGGGCGCCTGCTTCCGTCTCCCGGGGGTTTGATTGCCCTCGACGTTTACGTGGATGGTTCCTTTTACTCCCGCCTCTTCGTTTCGAAGGGGGAGTTCACGCTCACAATACCAACAGGAAGCAGACCCCATGAAGTCTACGTAGTTTTCAGGGGAAACCAGAGATACCTGCCCGCCAGGTCAAACACCTTAGTGATAACTCCCCCGCTGATTCCGATGGCAAGGGTTGCCCTTTTCGTGTCCCTGCTCGTCATAGCGTTCCTTGCGTACCGTATGTTTGGCAGGGAGAGTTCAGGCTCCCCTGAGCGGGTGGAAAAACCGGACTCGGGCTCGTTGGAGTGGGGCTTGAAGGAAAGGGCTTTCTCCTCCGTGCGTGAGGTTTACGTCCTCGTTTACAGCGCCCTGCTGAGGCTCCGGGGATTGCCCAGGTCTACGACGCCCAGAGAGCTCCTCGGTGAGTTTAGACGGTTCCCGTTTGGAAAGGATTTGCTCACCCTCACGACCCTTCACGAGCTTGAGGTTTACAGAGGGATTAAGGCGAAGGCCTCAACGGTTCGCGGTGCGGTTAGAACTGCTTCGAGGGTTCTGCTATCGGCGATAATCGGTGATGAGCTGTGAGAAGGGTGGCGTACGCTCTGCTCCTCATAGTAGGGATTGCCCTCATAGTTATGCCCCTGAGCGTTCCCAGGTTTAAGAGTGATGCCCCCTACAGCGTTCTGAACACTGGGCCAGATGGAACTTCAAGGTTTGGAGCGCTCCTGTACCACTCCGGCAAGGTAGTTCCCGTGCTCTTCCCCTACTCCTCGTTCTCTGAGGGAAACGCGACGCTCGTTATGATAGAGCCCGATGTCTCGCTTGGGGCGGGTGAACTCGAGGTGCTTCGTTCGTTCATTGAAAAGGGGGGCACGTTGCTACTCGCCACGGACTCTGACGTGGGAAACTCCATACTTCGGGAGCTGGGTTTAAAGCAGAGGGTCTCCAGTGAGAAAGCGCTCACGATAACGTTCCTCAACGGCCTCCCCGCTACACGGGAGGTTTTGGGTTCCCTTGCGAGGGGCGTCCCCTTCGTGGCCCTTCGCGAGCCTTCTGTTATCCTCGGGGCTCAGAATCCCATCCTCTTCACCAGCAACGCGACGATGTTCAGGGGTTCCTACGGACGGTTCCCCCTCGCCGATGAGGTGCCCTACGGGAAAGGGCGGATAATCATAATTTCGGACCCTGGGATTTTCACGAACGCCCTCTTTGACGAGAACGAGCCGTTTCTCAGAAAC
The DNA here is from genome assembly GCF_000585495.1 of Thermococcus nautili. NCBI lineage: Archaea > Methanobacteriati > Methanobacteriota > Thermococci > Thermococcales > Thermococcaceae > Thermococcus > Thermococcus nautili. The sequence goes on from NZ_CP007264.1 coordinate 1,299,667, forward strand.
CTCATTGCGGGGCTCCCCAAGACGTTCTACATAGACGAGGCACACCACCGCGACCTGAACCCGTACTCCTCCGGAACCGTCGTCATACAGAGGGCCGTCAACAGGAAGCTGGTGTTCTACTACGTTCTTTTCGTTGCGCTCGTCGTGTTCTTTGTTGAATCCGGCCTCGCGCTTCGCTTCCTTGCGTGGTCTCTGGGTCTGGTTTTCTCAATCCTTGAGAAGCTCTTCGGGTCGGAGGAGAGCCTTGAGGACATCCTCCGGAGGCTTGAGGCCAGGGGCTACGACGGGGATAAGTTAAAAAGACTGATTGAGGAAATCGAGACCGGCTCAAAACTGGGTGGTGCTCATGGACGGTAAAACCTTCATAACTAACCTCAAACGGGAGCTCTCAAAGGCTGTGGTTGGCAAAGAGGACGTTATAGAGCTCCTCGCAGTTGCACTGCTAACCGAGGGACACGTTCTCCTTGAGGGAATCCCGGGCGTCGCAAAGACGACCGTTGCCAAGGCCTTTGCTTCCGCGACTGGTCTCACTTTCTCGAGGATACAGTTCACCCCGGACCTCCTCCCCGCTGATATAATCGGCGTCCGCTACTACGACCAGAAGGTCAAAGACTGGGTTGTTAAAAAAGGGCCTATATTTGCAAACGTCGTTCTTGCCGACGAGATAAACCGCGCCCAGCCGAAAACCCAGTCAGCGTTGCTTGAGGCGATGCAGGAGAGGCAGGTCACCATAGAGGGAGAAACGCACCAGCTTCCCAGGCCCTTCCTTGTGATAGCGACCATGAATCCCCTTGAGCAGGAGGGTGTTTACCCCCTTCCTGAGGCCCAGATTGACAGGTTCATGCTCAAGGTCGAAATGGGCTACCCGAGCAGGGAGGAGGAGCTTGCGCTCTTGAGGAGAAAGAGCACCAACGACTTCGGCGATGTTCGTCCGGTCGTCGGGGGAAGCGAACTTTTCAGGCTCATGGAGGGGGTAAGGAAAGTTACAGTCAGCGATGAGGTCATAGAGTACATCTACGCCCTCATCTCCGCCACCAGGAGTGACGAGAGACTGCTCTTCGGCGCCTCCCCAAGGGCAGGGGAGCACCTCCTCTACGCCGCCAAGGCGAGTGCCTTCCTCGACGGCAGGGAATACGTCATCCCTGACGACGTGAAGAAGATGACACTCCCGGTTCTCGCACACAGGCTCGTGCTTAGGGTGGACTACGAGCTCGAAGGTCTTAAGCCCAGAGACGTCCTCATGGACATCCTCAAGAGAACGCCGGTGCCGGTGTAGCGCATGAAGAGGGAAGACTTCATTGTGATGACTGCGTTCCTCCTCATGCTTGAGGGCTACCTTTCGGGCAACGTCCTCCCCGGGTTTCTCGGCCTGGCGATGCTAATCTATCTGCTCCTCCTCCGCTCGTCTACGGAGTTCGCCGTCAGCGCATCCGCGGCTTTTCCGGAAGGGCCCCTTGAGGCCGGTAAGGAGTATCTCCTGGAGCTCAGGGTTAAGAACTCGGGTAGCATCGTCCGGCTTCGTCCTGAGGTTTCTGCGAGGGGCTTGAGCGTTGAGTTCCCGGAGTCCTTTTTCGTTGAGGGCGAGGAGAAAACCCTGGCCGGTCGTATGAAGGTGCTTGAGAAGGGCGAGGTTTCGATAGAGAGAATCGCGCTCAGGGTCGAGGAATGGCGCGGGCTCTACTTCGACGAGCTGACCCTTGGGGGGGCCAGGTTTCAGGCGTACCCTTCGCTGGAGGAGCTGAGGGAGGAGGCGAGGGTTGAGAGAAACCTCCGCCTAGCCGAGCTTTACAGGACAGGGCGCTTCTTCGGTCTCGAGAGCCTCGACTTCAAGGATTTGAGGGAGTACCAGCACGGCGACGATTTCAGGAGGATAGACTGGAAGGCCAGCCTCCGCCTCGGTGAGCTCATAGTCAGGGAGTTCCTCAGGGAGGACAACGTTGACGTTTACATATTCCTCGATAACACCAGGGAGATGAGGAAGGGAATAAGGCGGGCGAAGATTGACTACGGCTCAACCCTTGTTCTCCAGCTTGCTTCGGCACTGCTCGACAACTACAACGTTGGACTCGTCGTTTACGACGAGGTGAGCGCCAAACTGCTGCCCGCGAGGAAGGGGCAGGCTCAGCTCGAAGCCATCAGGAGGAGCCTGGGCATAAAGCACGAGGAGAAGGCCATGAGCCTCAGGTTCGAGTTCTCAGCCAGCGTGGGTTCCAGGGCCAGGGAGTTCCTCAAAAAGGTGCTTCCAATGATGAAGGGCAGAAAGGGCTCACCCGGAATCTTTGAGGCGCTCTCACTCCTTAAAGGTCCGGCGTTTATAATCCTCATAACCGACCTCAGCAACCCGAGGAACGTTTACAGGGCCGTTTCCGAGGCCAGGAAGAGGCACAGGGTTCTAATCCTCTCTCCAAATCCGATTCTGTTTTACTCGGGAACGCTTGACGAGAAAACCCTTGAGAGGCTTTACAAAGCTTATGAGGAGCGGGAGAGGCTTATAAAACGCTTCAACGCCCTCGTTCCCACGATTGACCTCGGGCCGAGCGACTACCTGAGAGAGATAGCGAGGGTGATGTGAGTGATTGGTGTTTTACTCTCGATAATCGCCGGTTACTGGGCCGGGACTTACGCGGGGGCGCTCTCGATAGTGCCCTGGCTGCTCTCGCTGAAGAGAAGAGACGCCGGGCTGGTGGCGTTCTTTCTCTACGCCATCTACCTGGGCAACTCCGTTCAGGTTTCGACGGTGTACTCTTACTCTTCATTGATTGCAGTCCTTTCCTTTTCCCTGGCCCTCATTGTCCTCCTCGACGACGTTCTAACGGGAAGGCTTCTACCGGGGAGAAGGGAGTTAATTGCGGTTCCCTTCATACTCCTCGGGGCCCTCTTTCCGGAGTCGCTGATTGTTGGCGGGGCCGTTGTTCTTGTCTCCAGAGTGAGGTTTGGACGGATTGCCGGCGCGGTCTTGGGGATTACAATTGTAGCGTTCGCCCTGCTTAGGGAAACCCTGGATTACGCGGGCTCCGCTCCGGCGCAGGTGGCGGTTACAGCCGCGGTTGGGGTTTTTGTAATCCTAGTTATCTTAACTCGGAAAATGTTTAAAAAAACAGTACTTAAGCTTTAGCAAGGGTCTTTATCATGTATTTACCCACAATGTTATATAGTGGAATGGTACTTGATTGGATGTTAGGCTAAGGATATAAATTAATCCGTATAAACAGTATTGATGTCGATGAGAATTAGATAGGGGTGTGGTTGATGAGGGTTTCGGTTATCGGTTCGGGTTACGTTGGTCTGGTAACTGGGATGGGTTTTGTCAAGCTGGGGAACGAAGTCATCTTCGTGGACGTTGACGAGAGGAAAATCGAGATGATAAACAAGGCTCAACCCCCAATTTACGAGGAAGGCCTCGAAGAACTCATGAGAGAATTCAGGGGAAAGTACCGGGCAACCAAGGACTACCGTGAGGCCATCCTCAACTCGGACGTGACTTTTATTGCCGTTGGAACTCCATCGCGCGAGGACGGGTCAATCGACCTGACTTACATCGAGCAGGCTTCGAGGGAAATCGGAAGGGCCCTCCGCGAGAAGGATGACTATCACGTTGTCGTCGTCAAGAGTACTGTTCTTCCCGGGACAACCGAGAACGTCGTCAAGCCCATAATCGAAAAGGAGTCGGGCAAAAAGGCTTTCAAAGACTTCGGCCTTGCGATGAATCCTGAATTCCTGCGTGAGGGCGTGGCTTTGAAGGACTTCCTCAACCCGGATAGGATTGTAATTGGAGTCCTGGATGAGCGGACGAGGGAGGTTTTGGGGGAGCTTTACGCGCCTATTGACGCGCCTAAACTCTTCACGGACATTAAGACTGCTGAGATGATTAAGTACGCTTCAAACGCCTTCCTGGCAACAAAAATTAGCTTTGCCAATGAGATTGGGAACATTTGTAAGAGGCTTGGCATTGACTCGTGGAAGGTGTTTGAGGGTGTTGGGTTGGACCATAGGATTAGTCCGTACTTCTTCAGGACGGGAATTGGTTGGGGTGGCTCGTGCTTCCCGAAGGACGTTAAGGCACTCATCAGGAAGGCGGAAGAAATTGGAGAGAATCCCATCATCCTTAAAGCCGTTGTTGAGGTTAATGAGAGGCAGCCGTTGAAGTTGATTGAGCTCCTCAGGAGGCATGTCCCCGAGTTGAGGGGTAAGACCATTGGCGTTCTCGGTTTGGCGTTTAAGCCGGACACGGATGATGTTAGGGAGACGAGGGCGTATGTTATTATCAAGAAGCTCCTTGAGGCGGGTGCGAGGGTTGTTGCTTACGACCCTAAGGCGATGGGGAATTTCAAGCGCTTTTATCCGGACGTTGGTGATAGGATTGAGTACGCGAAGTCGGGGGAGGAGGTTCTCGGGAGGAGTGATGCCATCCTCATTGTAACCGAGTGGAGGGAGTTTGAGGAGCTGGATTACTCTGGGAAAATCGTGATTGACGGGAGGCGTGTAAGGAAGGCCGAAAAGACCGCAAAAACCTACGAGGGGGTATGCTGGTGAGGGTTAGAAAAGCCGTTATTCCAGCGGCTGGACTCGGCACTAGAATGCTCCCAATAACGAAATCGATGCCAAAAGAGATGCTTCCAATAGTTGACAAGCCCGTCATCCACTACGTTGTTGAGGAAGCCATCAAGGCCGGAATCGATGACATTCTTATAATTACTGGAAAGGGAAAGCGCGCTATAGAGGATTACTTCGACAGGAGCTTTGAGCTGGAGTTCTATCTGAGGGAAAAGGGAAAGCTTGAGGAACTGAGGCAGATTGAAGAAATCGGGGAGATGGTTGACATATACTATGTCCGTCAGAAGAAGCCCCTTGGCCTCGGGGATGCTATTCGGTATGCAGAAAAGCACGTGAACGGAGAACCCTTTGCAGTTCTCTTAGGGGACGACATTATTTTTAACGGAACACCGGCAATTAAACAGCTGATGGAGGTATTTGAACGTTTGAATGCCCCCATCTTGGGTGTAGAGAGAGTCTCGTGGGAAGATGTTCGCAGATATGGTGTTATCAATGGAAAAGAGCTTCAAAGGGGTCTTTATGAGGTTAAGGATTTGATTGAAAAACCCTCCACAGAGGAGGCACCAAGTAACATCGCAATTGTTGGCCGTTACATCTTAACCCCAGAAATCTTCGATGCCCTTAGGTCTGTGCATCCTGATAAAAGCGGGGAGATTCAACTAACTGATGCGCTGAGATTGCTGGTGAGCAGGGACGCTAGGGTATACGCCTCAGAAATTGAGGGAAGAAGATACGACGTGGGAACAAAATTAGGATTTATAAGAGCAAACATTGAAGTTGCTCTGGCCAGACAAGACTTGGGAGGCGATGTTGAAAGGTATCTCAGAGAACTATTGAGGTGATTAGTGCATGACTAACAAGCAATTGCTGTCTTTTCTAAAGAATAAAAAAGAAACTCTCTCCCTGCTCATCCCGATAGTGCTGGGGCTGTATCTGAGGGTTCAAACTTTAAAGTGGCACCGAATCTTGGCATATGACCCTTATTTCTACTACAGGCAGGCCGTTTATTTCGCCAGCGGTGGAAGTGTTCACGACATTGACCCGATGATAGTCACCACTGTTAGAAGATTCAGTGACAATGAGTACTTTCTTCCACTGCTCTGGGGGTACCTTGGGAAGATATTCCATGTGAATCTATGGACTCTGGGAATCTATCTCCCTCTGGTGATATTTGTTCTTCAGGTGATAATTGTTTATAAGATGGGTAAAGATGCCTTTAACTGGAGAGTAGGCTTTTTTGCGTCGCTGTTTCTCTCAGTTATGGGGGCACATGTCTACAGAACACATGCTGGTGGAATCTGGAAGGACACTTTAGGTTCATTGTTCATGCTGATGTTTCTTCATGCCACAATACTGATACTAAAGGAGAAACGGTTGGATAAAGGTAAGGCCATTGTATTGGGAAGCTACCTGGCAGTTTCACTTTATCTGTCAATTATAACCTTCGACGGGTTTGGTGAGTTTTCTTTGGTTGTTTCAACATACCTTATACTGGCGCCACTGACTGCTAAGCCAAGGAAGAACGAGTTTTTGATTGCAACTCTGATGGTACCAGTGCTCCTGTTGGGCGGAATGTCTGTTGGGACTTACTGGCCTTGGAGTGATTATCAGTTGAAAGAGATATATCTCTTTGTTCCCTTTTTGATTGCTGGTATTTTTGATCTGGTATTTTTGTTGTTGGCGGTTGTTATCTTTAGATATAGAAAAAAAGAAAAGGTACTATACGGTATATCTTTGATTTTGGTTGCTCTTGGAGCATTATACTTTTCTAAAAGAATTCTTCATGAAGATAATCAAAACTCTCTTGTGGGGTATTTGATTTATAAATTTTATAAATTTACAGCATATCTATTGAATCCGAATTCCTATTGGCTCTCAGCCCAGAGCAAAGCAACGTCGCCTGACGTGCTGCGGCTGTTCTTCTCAAGTCTATTAATTTTTGCGCTCTTAGGTGGTGCAGTTGTTGGATATAGAATAGCAAGGTCCTCAACAAAAATTCAGAGAAGGCTCAACCTGCTGTTTTTGATATTGTTTGCAATAGGAGCCTTCCTTGGAATTGCGACAATTAGACTGACGTATCTTATGTCCTTCGGGGTGGCGTTCCTATCGGCGGTGTTCTTTGATTGCCTGCTTGATATACTGCAAACAAAAATTTCCAACAAAAACAAAGCTATAGCAGTATTGCTTTCAATTTTGTTAATTGCCACAGTTCCTACTTTTGTTGAAGCCAAAAAATACGTCTCCATGCCACCTCTTCCAAACGACGAATGGCTGGATGCTGTGGAGTGGATGGGCCATAATATACCAAATACAACGGTGTTTAACTGGTGGGATTGGGGTCACTGGATTCAGGCATTTGGCGTAAAGACTACGAGCGATAATATTTATCAGAGGGGAGGTGAATATGCCTGGTTCCTTAGAGTCAGTGAAAAAGAATCCATGAAGCTCATAGAAAGAACCAAAGAGATTGCAAGAAAAAACACTGGAAAGAATATCACTATTGACTATGTTGTGGTTAGTCGCGATTTATTGCTAAAACTGAGTACCATAAACAGGTATTATCCGCCAAATGTGAAAATTAGTGTTTATCCTTTTGTACTGGAGGGCGCAGTTGGAAACTTAAGAGTATATTCTGTAGCTAATGCAAAAATATTTGTAGAGTTTAATGAAAACAACACTAAAGCAACCCTTGTTTATGGCAACGTTAAAAGAGAGCTTAAAAACATCGTGATTGAGATGCCTTCAGGACGAAACATTGTCTACACCTATGGTCAGGATAATTACATTGCCTATGTAACTCCGGATATTTGCTTTTTAATACCTTCCTCTCTGAAAGATACCATGTTAGTTAGGCTTCTGGTGTTTGAACAATCTGAAAAATATAAGCTGGTTTATGACAACGGATATGTGAAGGTTTATAAAATCAATAATTAGCCGGATTTTATGGGGGGATTTTGATGAAGGCACTTATTCTCTCTGGCGGTCACGGAACCCGACTTAGACCCTTGACGTACTCCCAGCAGAAGCAACTAATTCCAGTTGCCAACAAGCCAGTGTTGTTCTACGCCATCGAGGACGTTATCGAAGCCGGAATTAAAGAAATTGGAATAATAGTCGGCCCAAACGCCAAACAGGTAAAAGAGACCGTCTTAAGCAGGGATTGGGACGCGGAGATAGAGTTCATCTATCAGGGAAACCCGAAGGGTCTGGCCCACGCAATACTCGTTGCAAGGGACTTTCTGGGCGACGATGACTTTGTCATGTACCTCGGCGACAACATCCTGAGGGAGGGCATAGTTAGACACAGGGAACACTTCGAGAAGGGAAACTACGACGCGAGCATACTCCTCACGGAGGTCCCAGACCCAAGGCAGTTTGGCGTCGCCGAGCTTAGCGAGGACGGAAAAACTATCAAGAGGCTTGTTGAGAAGCCAAAGAACCCGCCGAGCAACCTCGCCTTGGTCGGGATATACTTCTTCAAGCCTGTAATCCACGAGGCAGTCCAGAACATAAAGCCCTCCTGGAGAAACGAACTTGAGATTACCGACGCCATCCAGTGGCTCATCGACCACGGCTACAGGGTAGGATGGACCAAGGTTACGGGCTGGTGGAAGGACACGGGGAAGCCGGAGGACTTGCTTGACGCCAACCGGCTCATACTCGACGACTTGAAACCAGACGTGAGAGTTCAAACCGAGGCAAGGATTCATGGAAGGGTTGTCATCGGTGAGGGAAGCGAGATAGACGAGAACACGGTCATAAAAGGTCCGGTAATAATCGGTAGAAACGTCAGAATCAGGAACTCATACATAGGGCCGTACACCAGCATCGGCGACAACGTCATCATCGAGAACACAGAAATAGAAGACTCAATAGTCCTCCCGGACAGTGAAATTCGGAACGCAGGCAGAATCGTCGAAAGCGTCATTGGCAGAGGCGTTAAGATTCAAAAGGGCAACACACACCCCTTTGGAAAGAAACTCGTCGTTGGTGACAATTCAAGGATAATACTGTGAGGTGGAAGGATGAAACTCCTTGTAACGGGAGGAATGGGTTTCATAGGGAGCAACTTCATCCGCTACGTCCTTAAAGAGCATTCTGACTGGGAGATAATCAACCTTGACAAACTCGGCTACGGTTCGAACCCAGCCAACCTGAGAGACCTTGAAGACGACCCTCGCTACACCTTTGTGAAGGGTGACATAGCGGACTTCGAACTCATAAAAGAGCTCGTAAAGCAGGTTGACGCAGTCGTAAACTTTGCCGCTGAAAGCCACGTGGACAGGAGCATCTCAAGTCCCGACCACTTCATAAGGAGCAACGTGATGGGCGTTTACACAATCCTTGAGGCAATACGAAAGGAGAACCCAGAGGTGAGACTCGTCCATATAAGCACAGACGAGGTCTACGGGGACATACTGGAGGGTTCATTTAGAGAGGAGGACGCGCTGAAGCCTTCCTCCCCCTACTCAGCGACGAAAGCGGCCGCCGATTCCTTAGTCCTTGGATGGGCGAGAACTTATAATCTGAACGCATCAATAACTCGCTGTACCAACAACTACGGCCCATACCAGTTTCCAGAGAAGCTCATACCCAAGACGATAATACGAGCGAGTATGGGGCTCAAAGTTCCAATCTATGGAACTGGTCAGAATGTGAGGGACTGGATTTATGTGGAGGACCATGTGAGAGCTGTCGAGAGAGTTCTGCTGAAGGGCGAACCAAGGGAAATCTACAACGTTTCTGCCGGAGAGGAGAAGACAAACCTTGAAGTCGTCAAGACGATTCTCAGGCTTCTCGGCAAGGATGAATCACTCATAGAGTTCGTTGAGGACAGGCCCGGACACGATTTGAGGTACTCCCTTGATTCATGGAAAATAACGAGGGACTTAAAGTGGCGTCCAAAGGTGAGCTTCGAGGAAGGTATAAGGCTGACGGTTGAGTGGTACCTGAAGAACGAGGACTGGTGGAGACTGCTGGTGAATGAAAAAGTTCTCCACCCGACGCCGTGGAAGCTAGGGTGGTAACCATGCCCTTCGAGTTCGAGAGGCTGGAGATTCCAGACGTGGTTCTTATCAAGCCGAAGGTCTTTGGTGATGAAAGGGGCTTCTTCATGGAGACATACAAAAAGCCAGACTTCGAGAGGGCGGGCATTAAGGGGGAGTTCGTCCAGGACAACCACTCCCGCTCGCGCTACGGCGTGTTGCGTGGACTTCACTTTCAGCGTGAACCCTATGCTCAGGCCAAGATTGTCCGCGTTGTTCGGGGAATAATCTACGATGTTGCCGTTGACTTACGAAGGAACTCACCAACGTTTGGAAAGTGGGTGGGAGTTATCCTATCAGAGTTCAACAAATGGCAACTCTATATTCCCCGGGGCTTCGCCCACGGTTTTGTCGTGCTAAGCGATGTTGCAGACGTGGTTTATAAGGTGGACAACGTTTACGCTCCCGACCACGAGGGTGGTATTATCTGGAACGACCCGGAACTTGGCATAGACTGGCTAGTAGATGAACCAATAGTCTCAGAGAAAGACAAAAAATGGCCGACGCTGAAAGAGGCTATCAAGAGAGGCTGGGTGTTCTGAGGTGATGCTATGAGGGTCGCAATCATAGGGGCAAACGGCCAGCTTGGAACTGACTTAGTAAAGGTCTTCCGGGGGGAGCCAGGCTTTGAGGTCGTCCCGCTGACCCACAGGGACCTCGACGTGACGGTTTCCGAGAGCCTGAAGATTCTGAAGGAGGTCAAACCCGACGTCATAATCAACACGGCCGCCTACGTTCGTGTGGATGATGCTGAGCTCTATCCGGAGAGGGCCTTTACTGTTAACGCTATTGGAGCGCTCAACGTTGCAAGGGTTGCAGAGGAAATCGGAGCGGTGAACGTTTACATCAGCACAGATTATGTCTTTGACGGGGAGAAAGGAGAACCATACGCCGAGGATGACGTTCCAAACCCGATAAACGTCTACGGGACGAGCAAGCTTGCGGGGGAGATTTTCACGCGGAACTACTCAAGCAAATACTACATTATCCGTGTCGCAAGCCTCTACGGTAAGGCCGGCGCAAGTGGAAAGGGCGGGAACTTCGTGAACTGGGTCATTGAGAAGGCGAAGCGGGGCGAGAGACTTAGGATAGTTGACGACCAAGTAATGAGTCCGACTCACACCCTCGACGTTGCGAAGACTTTGGTGAGGTTCATACGACTTGAACCATCAGAGTATGGAGTGTACCACATGGTGAATGAAGGTTACTGCTCTTGGTACGAGTTCACTAAGACAATTTTTGAGATCCTTGGCTGGACCGTTGAAATTGAACCCATAAAGTCGAGCGAATTGAATCGGCTCGCAAGGAGGCCGAGGTTTTCGGCGCTGGAGAATGCAAGACTTCATGCGCTTGGCTTAAGAATGACCGGATGGAGAGAGGGATTAAGAGAGTACTTAAAAGAAATAAAGCTTCTTTACACTAGCGAAGGCAAAACACACGAATAGGGGAATTCAAAAGTGAATGAAGTGAATCCGGCGCTTTGCCGTTTACACTTGTGGTCAGGATGATTACATTGCATATGTTACGTTGATATTTGTTTTTAGTATCACTACATACCAGTAGACTCTTTAATATTTGAACTCTTCGAAAATATAAGCTGGTTCATGACAATAAATACATCAAAGCTAGATTTCAGTAAGTATCACAAAATCGAGAAAAACTTAAAAGGTATCTACCTGTAGGAAGTCAAGAGGTGTTGCTATGAGCTGGAATGACAGAAATGTTCTAATTACCGGTGTTAGTGGATTCGTGGGCTCCTATTTGGCTAAATACCTGATTGACCAGGGAGCAAACGTTTATGGCTTAATTAGAAGAAGGGCCGACGGTAGGATACCAAAGAACCTCGTAGATAGGGGCATATACAATGAGGTAAAACTTATTGAGGCCGATTTGCTAGATTTAGCTGGTTTGGCCAACGCAATTGATGAAGCTCAACCTGATGTTATTTTCCACCTCGCTGCGCAGTCCTTTGTTCCGAGGAGTTTCACCCATCCGTTGGAGACTTTCCAGATAAACACCCTTGGCACTGCTAATCTGCTTGAAGCAGTTAGGGTAAAGGATTACGACCCCACCATCGTCTTTGCAGGTTCCAGTGAGGAGTACGGTCTTGTAATCAGCTCGGAGGAACAGTACAATAGGGTTAAAGCTAAGTATGGTCATGTATCCCCCGAGCCCGAGAGAATCCCTGAGGTTCCAATAAACGAGGGCAATCCACTAAGGCCAATGTCACCCTATGCCGTCAGCAAGATTCACGGTGAATACATATTTAGAAACTACTATTACACCTACGGAATGAAGACCATCGTTTCAAGGGGATTCAACCATGAGGGGGCAGGAAGGGGAATAATGTTTGTTACCTCAGTAGTCACTAATCAGGTCATGAAGTACAAGTTTGGAGAGACGGATAAGATTCTCATTGGCAACGTCAATGCATTCAGGGACTGGAGCCATGTCATGGACATCGTCAGGGGTTACTGCCTGCTCGCGGAAAAGGGAAGACCTGGTGACGTCTACAACCAGGGTTCGATGCGGACCAACTCCGTCATGAGCTATATCCTCCTGAGCTTAGAACAGGCGGGTTGGAAGATTGAGAAAATCGAGACCATGAAGAATAACAAAGTCGTGGAGAATCCAACTGAAATTGACGATTCCGAAATGTTTGGAGTTAAATTCGAGAAAACCAAACTGGACAGGATGATGCTGGAAAATGAGATAGAATTTACAATAGAGGATGAGGGTGTCTGGGTGCACACTGACAAGGGCAAGATACCGGTGGTCTTTGACCCCAACAGATTCAGACCATCTGAAGTTCCGATTCTAATGGCTGATACAAGGAAGATACAGAAACTTGGGTTCAAGGCCGAGCATAGATTAACGGACATAATTAGGGATCAGCTGAACTATTTCCTCAGGCCAGAGAACAGGGTATGAATCCTTTTCTGATTTTCCAATTTTCGGAGGAGTTGCAATGTCTGCAGTTAGGACAATAACAAAGAATACGCTAGCGCTTATGGTTGCCTCTGTTGTTTCCAAAGGTCTTGCGTTCCTTACCTTAATTTTATTGGCAAGGTATTTGGGAAGCGAGAATTATGGGAAGTTGGCATTTGCAATGGCATTGACATCATTTTTTACAGTAATAGCGGATTTTGGCTTGAGTTCTTTGATAGTCAGAGAGGTTGCAAGGGGGAAGGAAAAAGCTGGGGTGTATCTGGGGACTTTCTCCATATTTAAAGTGTTCCTTGCTGTAGTAGTGTTCTTGGCTCTGGTTTTGATATCCCATTTTGGTGGTTATGACTACAGTACAAAAATTTTGATTCTTCTATTCGGGATTTACACTATTTTGCTTTCGTATTCAACGTTCTTTATATCCTTCTTTAGAGCGTTTGAGAGGATGGAATATGAGGCATTGGTTAGAAGTATTGAGAAGGTGTTTCTTCTGGTATTGACTGCAATGTTTATTTACCTTAATAAAAAGCTCGTATATTTTGCGGTCCCATACTTGGCTTCAAGCTCTGTTGCTGTTCTCTTAGCTTTATTTCTTGTTATACATAAGGTGGACAAGCCAAAGTTTTTATCTGACAAGGGGTTTTTAGTTGAAACACTGAAAGAATCTTTACCATTTGCCCTTACTTCAATATTTGTTATTGTGTACTTCAAAACAGATACTGTTATGCTGTCTTTTATGATAGGGGATAGTGCAGTAGGAATTTACAATGCGGCACGTAATCTTATTGAGGGATTGATATTTTTGATACCGTACCCATTGTCAATGGCACTGTATCCGATAATGTCGAGGTATGCACTTAATTCCATAGAAGAGCTCAGAAAAGTCTACATTTATGGGTTTCTGGCATCTCTTCTTCTTGGTTTAGCTGGTGTGTTGTTTGTTTTGAGTTTTAGAGAGAAGATAATATTACTCATATATGGGAGCGAATATCTAGAAGCAACAAAAGTTTTAGCGGTTTTGGTCTGGACGTTCTTAGTTATTTGTGTGAGTACGATTTCCAGCACGTTGTTAAATGCTGTAAATAAGCAGAAGATAGTGACCATTGGGACAGCGATAGGGGCGTCTCTAAATGTTGTATTTAATTACCTTTTGATCCCCAAGTACAGCTATGTTGGGGCGGCTTATGCAACATTAATAACGGAAGGTGTTGGATTTGGAATTTATTTGTACTATACTATGAGGTTCCTGAGATTAAGGACACCATAGAATTTCACTTCCAGAGTTTGTGTATATTTTACTGTGGGAGATTATGGTTCGGGAATATGGAAACCTGTACGGATGAACTCCTTGTAATAACTGATCCCATGTCCATGCAGTCTTCAACTTTGTTACTGGGTATGAAAGGTAAAGATAAGATTCTTTAATTGTGGTTGATTCAGGGGATGCATGATAGATATAGATCTCTTCTTGTATAAACCCGCCATAAACTGTAAATTCAGGATCACCTTCAACTACATCAACCCTATATATCTGAGATGGTAAATGGTACTTATATAACCACCGAGCACTAATAACATCTAACCTTTCTACATACCCCATATAAAAGCTAGCAACTATCTGAGGATTATCACTCTTGTTAACCGAACTGTAGCTTAGAGAAATTGAATTGGGATGATCTTTTGTGATTTCATATATAAATCCACTACTGAACAACAATAATAGCACTATTCCGGCAATAGATGTTATTTTAACATAATTTATAACTTGTGAAGGCGTCTTTAACGCCGTTCTTGCTAGGTATAAAAGACCCAAAGAGTAAAAAACTCCAATAATGTAAGAAAACATATGGAACAATCTTCTCGGGTCTACAACAGCAAAGTATGGAACAATTATTGTTGCCACTAACATTCCTATTGCATATATTGAAAAGCCTAAGTAAACATACCATTTGACTTTATTGTTTTCATTTTTTGTATGAATATGTTTAATCTGATATAGGAAGCATCCTATAACCCCAATAGCAATTATAAACTGGATGTATAAATATAGAAATCTTGTTATTTCATGATATATATCTCCACTTTCTTTGCTTAAGATGTATGCACCTCTTGAGAATTCTAACACGAATAATTTTAACTGCACTATAACTTGAGCGATTGTATCTATCTGAATAATTAATGCCTTAAACACTAAGGAAGTTGCTACGCTTGAGTACCATGCAATGTGAACAATTATTCCAAACAAGATTATGAGAGCTAATTGTTTATTAATATACGTAGAAAATAATTTTCCATTAGCCTCTTTAGGAAATAATCTCAAAAATGCGCCTCCAAATGCAAGTCCCACCAAATATATAAAGGATGACGAGTAATGGGAGATAACCATGGAGAAAGTAAATATTAAGGATAAGAGTAATGTATATTTTTTGACACTAAAAAGCGATAGTAAAATCAGAACAAAAAATAACTCTGCAATCGATTGCTTAGAGATTAGAGGAACTATTCTATAAAATGGCATGATTACACATACTAACAAAGCGGAGATTCCCGCTAGCTTATTTTCGTTCATGCCCCCAAATTTTTCTTGGTAATCTCTGTAAAAGGTCAAAAATACCTTGTATGTTGCGAGTACAGTAAAACTATAAAGGCCAGGCCCAATAATCTTGTAAATCTCATTTAAACCCAACTTCAGTATCAAAGAGTATATGGGCCATAATATGGCACAAACCAAGCTAGTATTATAGTAGGACAAGCTAAACATTGGAATATCACTTTTGTATAAGAACTCATATGAAGGGTTCCAAATTCCGTTAATTATGGTGGTCTCAGAGACAATGTACTCCCCTATCGCATCTAGCGGAGGTATGTACTCAGTTATTAACGTTATGTGCCATATTAGAGCAATAGCTACAATCCAAATAGCGTAAGAATATAATTTTCCGGGAATTATATCAGCAAATCCAACTAACAAAACGACTAAAGCAATGACAACAATCATAACCATTAATAAGATATTGTTAGCATAATAATTTACTAAATACGTCCCAAATATTGCCATAAATGGTATCAAGCTCAAGAACAAAAATTGTGAAGACAAAATATCCTTCAAATTAATAAAATCTGGATTGCAGTAGTCTCTATCTCTAAAATATGCCCAAATCGACAGTAGCAAGGTTGCTAGGGTGAACGTAACCACAATTGGAATTTCTGAGATAGGTTTATCTGTTATTCCAAGCATTGGATAAAACATATTCATTAGGAACCCAACAAACATATCAAAAAACAAGCTAAGCCCAACAGCATACATAAAACTCTCCTCGGATGTTAGTTTATGTATTTTAAGTATCCTAAGAAGTAAATATCCCGGAATAAATGTGATATACACAAAACCTAGAATCTGTCTTAAAAATGGAATCTCAATACCAAGTTTGTTCATGCTAAATATTCCAAGATATGCTAACTGAATACTGAATATTACTATAAGAAAGCTTTTGATATCCCAATCGTTCATTTTAAGAGGACTTTTAATTTTCATATCCCTACACCTTTATGTTCCATTATATACTTCTTCATATACTTTTAAGGTTTCTTCTGCTGTTTTTCTCCAGCTGAATAGCTTAGCTCTTCTTAAACCTTTTTTAGATAGTTCCTCTCTCAATCCCTTGTTAGTTAGAACTTCGTACATTGCTTTAGTCAGACCATTAACATCATAGGGATTGACCATTATTCCCGCATTACCAACGACCTCTGGCAGAGATGAAGTGTTTGATGTTATAACTGGCGTTCCACAAGCCATGGCCTCCAGAGGGGGCAAGCCAAACCCTTCGTATAAAGATGGATAAACAAATAAATCTGCGGCATTATATAGCGATGGCAAGTCTTCTCTTGGAACATAACCAGTGAAAATAATATCTCTCTGTAGATTAAGCTTGCCAATAAGTTCAAAAATATCCTCGTATTTGTATCTCTTTACACCCGTTATTAATAGCTTATGTTCAAATTTTTTCTTTTTAAGTTTATAGTAGGCCTTAATGAGAGTTGAAACATTTTTGTTTGGTGCTAAACCCCCAACGTACAATATAAATGGATAGTTTAGGTTGTATTTTTGTTTGATTTTTTCGACTTCATTTTCTGGTAATGGCTTGTAGTCTTCATCAACTCCCAAGTGAACAACTCTGATTTTTTCCTCTGGAATTTTGAAATATTTTATGATGTCTAACTTAGTATTATGTGAATCTGCAATAATTGCATCAGCAGTTTTGAGAGTTCTTGGAAGAAGAAACCTATAAGTATAACGAAGTGCTAAATGATAGAACTTCGGGAAAAGATATGGCATAACGTCGTGGATTGTAACTACCTTCTTATAGCTTTTTAGTTTTTGAATGATAGTTGGATTTTCTGGAATATGTATAATATCTAAATCTAACTTCTTTGTAATCAAATAATAGTTTAAATAAATATGCCAAAGATAATACGGGAGTTTTTTTGAAAATTTTTCAAATGGATTTTTTATAATTATCCTGTCTAATCCGAGAAATAAATTATTTTCCTCATAGTTTACTAAATAGAGAATATCTCTATTAATTTTTGAAATTTCGTTTATTAAGTTATAAACATAAGCACCAACTCCCATTGACGTTCTATTCAACCTATCTGCGATAATTCCAACCTTCATTTTATCCACCTAATTGAGCATCTTGTTGATTATATTCACGATCTCTTTCCCAATTCTCTCAGGAGTAGCTTTCTTTTTGTATACATCATATCCTCCATATGCAATTTTTTCTCTCAATTTTTCGTTATCTTTTAATTCTAAAATTTTATCGGCTAAATCATCGGAGTTTGCATGTTCCACAAATAATGCACTCTTTTTATCTTTAAGTAGCTCTCTATTTGCTGGATTGTCCCCGACTATTGTTGGTTTTCGCATTGCAATGAATTGGAATGTTTTTCCAGCTATGACCCGTTTAGCTTTATCTATATCCGAAAAATGTCCACCGAGACAGACATCAGCTTTTGCTATTTCCATCGGCAATTTCTCATATGGAATCCACTCTCTAAATGAGATGTTTTGTAAGTTTAATTTCTTGGCATATCTAATTATTCTCTCATATTCTACGCCTTTACCGATTATATTAAAATGAATGTCAGAATACTTCTCCAATTTCTTGGCGGCCTCGATGATATATTTTACTCCATGAAGAGGAAGGTATGTAGAATAGTAAAATACTTCAAAAATCTCGTTGTCCTTTTCAATGTACCTCGGATAAAATACACTATTATCAGCGCCAACAAAGATACTCTTAAATTTGTCTCTTTCTATCCCAAAGGTGTTAACAAAATAATCTATATGAGCATT